>JBPCMS010000001.1:0-11274 GCA_051002015.1 Acidimicrobiia bacterium
AGTCGGTCCCGATCCACACCACCTGGTCGGCGGTGAAGCCCATCTGCTCGGCGACGGCGTAGACCAGTCCGGCCTCGAAGCCCTCACCCAGGCTGGGGTCGTCGTTGAGCACCCATGGCGGGAAGGCTGGCTCGCCGGTGGCCACGGTCAGGGTGCCCGGGGTGACCAGCTCGAGGTTCTCGACGGCGCAGTCGTCGCCGACCGCCACCGTGGTCCCGGTGCCGTCCCCGGCGCTGGTGGTTGTGTCGTCGTCATCGCCGCCGCAGGCGACCGCCACCACGGCGAGCACCAGGGCAAGGGTCGTCATCAGTCTCGAGCGCACGTTGTCCTCCTCGGGATCGGGGAAGCGTAGGCGGTCGGCCGGCCCGGTCAGCCGGTGGGGACCCGGGCGAGCCGGCGGCCCCTGCGCCACCAGCGCCCGCGAACCGCTCAAAGTTCGCAACGCGGCTGCGGCCGGGGCCCACACTCGTCGGTGGCCGGTCAGCCGGTGGGCACCAGGGCGAGCTGGCGACCTTGCGCCACCAGACGGCCCGAACGGTTCCACACCTCGGCGTCCTCCTCGAGGAACCCGCCGGTGACGAACCGGGTGGAGACGATCACGGCGTACCAGACGTCGCTCGGCCTGGTCCTGACGTGGACCGTCAACTCCAGGGTCGGGGTCCAGGCGACGGGCAGGTCGCCGTTGAAGATCGACGGGGGGAAGGCGTCCGCCGCCAGGATCAACCCGAAGGGATCCACCGGCTCGTCGCCGGGAAGGCGGAACCAGCCCCGGATCACCATTCGCCCGGTGGGCCCGTTGACGAAGGGAACGTCGTCGGGATGGATCCGCAGGTCGACGTTGGCCACGAAGGGGGGCGGGAACGTGTCGGCGGGCTCGACGGCGACGCAATCCTCAGGTGGCGGCAGGTGGGGCGGGCCGGTGACGTGCCGCTCGACCGGGTCGTCTCCTCCGCCGGTGCCGAGGTCGGCGAAGCTCCCCACCATGGTCAGCATGGGGCGGTCTCCCGTCGACATGGTGGCGGTGACGGTGGAGAAACGCCTCCCGGTGCGGACCAGGTCGGTGACGATGGTCACCGGTCCCGGCTTGCCGGGGGCGAGGAAATGGCCGGTCACCGAGACCGGGTCGGGCTTACCGGCGGTGACAGCGGCGGCCCTGGCCACCATCGCCAGCAGGTATCCCCCGTTGGCGTTGCCCATGATGTCCCATCCGGGATGGATGTCGGCCTCGAAGCGGCCGTCGCCAACGGGTCGGACCTCGGTGGCGGCACGGAGCGACATGCTCGGCATCCTACGGGCGGTCGGGGAGGGGGCCGCCCCCGGCGCCGTCTTCGCAAACTTTGAGCGCCTCACCCCGTCTGACAGGGTGAGGCGCTCAAAGTTTGCCAGGCGGCCACGGCCGATTGGGGCAACGGACCCATTGCGCCACCCGGACGGGCTGATACGCTTCGCCGCCAAAACACTGATGCCTTGCAAGACACACGCCACTACCTGCCCCCGGGGGGATCGAGCATGACCACGGACAGAACCACGGACGTCCTCATCATCGGGGCGGGGCCGGCCGGGGCTACGGTGGCCCTCCTGCTCCTCGACCGGGGGATCACCCCGATCATCGTGGAGCGTGAGGTCTTCCCCCGCTTCCACATCGGCGAGTCGATGACCGGCGAGTGCGGTGCCCTGGTGCGGGGCATGGGCTTCGAGGAGAAGATGAAGACCGCCGGTCACCCGGTCAAGCACGGGGTGACCGTGTTCGGCACCAAGGGCAACCCGGACTGGTGGGTGCCGGTGATGCGCCGCGACGAGGAGGGGCTCCACGACCAGTTCACCTGGCAGGTGCGGCGCAGCGTCTTCGACCGCATGCTGATCGACGCCGCCTTGGAGCGCGGCGCCGAGCTCATCGACGGTCGTGCCTCGGATCCCATCGTCGACGAGGACGGGGCCCTGACCGGTGTCGTGGTGCAGACCGCCGACGGCCGCTCGATCTCGATCGGCGCTCAGATCACCATCGACTGCTCCGGCCAGGCAAGCTTCCTCGCCAACAAGAAGGTGACCGGACCCAAGTACCTCGGCTCCTACGACAAGCAGATCGCCCAGTTCACCCACATCTCCGACTACCAGCGGGGCCCGGGGGGCGACGAACGCATCGACCAGCCGGGCAACACCCACATCTTCTACACCAAGAAGTACCACTGGGCCTGGGCGATCCCGATCGACGACGAGGTCACCAGCGTGGGGATCGTGGTCCCCGCCGGCTACTTCAAGGAGCAGGGCGAGCCGCGCCAGGAGTTCGTGCTGCGCGAGATGCAGGAGCTGAACAAGGGTCTCGCCGCCCGGGTCCCGCAGGGTGTGATGGTGGAGCCGGCCCGCACCGTCCCCAACTACTCGTTTCAGGTGCGCGGCTTCGCCGGGCCCGGCTACATCTGCGTCGGGGACTCCCACCGCTTCGTCGACCCGATCTTCTCGTTCGGGCTCTATGTGGCGATACGGGAGGCACACATGGTCATCGACCCGATCCTCGACTGGCTCGACGGCAAGGGCCGCGACAGCCAGGACCCCTTCCACGACTACATGGTTACCGTCGAGAAGGGCATCGACGTGCTCGAGGACGTGCTCGATACGTTCTGGGAGAACCCGCTGGCGTTCGCCTACCTGGTGCACAACAAGTACCGGTCGCCGCTCACCGACGTGTTCGCCGGGCGTATCTACGACGACATGATGCAGGACCCGATCTTCGACACGGCGCTCGGAGACTTCCGGCGGCTGCTCAAGCGGGAGCGGACCTACGACGACGAGGGCCTGTACTCGGTCCCCATCGGGTCCCGCTTCCACCCGGAGCGGGCTCCGCTGTGGAACTCCACGCTGAGCGACTTCGAATCCACCGAGGCCTGGTTGCGCGAGGCGAGCTGACCGGGGGACGGGCGCGGCCCGCTCTCCCTGCCCGCCGCCCACTCCGAAAGGGGATGGTGAGATGTCGCCTCTCGATAGCGGCCAGGTCGTCGGGTTTCTCCTGCTCGACCTCGCACTGATCGTGTTGATGGCCCGCCTCGTGGGTGGGCTGTTTGTCAGGATCGGCCAGCCGCGGGTGGTGGGCGAGATCGTCGCCGGGGTGCTGCTCGGGCCCACCCTGCTGGGACCGGCGCTGTGGGGTGGGTTCTCCGCCCCCGAGTGGATGCAGTGCACCTCGGCGCTGGTCGCCGCCCCCGAGGGGACGGTGGCCAGCCCCACCTGGTGTCTCTTCCCCGCCCAGGCGCGCACCATCATCGGCGGGATCGGCCAGGTCGCCCTGCTGGTTTTCATGTTCCTCACCGGGCTCGAGGTCGATGCCGAGGTGCTCAAGGGCCGCCTCAAGGGGATCTTCCTCGTCGGGGTGGGGGTGGTCGCCATCCCGATGGGGTTGGGGCTGCTCATCGGCCCCATCATGGCGACCGATGTCTTCAAGCCGGCCGCCGCCTCGAACCTCGGCTTCATCCTCTTCGTCGGGGCGATGCTGGCGGTCACCGCCTTCCCGGTGATGGTCCGCATCCTCCAGGAGAAGGGGCTCACCCTGTCGACGATGGGGGCCACCGGGATCGCCGCCGCCGCGGTGTGCACCGTGGTGATGTTCATGGCGGCGTCGGCGGCGGCGTCGCTGGCCCGGGGCGAGGCGGCTTCCGGTCTGGCTCTCAAGCTGGCCCTGTCGGTGGTCTACCTCGGGATCATGATGCTGGTGGTTCGTCCGCTGATGGCCCGCCTGGCACAGCCGTACGGAGCGGGCGGCAGCCTCGACTCCGGGCTGTTCGCCGCCATTTTCATCCTGATGCTCGCTTCCGGCTACGCCGCCCATCGGCTCGGGCTCACCGTCATCGTCGGTGGTTTCATGGCCGGGCTGGTGCTGCCCGTACGCAAGCGGCTCTTCGCCGACATGACCGCCCGTCTGGCCGAGATGACGGGAACGATCCTGCTCCCCATCTTCCTCGCCTTCTCTGGTCTGGGCACCGACTTCACCAGGTTGTCGGTGGCGGCGATGGGCGGCATCGCCCTGTTCCTTGCCGCCGGGATCGCCGGCAAGTGGATCGGGGGTGCGGCTCTCGCCAGGGCCGGCGGCATGTCCTGGGCAGAGGGCAACGTTCTCGGGGTGCTGATGAACTGCCGCGGTCTGCTGGTGCTGGTGGTGGCGCTCGAGGGCGTCCAGGCCGGGGTGATCACCGGTGTGGCCCAGGTGGCGGCGGTGCTGATGGCGCTGATCACCACCGCAATGACCGGCCCCCTGTTCGACCGGTTCTCCCGGTCGTTGCCCGCCGACCAGCCGCTCCCCGGCGACACCGCCCCCGCGATGGCCGACACGCTCACCTCCTGACCCCGGCTCGGCCGGGCAAGGTGGGAGACGGTGCGCTGACCACAGCTTGGCGCTGGCGCCGATCTACCAGACTTGGATTCCACCTCTGTAATTCAAAGTTTCACCTCTAAGACTTGGGTTCAGGACCTACAATACAAGTCATGTCGTCATTGCAGGACTCCCCGATCGGCAGCGTCACCCCCATCTCGGGGTACGACGCCCGGTACGGTGAGCCGTACGAGGCCGAAGCCTACGTCCCGGACGACCTTCCCGACGATGTCGATCTTCCCGGGCCCGTTTGGATGGCGGTCAGTGAGGCAATGGCCGAGCTCGGTCGTCTCGATGCGGCGGCCAGTCTCATCCCCAACCCGCAACTCGTCACCCGTATCGTCACCCGCCGCGAAGCGATCGGCACCTCCGCCCTCGAGGGCACCTACGCCGATCTCACCGAGCTGTTCGCCGCCGAGGTGCTCCCGATTGACGAACAAGACGCCGATGTCGCTCCCAACGTGCGCGAGGTCATGAACTACGCGCGCGCTGCTGATGCGGCGTTCGGGTGGATCACGGAGCGGCCGATCACGCTGGGGATGCTCTCGGCGCTCCAAGCCGAGATCGTCCGCGGCACCGCCAGCGACGGGCCGGAAGCCGGATCGCTCCGCCAGAGCCAGGTGTTCATCGGCTCGAAGAACCTTCAGGTGGCCGAGGCGCGCTTCATCCCCCCGCCCCCGGGTGACCAGCTGCGCGCTCGGTGCGAACGGTGGGTGCAGTGGCTCACCGAACCGGCACCCATCGAGCGGATCCAGCTGATCGCTCGTGTGGCCATGGCCCACTACCAGTTCGAAACCCTCCACCCATTCACCGACGGCAACGGCCGGCTGGGTCGTCTGGTTGCGGTCCTCCAGATGCTTCGCGAGGGCGCGCTGCGAGCGCCGGTTCTTTCCGTGTCCCCCTGGCTCAAGGACCGCGCCGACGAGTATCGCGACCATCTGCTCGCGGTGAGCACGACCGGCGACTGGGCGCCGTGGATCGACTTCTTCGCCCGGGCCGTCGGCTCCGAAGCCCGGTCGGGTCATGACCGCATCCTCCGGCTCCTCGCCTTGCGCGCCGAACTCGGTGATACGGTCCGATCGGCGCTTCCGCGCGCCCGACTCGCCGTCGAGATCGCCGACGACCTGATCGCCTACCCGGTCCTCTCCGTCTCGGACGCCCAACGCCGCTACGGAAGATCGAACCAAGCCAACCGCAACGCCATCGCGTCCCTCGTCGATCTGGGCGTCCTCGAACCCTACGGCGCCGCTCGCTACGAGCGGCTGTACTGGAACCGAACGGTCTTTCAGGTCATCGACAACTGACAGATGCGGAGGCACCATGGGGTTGCCCGGATGCGAACCTCCGGCTCAGCCGGGGAAGGTGAGTACCTCGTCGATGGCGACGGCCACCGGGTTCCCCGGTTCGAGGTCGGGCCCGGGGCCGAGCCTGCTCCGCAGCGACGACCCGTCGGGGAGGGAGACCGTGACCAGCTGGTCGTGCCCGAAGTACTCCCGGTGCTTGACCACGGCGGGGCCGTCGGGATCGTGGGCGAGGCGAACCGTCTCCGGGCGGATCATCACCACCACGGCGCCGGTGAGATCGGTGGGAAAGGTGCCGGCGCCGATCGAGACCATCCCCTCGGCGGCCCGCCCGGCGAACAGGTCGGCGTCGCCGAGGAACCGGGCGGTCCAGGCGTCTGCGGGGCGCCGGTACAGCTCGGTGGGGGTGGCCACCTGGAGCACCGCCCCGGTGCGCATCACGGCGACGTGGTCGCTCATCGCCAGTGCCTCCTCCTGGTCGTGGGTTACGAACACCGCGGTGGTGCCCGCGTCGGAGAGGATCTGGCGCACCTCACGCCGCACCCGGCCCCGCAGGTCGGCGTCGAGGTTGGAGAACGGCTCGTCGAGCAGGATCACCGTCGGGGCAGGGGCCAGGGCCCGGGCCAGGGCCACCCGCTGCTGCTCGCCGCCGGACAGCTCGCCGGGGAGGCGGTCCACGAGCTCCCCGAGACCGACCATCTCGATGACCTCGGCCACCCTTCCCTTCCGCTCCGGGCCCTTGGCGATGCCGAACCCGATGTTGGCGGCGACGGTGAGGTGGGGGAACAGGGCGGAGTCCTGGAACACCATCCCCACCCGGCGCCGCTCCGGGGCGACGTGCACCCGCAGGTCTGCCATCCGCTGCCCGGCGATGTCGAGGGTGCCGGCGTCGGGGCGCTCGAACCCGGCGATCAGCCGAAGTGCCGTGGTCTTCCCCGATCCCGACGGGCCCAGCAGCGTGGTGACCGTCCCCTCGGCGACGTCGAGATCGAACCCGGTGACGGCAGCGACCGTCCCGAACCACTTGGTCAGACCCCGCGCCCGGATGGCCGGGGCATCGGTATCCGGCCCGCTCGAAGACTGGATGGAGGCGAGATCAGTCATGGAGGCCCCTGGCGACGAGCACGAAGAGAGGCACCGCCGACAGCCCGACCAACACCAGCGCGGCGACGCTGGCCTGAGTGTAGAACAGCTCCGAGGAGGCGCTCCAGACCTCGACCGCCAGGGTCTGGAACCCGGTGGGGCGGAGCAGCAGGGTGGCGGGGAGCTCCTTCATGGCGGTGAGGAACACCAGGGCGCCGCCGGCGACGATCGACCGCCACACCAGCGGGCCGGTGACCAGCCGCAGGGTGCGCCACTGACCCATCCCCAGACTCCTGCTCGCTTCCTCCAGGCTGGCGGGTACCTGGCGCAGCCCGGCCTCGGTCGAGGCCAACGCCAGGGGGAGGAACAGGGCGACGTAGGCGATCAGCAGCAGCGGGATGCTCTGGTAGATGGCGGGCAGGAACCGCACCGCGATCACCAGGAAGGCGAGCCCGACAGCGATGTGGGGCAGGGAGTATGCGGCCCAGGCCACCGACTCGATCCCCCTGCTGGTGCGGTTGGCGTGTCTGACGGCGAGCACGGCCACGGGGAGGGCGGCGATGGCGGTGAGCACGGCGGCCCCACCCGCCACCCCGACCGAGTTGACCAGCTCGCCGGCGATGACGGCTGCGCTGTTGCCCAGCGAGGACCCGCGCACCGCCCACCACCCCAGGGTGAGCAGCGGCATCCCCAGTGAGGCGATGACCAGCACCGTCATGAAGCCCAGCCCGACCACCCTCCCCCTGGCACCCAGCCTGATCGGCCGCTGGTGCCGGGGCGGGCGGGCCACCATCGGGACGGTGCGTCCCCGGCCCCGCTGCTCGGCGAAGACCAGGACCAGGGCGATGATCACCAGGATCCCGGAGAGGAACAGCGCCGGGGTGAGGGTGAGGCGGCCCCGGAGCTGGGTGTAGATGGCCCTGGTGAAGGTCTCGTAGCGGAGCAGCGACACCGCGCCGAAGTCCGACATCACGTACAGCGACACCAGCAGGGCGGCTCCGGTCAGCGCCGGCTTGAGCTGGGGGATGACGATGGTGGTGACGGTCCGCCATCTGCTCGCTCCCAGCCCGGATGCGGCCTCCTCCAGGGCGGGGTCGAGCCGGCGCAGGGCGGGCACGGCGAGCAGATGGACGAAGGGGAAGTTCCACAGGCTGAGCGCACCCCACGCCGCCCAGAACCCGGTGAACGACGGAACCGCCCCCAGCCCTACCGAGCGCAGCATCTGGGTGAGCATGCCCTCGTTGCCCGACGAGGCGAGCAGGGTGAGGGCGCCGACGTAGGAGGGGATCACCAGGGGCAGGGCGGCCAGCGTCGACCAGGTCCGTCTCCCGGGGAGGTCGGTGCGGGTGGTCAGCCAGGCGGTGGTCATCCCGAGGGCGAGGGCGGTTACGGTGACGGTCACCACCAACCACCCGGTCGACACCAGCAGCTCGACCAGGCGGCCGGCGGTGAACCCGCCGGCGTCGAAGCCGCCGGGGCGGACCACCGTCCACACCAGGAAGCCGGTGGGGATGGCGGCGGGCACCACCGCCAGCAGGGCGAGCGGGGTGAGCAGGCGCGGCGCCGTCCGTCCCCTGGGGGCCGAGCGCGCCGCCTCGGTGACCGCCGGATCGGTGGGTGCCCGGAGGACGGTCACGTGGCCATGTCTAGCTCAGCCCCGCCTCGGCGATCATGGTGAGCGCCGGCTCCAGGGTGTCGGCGGTGTCGGTCAGGTCGATGTCGAGCGTGGGAAGCTCGGCCAGCGGCACCTGACCCTCCGGGGTGCCCGCCCCCTCGATCAGCGGGTACTCGAAGAGGGTGAGGAAGTGGGCCTGGGACTCGGCGGAGAGCAGGAAGGCGATGAATCGCTCGGCGGCGTCCTTCATGTCCGAGCTCTCCAGGACTCCGGCCCCGGTGGCCATCACCAACCCGCCGGGGTCGCCGGTGGGGAAGAACAGGTTCTCAGCCGGGGCCTCGCCCAGCTCGGCGATCCGCTGCAGCAGGTAGTAGTGGTTGACCAACCCAGCGTCGAGGTCACCGGCGACGACTGCATCGACGATGGGGCCGTTGCCGTCGAAGATCTCGGGGTCGTTGGCGGCGATCCCCTCCAGCCAGGCGCGGGTGGCGTCCTCGCCCTGGACCAGGATCATCCCGGTGACGAAGGCGACGAAGGAGCCATTGGTGGGGGCGATGCCGATCCGGCCCCGCCACTCCGCCTCGGTGAGGTCGAACACGGTGCCGGGCAGCTCGTCCTCGGAAACCAGGTCGGTGTTGTAGACCATCACCCGGCTGCGGGCGGTGACCCCGACCCAGCGGTCGTCGCCGTCGCTGAACCGCTCCGGGACCAGCGACAGCACGGCGTCGGGGAGCGTGGTGAGCACGCCCTCGTTGGCGAGCCCACCGATGAAGGCGGGATCCTGAGCCCAGAACACGTCCGCAGGCGAGTTGTCGCCCTCCTCGAGGATGGCGGTGGCCAACTCGCTGGTGCCGGCGTAGCGGACGGCGACCTCGATCCCGGTCTCGGCGGTGAAGGCGTCGACCACCGGCTCGACGAAGTTCTCGTTGCGACCCGAGTACACCACCAGGGTCTCGGCATCGGGGGCGAACACCGTGGTGGTGGCGCCGTCGGGGGTCGCCGCCGTGGTGGAGGTGTCGTCGGAGGGGCCTGCGCAGGCGGAGGCGAGCAGCGCAGTGGCGAGCAGGAGGGCGATTCGCAGCTTCACGGCGGTTCCTTCCTCAGGCGAACCGGCGAGAAGCTAATTACTACGGTCACGATAGTGCAAATCCGCCTAACCCCTTCCGTTAGGCATGCCTGATACCCGACCCGACCACCGATACGTAAGACTGGGTGGGCCATGCCCGAGCCCATATCGATCCGTGAGTTCAACCGCGCCACCCTCCACCGCCAGGGTCTGATCGAGTCGTTCCCCGCCGGCACCCCGGTGGAGCGGGTGGTCGAGGCGGTGGGGCCGCTCCAGGCCCAACACAACCCGTCGCCGTTCCTCGCCGTCAGGGCCAGAACCGTCGACATCACCGCAGATGCGATGCACCGGGCCCTCGACCTTCACCGCCTGGTCAAGGCGTCGCTGTACCGCCAGACCCTGCACATGGTCAGCGGTGATCAGTACGGCGAGCATGCCGCCGCCTCAGACGCCGTCAAGCGGCGCAACTGGGACACCTACATGGGCAAGCTGGCCGACCCGGACGCGCTGCGGGCCGCCGTGATCGGCTTCGCCCAGCAGGAGCGCACCCACGCCGAGGTCGTCGACTTCATCACCACCTGGGTGACCGACAACCTGAAGCCGGGGGCGTCGCTCCCCGACACCGGGAGCTGGTTCATGGTGCGCGCCTGGAGCTGGCTGATCCGCACCCCGGCCACCACCCGGGTCGACCACCACGGCCGGGACGGCTACATCGCCGGCGAGCGCATCATCAAAGGGCTCGGCGATGTCGACCCAGACACCGCCTGGGTGAACCGGGTCAGGGGTTACCTGGCCGCCTTCGGGCCCGCCTCGGTGGAGGACATCCAGTCGTTCATGGGGGAGAGCAGGGTGACCAGGGTCAGGGCCGCCGTCATCGCCCTCGCCCCCGATCTGGTCGAACGCACCGACCCGACCGGGACCACGGTGTACGACCTCGCCGCCGCCCCCCGCCCCGACCCGGAGACGCCGGTCCCGGTGCGGATGCTGCCCCGGTTCGACAGCCTGCTGCTCGCCTACGCCCCTAAGCGGAGGGGACGGATCATCCCCGACGCCCACTACGCCGCGGTGATGAAGACCCGCAACGCCCAGGTGCTCGCCTCGGTGCTGGTCGACGGGATGGTGGCGGGGGTGTGGGAGGCGAAGACCGAGGCCGACGGGCTCGAGGTGGCGGTGACGCCGCTGGCATCGATGAACCGCCCGGTGCGCGGTGAGGTGACCGCCGAGGCGGGGAGGGTCGCCGCCTTCCTCGCCGGCCACCGGCCGTGGCGGGCGACCATCATGTAAGCCCACTGCTCAGAGGAGTGCGATGACCGACCGCCTCGACGTGTTCCGCGCCCTGCTCCGTCCGCTCCCCCCGGGCTGCCTGCTCGACCTGGCGACCGGGCACGGCGCCTTCGCCATGGCCGCCTCCGACCTGGGCTGGACCGTGACCGGGGTCGACGTCAGGACCGGTCGCTTCCCGGCCGACCGCGACGACATCACCTGGATCCGGTCCGACATCCGCCACTACCGCTTCGACCCGGCCGACTTCGACGTGATCACCGTGCTCGGGCTGCTCTACCACCTGCCCCTCACCGACCAGATGGACCTGCTGCGCCGCTGCGTCGGAGCGGCGACGATCGTCGACACCCACATCTCGAACCAGCCGGTCCTTCGCCAGGGCGGGTATGACGGGCACCTGTTCGACGAGGACGCCGGGCGGGGCGAGGCGGCCCGGCAGCGGAGCGGGACCGCGTCATGGAACAACCGCTGGTCGTTCTGGGCGACGCTCGAGTCGACCGAGCGGATGCTCCACGACGCCGGGTTCGGGCACACCTTCCGGCTCTCGCCGCCGCTCGCCGAGGATCGC
>JBPCMS010000002.1:0-15599 GCA_051002015.1 Acidimicrobiia bacterium
GCCCGCTTCGTGCTGCGGGGCACCGAAGGGGTGTTTGTCGACTTTGGCGACGGCGACCCGTTCGTCTCGTCGCCGCGACTGGACGATGCTCCCGACCGGCTGGACCCCGAGCTGGTGGCGCTGGTGGATAGCGGAGAGATCGGCTACCAGTTCACCGAGCTCGGGGAGGACCCGGTGCTGGTGGTGGGGGTGGCCCGGCCCGGCGTGGGACCGGATTTCTACTTCGAGTTCTCCGCCGACGAGGTCGACGCCGCCCTTGCCGAGCTGCGCCGGGTGCTGGCCGGCGCCGGGTTGGGGGTGGCGGTGCTGGGGGCGTTGGTGGCCGGGGTGATCGCCCGCACCGTGCTCCGTCCCGTGCGGGCGGCGTCACAGGGGGCGCACCGGATGGCGGAGGGCGATCTGGAGGTGCGCATCCCGCCGCGAGGAGCCGACGAGCTGGGGGCGCTGGCGGTGGCCTTCAACGACATGGCGGCATCGCTGCAACAGAAGATCGTTGAGCTCGAGGATTCGCGGGCCCGAGAGCGCCGCTTCGTCGCCGACGTGGCCCACGAGCTGCGCACGCCCTTGACGGCGCTGGTCAACGAGGCGGCGATCCTGTCACCGCACCTGGGCACCCTGCCCTCCGAACCCCGCCTGGTGGGCGAGATGCTGGTGAGTGACGTTGGCAGGTTGCGGCACCTGGTCGAGGAGCTGCTCGAGGTCTCCCGTCTGGACACCGCCACACCCACTCCCGAACCGTCCCCGATCGACATCGAGGCCTTCCTGGCGGCCGTCGTCACCGACCGTCACCCCGAGGCCACCCTCACCGTTGCCGGCAACCGACCTGTCACCGTCGACCGCGTCGGGTTGGAGCGGGTGGTGGCCAACCTGCTCGACAATGCCCGCACCCATGCCCCCGGGGCGTCGGTGTCCATCGCCGCCGATCTGACCGGCGACGTGTTGACGATCACCGTCGCCGACGACGGGCCCGGGGTCGCCGACGCCGCCCTGCCGCTGCTGTTCGACCGCTTCTTCATGGCGGACGCGGCTCGCCGCGGCGGGACCGGGCTGGGGCTGGCCATCGCCGCCCGGCACGCCACCCGGATGGGGGCGGCGCTGACCGCACGTGGCGGCGATGGCGGGATCGGGATGGTCTTCGAGCTCAGGGCCCCTGTTACCGCTTGGTTACCGGGCGGTGATGGGGACGAGACCTCGCCCACCGAACCTGAGGATGTCATCGAACACGACGTCACAGGAGAGACCTCATGAAGCGCATCGCCATCCTCATCGCCATCCTCGCCCTCGGCCTCACCGCATGCGGCGGCGACGGCGTCGGCAGCGGGGGCACGCTCGCATCCCCGCAGGACACCACCACCACCACCACGACCGCGGGCCGGTCGACCACCACCATCGGCGGCGGCGACGGCTCGACCACCACCACATCGTCGGCCCCGACCGGAACCACCCAGACGCCTGGCGGTTCCACCGAGGTCTTCGTCGAGGTCTACCTGATCAAGGACGGTACGTACGCCACGACCGTGATCCGCTCGGTGCGCACCCCGGCCGTTGCCGGCAACGCCATCCGCGCCCTCATCGAGGGCCCCACCGCCGATGAGGAGGGAGCGGGGCTGGCGTCGTCGGTCCCCGACGACACCCTGCTGCTCGGGCTCAGCATCGAGGACGGGCTCGCCACCATCGACCTCTCCAGGGAGTTCGAGTCCGGGGGCGGCAGCTTCTCGATGACCAGCCGGCTGGCGCAGGTGGTGTACACCCTCACCCAGTTCCAGTCGATCGACCAGGTCGCCTTCCGCCTCGACGGCGAGCCGGTGACCGTGTTCTCCAACGAGGGCATCGTGCTCGACCGGCCGGTCGACAACGCCGACTTCGTCTCGGCGGTTCCGATCGGGCCCGGGACCACCGACGGCGACGCCGAGACCTGGACCCAGGACGACCTCCCCTCGACCAGCGGCATCGCCTCGTCCCAGCTGGGCCGGGTGGTGCTGGTGGCTGCGGACGACACCCTGAACGTGCGTACCGGCGCCGGGGTGAGCAACCCCATCATCGGCAAGATCGTCCCCGGGGCCGTGGTGCACCGGCTGGGCGACACCGCCGTCGTCGGCTCGTCCGTCTGGGCCGAGATCAACACCCCCGAGGGCGCCGGATGGGTCAACGCCACCTATCTGGCCGCCGTGGTCAGCGGGTCCGTCTTCGCCGACGACGACAGGGTAATGGACCTGCTCGACGACTTCGCCGCCGCCATTAACGACAACGGCGACATCCGCCCGATGATCTCGGAGCGTGGCCTGTACATCTCCCACCACGCCTCCCCGATCCACTTCGACCGCGACGAGCTGAACGGGATCCTCACCGACGACACCACCTACAAGTGGCCGTCGGCGGCGCTCGACTCCACCGATCCCAGCCAGCTCGCCGAGCTACCCAGCAGGACGTTCGCCGAGGCGATCACCGACCGCTGGATCAGCGTGTTCGACGACGACGACCGGGTGGTGACGATCAACCAGCCGATCACCGCGGGCAACGGCCGGCTCCCCCAGTACGCCATCCCGTTCGAGCTGGAGGGCTTCAACTACGTCGGGCTGTACGACCCGGGTGACGATCCCCAGTACGAGGGGCTGGACTGGAACACCTGGTACGTCTCCATCGACTACGAGGACGGGCAGCCCCGGATCGTCGGGCTCACCGTCGACGAGTGGTCGCCGTGACCATCGGCTGAAGCGTCGCCTCGCCACGAGGGCCGGTCCGCGGGGACCGGCCCTCCCGTTGGTCGCTTGCGGTCACTCCCAGCGCTTGTCCTCAGCGTCGGCGATCTCGTTGCGGCGCTGCACCGTGTCGAGGGCGCGCTCGGCCGAAGCGAGGTCCGGGTACGGTCCCAGGAGGTTGCGCCGGGGGCAGCGCCCGTCGGCCTCGACCCGATCGTGCTCGACGCACCAGTAGAACTCGTCCTCCATCGGCGTCACTGTGCCCGGGCGAGCCGTTGGGTGCAAGCGATGGCCGAGGATGACGAAGCCTTCCGGGGCGAAGGCGTCGATGGCGACGGACTCGATCCCGGCACGAAAACGGATGGCGAGACGGTCGGAGCCGGCGGCGACGACCTCGCCGAGCCCGTGATCCTCGTGAGCAACCCAGATGCCGGGGGCATAGAGGGATACCGGCGTGCGGTCGGGCGAGGTGTCCTGGCCTTCTCGCTGCGTCAAGGTGCCGGCTCCAACGTCGTGCGGCGCCCTGACCGACCCCGCCAAGGTGCGATCCGGGGACCGCCCATCCAGCCAGATGATACCGCCCGTCGGCTACGGCCTGGTCGCCGCCCCCAGCTCGTCCAGCTTGGCGACCACGACCGGGTCGCTGAGATGCCCGCTGTGGCCCTGCGCATCGGGACATCCATTGCCGGTCCAGCGAGGATCGGGGAGCAGCAGATCGGTGTCTTCAAGCCCGATCTGCTCGTCCGGACCGGTGAACAGGGGGCCGCCGATGGCATCGGTGAGCCGGTAGGCGTTCCAGAACCGCTCGCCTCCCCCGTCGCGGCGCAGCGAGCCGGCGACGCCGGATGCCATCCCTCCGAACAGCGCCGGCCAGAACCGGCGGTAGTAGCGCCCCAGCGGTGACCCATGGGTGACCACTGCCAGCCGGTGCGGGTCGACGCCCTCGAGCTGCAGGGCGGCGGCCAGGGTCAGCACCGATCCTTGGCTATGGCCGACGATCACGACGCCCCGCTCAGAGGCGAGCCGGGTGATGTGGCCCACCAGCTCGGGGACGGCGCGCTCGGCGTATGCGGGCGGCGCCAACGGGTGGAACCGCCGCGGCCAGAAGGTGCCGACATCCCACACCACCCCCACTTTGCGGCGGACGGCGGCGAACCGGATCGAGAGGGCGATGGCGGCGATGGCGAGCAGCGGGAGCGCCGCCCCCACGATCGACCCGCCGGTCGTCAGCCAGCTCCACGACTGCGGCCACGGGCTGGCGGTGAGGGCGAGATGGAGCCGGTCGGGAGACCACAGGGCCAGCGCCGGGCGGCCGGCCCTGATCACGCCGACCAGCAGGGTCAGCACCGCCCCCCAGGTGACCAGGGTGACCACCACGTCGACAGCGCCGGTGAGGTCGGCGACGGCCCGCCTCCTCCCCGCGGTGGCGGCCATCGTCGACCGGCAGGGCTCGGGCGCCGCCGGGTACTCGGGGACCACTCGTTCCACCGGCCACACCTCGTGGCGACGGTGGAGGAGGTGGACGATCGCCCCGAGAGCTGCGGCCAAGGTCATCCCGGCGAAGACGGCGGTGATCCAGCCGTGCCC
Source organism: Acidimicrobiia bacterium (assembly GCA_051002015.1). Lineage (GTDB taxonomy): Bacteria > Actinomycetota > Acidimicrobiia > Spongiisociales > UBA5794 > JACDBE01. Next base: position 4,287 of record JBPCMS010000002.1, read on the forward strand.
GCTGGGCAGGGCGGTGTCCGGACCGAGCCAGGTGTGGGCGATCCGGCTCAACCCGGCATAGGTCACCGACAGCAGCAGCAGCGACAGGGCGCTCACCGTGGTCACCGGGAGCCAGCGGAACCGGTCCCGCCTTCCGGTCTCGGCGAAGACCGCCACGGCCGACAGGGCGAAGACGGCCCCGACGACGAGCCACCAGACGTCGCCGCTCCAAGCCACCAGCAGGGCGGCGATGATCACCGGGATCGCACAGACCAGCACCGCCGTGGTGCGTACGCTGACCAGCGTCAGCACCACGACCGGATAGGCGGCGGCCACAGCCCCCGCCACCGCCCGAGCCCAGCCGGTGGCGCCGAGGGTGCCGCCGGCGACGACCGCCACCAGGACGGCGGCGGCCACAGTGGCCACCAACAGGATGGAGCAGATCGTCCGCCCCAGCCGCCGCCTTCTCCCCAGGACGAGTATCAGGGCGGGCACCACCACCGAGAGCGCCCCGAACAGGGTGGCCCATCCGGTGGCGGCGAAGGCGCCTTCGCCACCGAACAGGACGAAACCGGCGGCGACCAGCCCGGCGAGCAGCACGGCACGGCGGAGATCTGAGGTGGTCCACGCCCCGGCGTCGATCATCGTCCGACCGCCACGGCGCACCCAGGCCGTGCACTCCACCAACGCCAGCGCCCCCACCATGACCCCGGCGGTTGCCAGCACCCACAGCGGAGCCGCCCACAGCCCGTCGAGATCGGAAGCGGGATTCGGCAGGTCGGCGGTCCAGGCGGTGAGCACGCCCGCCACCGCCAGCAGCCAGCCGGCCCAGGCGAGGAGGGTGGCAATCGGACCGGGGGAACGCGACAGCCCCACCAGCAGCGCCGCCGTGGCCAGCAGCACGGCGGCGACGGCCAGCGCCAGCGGCAGCAGGGCGTCGGTGGCCCGCCACACCGAGAAGACGGGAAGGAAGGCAACGGCCGCCGCCGCCACGGCGAACTCGCTCTGCCGCAGCGCCTCGATGACATCGGCGGTGCGCCAGAACTCGGGGTCGGTCAACCCGAGGTCGTCGTCGGTGACCGCAGCCACCTCCTCCGGGCTTGTCTCGGCGCCGAAGCGTTCGTAGCGGGCACTGCGCTTGCTGGCGACGGCGATCACCACCAGCACCACCAGTACCGCCCCCGCCGCCATGGCCAGGCGCCGGCCCGGTGGCGAGGTGTCCAAGATGTCGAACGCGATCGCCGCCATCCACACCATGAGCAGCACCGTCTCCGCCGAGGCGATGAGCCGCACCAGCGCCCGCTGCGCCGCGGTCACCCGGGGACCGCCCGCCGGGTCGACCATCCAGCCCGCCATGTTGACCACCGAGAAGGGAAGGAGCAGCAGCCAGAAGGCGCGGGTGAAGTTCCATCCCGAGAACCCGCCCCATGCGTAGACCTGGCGGGTCCGGGGCGGGCTGCCCCCCGGCCTTGGGGACTCCCAGAAGCCGGCGATGTCGTCGGCGGCGTCGCCTATGGGGACCACATCGTCGCCGAGCATGTCCTGGGCGGTTCCCCCGCCGACCCCATGGATGCGCAGCTCGACGATCTGGGGCTGAGCCACTACACCGCCACCAGACGCGTCAGCAGGAAGGTGCGGACCGTCTCCACCGAACCCGGTGCTTGGCCCGCATCCACCCCGAGCACCGAATGGGCTCTCCCCGTATAGTCGCCGCCGGGCGGGTTGCGCAGGAAGGTGCCTCCCTCGGCGGTGTAGACCTCGGCCAGCCGGTCGAACCGGGAGCCGGGACAGATCGGGTCGTCGGCGAAGCGGAGCCCGAGCACCGGGGTTCCCGTTGCCGCCGCCCGCTCGACCGCGGCGGCGGTGTCGCCCAGCTCGTCGGCGGTGATGGTCACCGACCCCCGCCGCCACGGCAGGCTGGGCTGGCTGGCCACCGCCGCCCCGACGCTGGGATCGAGCACCATCGAGAACACCAGCCCGCCGGTGAGGCACATGCCGACGGCGCCGACCCGGCCGCCCGCCTCGGCCGACACCTGACGGCACAGGGCGCGCAGCCAGCTCGCCATCGGGCTCGACCGTCCTGCGCCGAGGATGGCGAACTCGCGCCGCACGCAGAGCATGCGGGACGCCGCCGCCATCCCGTCGCCCTGAACGGGTGACCCGTACAGGACGGGGAGGTGGACCCGAAAGTCGGCGCCCAGGCGGTCGGCCAGCTCGAGACACGGCCGGCTCACCCCGGACAGCTCGTGGAGCAGGATCACCGCCGGTCCGGAGGCCCCTACCCGCACCACGTCGCGGGTGACCCCGTCGTGGGTGAAGGCGTACTGGGTCAATGGCGTCACCACCATGGCGGTCCCCTCGGCTGGCGGACTCGGCCGGGCGATGCTACCGGCGGACCCGGCGCGGCCCCCGTCTTTGGGGTTGTCGGGTGCCTACGGACCGGGGGTGTAGACCAGGACGCCGCCCGCCGGCTTGGGGCCGATGTCGTACCGCTCGACCACGTCCTCGGGCATGTCGGCGAAGTCGGACGCCCGCTTGAAGTCGCGCAGCGAGGTGCCGGTGGAGGCGTTGTCGATGTTGGGGGCCCCGATCCCTGCGATCACGTCGTCGATGTCGACGGTACGGAAGTCGATGCTGTAGCGGGTGAACCCCGAGGTGTTGGGCACGGTGGAGTGCAACTGGGCTCCCGAGAACAGCACGACACCACCGGCGGGCACCACGAACCGGACCTGGGGGTCGGGGTCGATGTCGTGGTGCGGTTTGGGTTGCTTGCGGGTGTCGCTGGTCACCTGGGCGGCGGCGGCACCACGCCCAACGGCGTTCCACTGGTAGTAGTTGAACTCGCCCGACCCGTTCTCCACCGGCTCGGTCCAGTATCGGGGATGGAAGGCCATCGAGCACTCGGTCTCGATGTCGTAGATGGGCAGCCACCAGTTGAGCTGGGCATGGGGGGCGGCGTACCAGACGTCGCGGTGCATGTGATGGGCGTACCCCACCCCCGAGGTCAGGTAGGCGTCGCTGGTGACCATCCGCAGCCGGGGCACGTCCTGGTAGGTCCGTTCCAGATCGCAGCCGAACTCGGTGAGCACGCCCTTGACCATCCGCTTGGTGGTGTCGTTGTGGATGAACCGCGGTTTGAGCGGGGCCACCACGTCGACGTACTCCTGGACCGTCATGTCGAACTGGGCGTAGCGGGGATCCTTCCCGAGGAAGGCATCCTCGATCATCTCCCGGGCATGGGCGATCAGCGCCTCGGTGCTCGCCCGTGGGGGGAAGACCAGGATCTGGCCGTCGTAGATCCAGCGGCGCCTGGTGGCGTCATCCGCCCTCGAGTCGACGTATACGGTATGCATCCGGACCCCCTTGACCGCCCGTGGGCGCCATCCACGTTACCCCGGGAGCGAACATGGCGACCACCAGGCGGGCGGGACCCGGGGGGTTCGCGCCCGCGGTGCCAGGGCGGCGCCGAGCATCGGCCCCGGTCAGGGAACGATGACGAGCTTGCCGACGACGCTGCGCTCCCCCAGGCGGCGGAGGACGGCGCCGGCCTCGTCCAGCCCGTGGCGGCCGGTGATCTGGGGGGCGATCGAACCGGCGCCCCACCACTCACCCAGGGTGGCGAAATGGGCCCGGTTGGCATCGGGTTCCAGTTGGGCGAACCGGCCCCAGAACACCCCGACCAGCGAGCTTCCCTTGAGCAGCGGCAGGTTGGCCGGGATCGAGGCGATCGACCCCGAGGCGAACCCGATCACCGCCAGCCGCCCACCCCAGCCGAGGCTGCGAAACGCCACTTCGGTGGCATCGCCCCCCACCGCATCGAAGACAACGTCGACACCGGGGGGCGCCAGGAGACGGAGCCGATCCCTCAGGTCCTCCCGGTCGTAACGGACCACCGCCTCGGCGCCGCTGGCCATCGCCGCCTCCGCCTTCTCCTCCGAGCTGACAACGGCGATCACCCTGGCGCCCATGGTGCGGCCGATCTGGACCGCAGCCATTCCCACACCCCCGGCGGCGCCGAGCACCACCAGCGTCTCGCCATGCTCCAATCGGGTACGGTCGGCCAGCGCATGGATGGCGGTGCCGTACACCACCGGCATCACCGCTCCCACCTCGAACGGCATGGCGTCGGGCATCGGCGCCACCCCGGGGGCGTCCACCACCACCCGCTCCGCCCACCCCCCGTGGTTGACGAAGGCCATCACCCGGTCGCCTGCGGCGAAGCGGTCGTCCTGGCTGGCGACCACCGTCCCCGCCACCTCGAGCCCGGGGGCGAACGGGGGGTCGGGGCGGAACTGGTACACACCCCTGACCATCAGCAGATCGGGGAAGTTGACCCCGGCGGCGGCGACGGCGATCTCCACCTGGCCCGGGCCGGCCACCGGGGCGGGGAGCTCACCGAGGGAGACGGCTCCGGCCTCGCCCACCCGATCGCACACGGCTGCACGCATCGCCGCAGGCTACCTCCCGGGGACCTTCGGGGGGCGGGGGCCAACCGCATCAGACCGAACGTCCGACACAGGTTGACAGGTGCAGGATCAATGGTATATTCGATGCTGATCGAACAACCCAAGGGAGAGGATCACGATGAAGGGGAAAAGGAGAGGATCATGATGAAGGCATTGGGGACGGGTGGTCGAGCGGCCACAGCGGTGGCACTGTTGGTTCTGGTCGGGCTCTCGGTGGGAGGGCCGGCGCCGGTGGCCATGGCCCACCACGCGGGCAGTTCGGCGACGGTCGTGCTGGGTGACGCCACTGGGACGAGGGTGGGAACCGTCAGCTTCGCAGGCGACGGGGTGAAGGTGACGGTGAATGCCACGGTACGGGGCCTGCAGCCCGGCTTCCACGGCTTCCACGTCCACGCGGTAGGGCTCTGCGAGGCTCCCTTCACATCGGCGAGTGGACACTTCAATCCACAAGGCACCACCCACGGCGATCATGCCGGCGACCTGTCTGCGCTGCTGGTCAACCTGGATGGGAGGGGGTCGCTGCGCTTCACCACCGACCGCTTCTCGATCCACGATCTCCTCGACGAGGACGGCAGCGCAGTGATCGTCCACGCCGCCCGGGACAACTACGCCAACATCCCAGTCCGCTACCACTCCCACGATGAGGACGTCTTCGGACCTGACTCGATCACCCTGGCGACCGGTGACGCTGGGGCACGGGTCGCCTGCGGGGTGGTTCAGTAGGAGGGCTGAGTTGGGACCGGTTCTTCTCGAAGGTCGTGACATCGAAACGGCTCATCGGTATCCCCTTCCGACCCCGATCGAGGGTGCCCTGCGGAGGTTAGGTCGGCCAGGTCGCCGACTCGACGGCGCCGCAGTCGCGACACTCGACCCGCCCGCCGGGCCAGTGGTGCCAGTCATGGTCGCCGCGGACGCACCCGACCGGAACCGGCCGCTCCCACCGCCTCCGCTCCTCGTCCGTGGTGGCCGCCCGATACCTGGCCGCCCGGTACTGCTCGCCACCGTCGGCCGACCGCATCTCGGCGATGAGGTCGGCGGCGGCCGCGGACCGCTCGAGGAGGTTCTCACCATCGACTGAGCGTGAAGAGCCCGATGCGTGGGAACACGCACGCCGGGTTCGGAGGGCCCTAGAGAACACTTAAGGGGTGAAGAATCGGTGGAAGTAGGAAGTCGCAGGGTGGGGGGGAGAGTGGTAACCAATGGGCCGGTCCAGACCGCTCTAGATCGGTGTTGTGGTCGGTAGTGGCTGGCGCGATATGAAGCCCGTGCAGTGGCAGTAGTCCAGATCGTGGGGAACCGCTGGTCGGCGCCGTCTTGTTCGCCGCGGCAGGAGCCACGATGGGCTCGATGAACGCCGGATGGTTCGGGCTTGAGCGGAACGCGAACGCTCTGTTCCCTCTTCTGGGTGTGGGCTCTGGCCTCGTGGTCATCGTATTCGTGCGAAGCAATCTGAGGCGCGAGCTGCACCGGGCGGGGGGATTCGGTCGAGCTGCGCGATACCTACTGGTCGCGGCCCCAGTGCTTATGATTGTGAGCGGACTGGTCGAGTTCGCCATCTTTGGCACCCTGGCCTTGGCGTTCGGGCTTATCTCTCTTGCCGTGGTGGTTGTTCGCCGGCGGTTGCTCCATCCCGCTGATCGCCTGCTCATCGCGTTGTCAGCGGTGGGCAGCCTCACGTGGAATACCGAGACAGTCTCGGCTTTCCTCCTCGTCGGCGTGGGATTGCTGTGGGCGGTCCTATCGGCGCGGGTCTTGACCGTCTCCGTCGACGCGTAAGCCGAGCACTCATATCGGGTACACAGGAGGCTAGGGCAGGTCGTCACCAGCCTTCTCGTCCCCCCGCACTTTCACCCCCCAAGCAAGCCTCGGCGGATCTGAAACAGCGCCGAACGGGTCGCAGCTGAGACCAGCTTCGTCGAGACCACGGCTGCACCCGACACGACGGCTGCACCCGACACGACAGCTGCACCTTTCCCGTCGGAGCCAGCGTGCGCGTATCGCGGAGTGACGATTTCGGCGACATGCAGGCTGAACTGGCCTTCACCAACCCCCTTGGCGACGTCCCAGCGCTAGACGTGACCTATGCGCTGAAGGATGCCGAAGGCGTGCGCTTCCACACCGACAGCGCTCGCGCCGATCTCCCCGCTCCCGACGAGCGATTCCGGGATGAGTCGGACACCGTGCCCCGCTTCCGTCGTCGGTCGACGAATCAGGCGTGACATGTGAGGTTCTCGCAATCGACGAAGGGTTTAGCTTCGCGGACTCTGCGATCGAACCGTCGGCTTCGGACACGTGTCAATACGTCGAGCTAGACAGCTTTGGAGACATCCAGATTGAGCTATCCGTAACCAATCCGGGCCCCCAGACCGAGACCCTGAGAATCTACTACGCCCTGCGCGGACCCGAGGGTGTTCGCTTTGCCGAGTCGTCTGGCAGCGTCGATCTCGTCGCGGCCGGTGAGGCAGTCCGCTTAAGCGAAGACACGGTTACGTCTCCGCCTGAGTGGGTTCCAGCCGATTCAATCACCTGTAACGTCCTGGGCATCGAGGCCAGTTAGGGTCAGGTGTTGTCAGCCCTGCGGCGCATCGAACCTGCCGCGGCGGCGGCGGGAGAGGATGTCGCCCACCACGTCCGGCCGGACACCACCGCCGGGGTATACCCGCACCCCGCCGGGCGACCCTGCGGGAGGTCTTCGACGCGTTGGGCTACCGCGGCTACCTCTGAGCGGGGAGGGCGGGCCGCAGGTTGAAACACCCCGAAAAGTGTGGCCGAGAGAAAAAAGACGGTAGCGGGTGAGCCGGGGGCCTCGTTCCGCTAAAGAATCGACCGGCCGGGGTTGGGGTGTCGCCCCGCAGTCCAAGCAGCGCCAAGCGCCTCGGTCGTGGAACGGGCCGTCGAGGATGTGAGCGCCGCCGCAGTGGGGGCACGTGAGGGTGTCGTCGACGATGGCGAGCCAGCGGTCGGTGGTTCCGAGGTCGAGATAGGTCGGAAGGTCGCTCGGCAGGGTGCCGATGACGTCGACGACGTCTCGTGCGAGCTGAACCACCTCGTCGTGTTGTAAGCCGTCGACGTGCACGGGCCTGTCGAGGTGCTCGAGCTTCCCGCCGACTACGAGACGACCGCCATGGCCCGGCTCCGCCGCGAAGCACACGCCCGCATGCTCGGCAACGGGCTCTGCACCCGCCCCGTCGAGCTCGACTGCCGCATGGAGTCCGCGTGCGAGACCTGCAGCTACTTCCGAACCAGCGTCGAGTTCAAGCCCATCCTCATCCGCCAACGAGACCACGCCCGCGACCGCGGACAGGCCGACCGAGCAGCCCTCTTCGACGGGCTTATCCACCAAGTCGACAAGGAGACTCCTTGACAACGATCACCCATATAACGCCGGTTCGGTCGCGCTGTATAGCGAGCCGCGTGTCCGTTAGGCCCGCGAATCGGCGTGCTCTCATCGGCGCGTCTTACCGTTCGACCGCGACAACTGGAACTGGGCGCGATCCCGCGCTCACAACCTGGCCCAACGCGGCGCGATCTCCTCCGGCGAGAACATCACTTGGGACTCCAGGCATCAACTCGGGTCGAGTGCGGCCGGCTGCGAGACGGTGAGCGCCAACAGAGCGCTCAACGTCACCAGCAATATCGCGGGACCGATCGGGCTCGACGCATAGTGCCATCCGAGCGACAGAACGGCCACGATGGAGACGAGCAGCCCAGCGTCGGTCGGGTGGAGCCGGCGCACTCCAACTATCCGATAGAGGCCTGCGGCCGCAAGCAGCCCGATCCCAGCCCCCAGCCCAGCGAGCTCCAAGGAGAACGCGGCGAGTGTGGCTGAACCCGCGAACGAGCCAAGCGCCAGCACAGCTACGGCCACCAACCAGAAATGGCGCCGACGGCGATCCGCCGAGACTGCCATGAGACCAGCGAGAAGCGCGAGGCCGGAGGCAACGAGTGCCACTTCGAACGGCAGAGCCCACCAATGCTGTGCAAGGTCGAAGTCGATCCGTTCGTCCATCCCCAACCCCAGGGCGGCGTCACATCCCGCCACGAGGGCGATCGCCGCACTGAGCGTCGTGGCTACGACTGTCTGAGCGTGCTGGAACTGCGCCCATCGCAACTCAGCCGCGCTGCGCAGAAGATCCGCCCACTTGCGGATGCCGGGCGTTGCCTCGAAGTGTTCGATGAAATCGACGCCGTAACGACTGCGCCACCAAGCCGGGAACAACCGGAGCAGGGTCCGACGTGTCACACCGGTCGCACCTTGAGAGCGCGGCGTCCCGCGGTCACGGTCGCGCTCAGATGCTCCAGGTACGCGGCCAACGCGTCACGGCCGGACGTCGTTATGGAGAACGGGCGACGGCGGCCCTCGACCGGAAGGCCAGCGATCCAGCCTCGCTCCTCAAGCCGGCTCAACGTCCCGTAGAGCGTCGCCGGCTGGGGCCGGCGTCCGACGCGTAGCTCGATGTCCTCAGTTATGGCCCAGCCGTGTTTCGGTCCCGCTGCCAACGCGACCAGGACCTGCACGGCAACGTCCGAGAACCGGCCCAGATCGCTCAGCTCCACGCGCCCTCCACCCTTCCTCTATTACGTAAAGCGTACTATACACGACCGTTGCTGCCTAGTTCTGACCCACGAGATTCGGCGTCGCGGCGGCTCCGAACGCCCCGCAGGAGTCGGTTCTGGCGGCGGGAGGAGCTGCCGTCAGCCGCGTCCCAGCCGCGCTTGCGCGGCTCGTGGCAGGGCAGCAACGACCATCGAAGCGCTCGGCTGGCCGGATGAGATCTTCGGGATAGGCGAGTGAGGCCGTGTCGTGAACGGCGGAGCCTGGCTTTCGATCGAGGGGGTGAAGGTCGATCTGATCTACCGACACCGGCCAGAGGTGTTGCGGTGGACCGAGGCGGCGGAACGAGGTGGTCGGGGTCACGGCCGGCGCTCAGTGGAGTCGAGGGTCCGCAGCAACCGGACCCACCGTCGCCAACACACCTTGCATTCGGTGGGTCCGGTGCGCCCGGTGAACCAGGCGCGGGTGGTGTCCATCGGGCCGAGCTGGCACAAGGTGGCGAGGCGCCCGCCGGGTGGATGCGGGGCGCACCGCGCCGGTAGCGACGTCGAACCATCCTTGGGTGTAGTGACTCCGGGTCGCGGTGGCGACCCACAACCACACCAGGTCACCGGGTGGGGTCATCACTCCACCTCCTCGGCGCCGAGGGTCTCGCGGAGTAGGTCTGCGGCGGCGTCGAGTTCGGCTTGGCCTCGGGCTAGACGGAGGGCGGCCAACGCTTCCTCTTCCGCCGGTAGCAGCGTGAGGTCGCACGGTCGGCGGTTGCGGTCGGGCTTAGGGGCAACAACCGCGCACCAGTGGAAGTGCGCTCCGGGGATCGGGTGGTCGCATTCCGGACACTTGACCTTGACCTGATCGGCGGTGTCCGCCGGGTCGAACAGGCTCCGATGCGCTCCAACTTGGCCAACTTGCTCACGAGATATCGTCAAATGTTGTGGATGGAGTCGGGTGGTCAGGCGGCGTCCCTTGACTTGTCGTTGCTCCTTTCGGTGAGGGTTCCGTCGGTGAATTCGGCTCCGGCTCGGACGAGGGCGACCAGCTCGGGGCTGTTGACCTTGCGCCAACGGGTCTGGGCGGCGTCGAGGAGCTTGTAGGCCATCACCAAGCCGTGGCGGCGGGTGCCGGCGCCCTTGGTGACCCGGGTGCGGAGCCGGACGGTGGCGAAGGTCGATTCGATCGGGTTCGTGGTCCGTAGGTGGATCCAGTGGGCGGCGGGGAAGTCGTAGAACGCCAAGAGGGCGTCGCGGTCGGCGGTGACCTTCCCGACGGCCTTGGGGTACTTGTCGCCGAAGCGACCCTTGAAATCGGAAATGGCGTCGTCGGCGTCGGCTCTCGTCTCAGCGAGGTAGATCTGATGCAACGCCTGCTTGGCCTTCGGTTGGAGCCGCTTGGGTAGGGCGTCGAGGACGTTGGCGGTCTTGTGGACCCAGCAGCGCTGCTCGATCGTGTCGGGGAACACATCCCGCAGCGCCGCCCAGAACCCCAACGCGCCGTCACCGACCGCCACCACCGGGGCTTGCATGCCCCGGTTCTTGAGGTCCCGCAACAGATCAGCCCACGACTCGGTCGATTCCCGGTACCCGTCCACGCAGGCGACGAGTTCCTTCGAACCGTCGGCGCGGACCCCGACGATGACGAGGCAGCACAGCCGGTCTTCCTCGAGGCGGATCTTGAAGTGGACCCCGTCGGCCCACACATACACGAAGTCCGACCCGGACAGGTCCCGACGCTCGAACGCCTGATACTCATCGGACCAGGTCTCGAGGAGACGAGTGATCGTCGCCGGAGACAGTCCGGCGCCGGTCCCGAAGAACTCCGTGAGCGCCGGAGCGAAATCGCCGGTGGAGAGGCCCCGCAGGTACAGCACCGGCAACACATCGGCGACCTTCGGGGAGCGGCGGGCGTACCGGGGCAGGATTGCCGACGTGAACCGGTGCCCCTGGCGGCGGTCATCCACCCTCGGTGCCTTGACCTTCAACCCGCCCGCTGCGGTCACCAGCGTCCGCTCACGGGCTCGCCCGTTACGCACCACCACCCGACGCCCCGCCTCATCAACGTGCTCGCAGTGCCGGCCGACGTAATCAGCGACCTCCGCCTCCAACGCAGCCGCCAGCATCCGGCGGGCACCCTCGGTCACCAGCCCATCCAAGATCCCGACCAGGTCGCCGCCATCGGCACCGTCGGTGACTATCTTCAACATCAGGCGTACTCCTTCCCCGCCGGTCACACCCGACGGATCCCTTGAATCAGGTTCGGAAGGGTACGCCGCCCTCTTCTCCCAGCCCGGTCATCCACAACATTCGGTTATAGCTC
>JBPCMS010000003.1:0-65437 GCA_051002015.1 Acidimicrobiia bacterium
TATCTGCGTGCGCACCACGTTGAACCTCGATCCGGAGTTGATGAGGGCCGCCAAGGAGCGGGCCGCCCGTACCGGTCGCACCCTCACCTCGGTGATCGAGGACGCCCTTCGCCTCAGCCTCGCCGCCCGGACTCCCGAGACCCTCGCATCGGTCGACCTGCCCGCCAACCCTGGCCGGCCCCTCCCGGGAGTCGATCTGGACGACACCGCGGCGTTGGTGGACCTGATCGAGGGCGATGTACCTGCTTGACGTCAACGTCCTGGTGTATGCCCACAAGACCGGAACCGATCGCCACCGCGAGTATCGCCGGTGGCTCCAGACAACCGTCGAGGAGGCGTCCCCGTTCGGGCTGAGCGAGCTCGTCTGCAGCGGGTTCGTCCGGGTGGCGACCCATCCCCGGATCTTCGACACCCCCAGCTCGTTGGAGGAGGCATTCGGCTTCATCGCCGCGCTCCGCTCGCGACCCAACTGCCTGCCGATGCGTCCGGGTCCTCGGCACTGGGGGATCTTCGAGGCGTGTTGCCGGCAGGGACGGGTGCGTGGATCGTTGGTGGCCGACGCCTACCACGCCGCGCTGGCCATCGAGACCGGCAGTACTTGGATCACGACCGACGCCGGCTTTGCCCGCTTTCCGGGTCTCGACTGGCGGCACCCGCTGGACGGTTGACCGGCCGTACGGATTCCGGCATGCGGTGGTGGTCGATCGTGCCATCGGACCTGACAACGGGCCGGCGATATGGGGCGTTGGGCGCACACAGATCTACCCTTGACAAACGGTCGGGAATAGCCGACTATTCGGGAAATGCCGCTCGAAGAGGCCCTTCTCCCGATGAGCCCGGACCCGGCCGGGCCCGGCTACGACCTCGACGAGTACGTCGAGGCGTCGGACCCGGCCCAGCTCAAGGCAATCGGGCACCCCACCCGAAGCGCCATCCTCGACCTCGTGCTCGAACGGGCCGCCACCACCACGGAGCTGGCCGAGGCGCTTGGCATCCCCAAGGGCACCGCCGGCCACCATCTCAAGGTGCTCGAGACGGCCGGGTTGGTGCGGGTGGTCGCCACCAAGCAGGTGCGGGCGCTCACCGCCAAGTACTACGGCCGGGTGGGGCGGACCATCGTCATCAAGGGCGACTACCTGGGCGGACGGTACCCCAACCCCATGCTGGGCGAGGCGATGGAGGAGGTGGCCGAGGCGGCGGCGACCGGGAAGGTCGGCGTGGACGACCCGCTGCCCATGTTCACCCTCCGCCACGTGCGGCTGACCAGCGAGCAGGCCAAGGCCTTCTCCGAGCGGCTCCACGATCTCACCGTCGAGTTCTCGGCATTGCCCCGCGGCGGCGACACCGTCTACGGGTTGATCGCCGGTATCTACCCGACGGTCCGCCCCGCCTTGAGGGATCGGCCGGAGGAGGGTCGGTGAGCGACATCACCACCGAGCGTCCCGCCGCAGATCCCAAGCCACGGCTGGGACCGCAGTACGCCAAGCTGTGGACCGCCAGCGTCGTCTCCAACCTCGGCGACGGCATCGGCTTCGTCGCCTACCCGTGGCTGGCCAGCGCCATCACCCGCAACCCGCTGCTAATCGCCCTGATCGCCGTCGCCCAGCGGCTCCCCTGGCTGGTGTTCACGCTGCCCGCCGGGGTGATCACCGACCGGGTCGACCGGCGCAAGCTGATCGTGCTGATGGACGTCATCCGGGCCGGGCTGACCCTGGCGGTCGCCTTCGTGGTCCTCGCCGAGAACGACCTCCCCACCCCGGACCAGGTGGCGGCGGGCACCGCCGTCGCCACCGACGCCGTCCTCTACACGGTGCTGCTGCTGGCAACCCTGCTGCTCGGCTGCGCCGAGGTGCTGCGGGACAACGCCGCCCAGACCATCCTTCCCGCCATCGTCGCCCCCGAGGCGCTGGAGAGCGCCAACGGGCGGATGTGGGGCGCCGAGATGGTGGCCAACAGCTTCGCCGGCCCCCCGCTGGGGAGTCTCCTCATAGGGGTGACGTTCGCCCTGCCCTTCTTCGTGGACGCCGGCAGCTTCGCCGTCGCCGCCGGGCTGGTGTTCATGCTGTCCGGCGACTTCCGTACCCGTGGCCGGGAAACCGGGCAGAGGGTCAACTGGAAGACCGAGATCGGTGAGGGCTTCCGCTGGCTGTGGCGCCACCCCCTGCTCCGCCCGATGGCGATCATCCTCGGGTTCCTCAACGGGTTGGGGATGATCGCCTTCGCCACCCTGGTGCTGTTCGCCCAGGAGGTGCTGGAGGTCGACGCCTTCCTGTTCGCCGTGCTCGGTACCGGAGGAGCGATCGGCGGGGTGGTGGGGAGCTGGCTCGCTCCCGGGATCAGCCGCCGGCTGGGGAGCGGCGCCTCGCTGTACCTGACCCTGGTGGCGAGCGTGGTCACCTCGCTGGTCATCGGGATCACCTCGTCGTGGGTGGTCACCTGGGTGATGTTCATGGTGATGACGTTCGCCGCGGTGGTGTGGAACGTGATCACCGTCTCGTTGCGGCAGACGATCATCCCCGACCGGCTGCTGGGCCGGGTCAACTCGGTGTACCGGTTCTTCGGGTGGGGGATGATGCCTCTCGGCCTCGCCGCCGGCGGGCTGCTGGTGTGGTTCGGCGAGCAGGTCAGCGACCGGGTGTTCGCCCTGCGGCTGCCCTGGCTGGTCAGTGCCGCCGCCTACCTGGTGCTGTTCTTCTATGCGGTCCCCCGGCTGACCACCGAGAAGGTCGAATCGGCGCGAGCCGAGGGCATCGCCGCCAAGCGGGCCGAGGGCGGTTCCGAGCCGGGCGCCACCGAAGCCGAGGTGACGACCGGGGCCTTCAGCGAGACCGCGGTCGCCACCGCACCACCGCCGATCGACCTGGATCGGCCCAGCCGTCTCGATGAGGAGGAATGACGTGGAACGGCGGATCAGCCTGGTGACGTTGGGGGTGTCCGATCTTGTCGTCTCCCGGGAGTTCTACCGGCGGCTGGGGTGGGAGCCGGTGCTCGACGTCGAGGAGACGGTGTTCTTCCAGCTCGGCCCGATGGTGCTGTCGTTGTGGAACCGCCGGTCGCTGGCCGAGGACGCCGGTGTGGTCGACCGCGGCGGCTGGGGAGGATTCGCCCTGGCCCAAAACGTGGGATCGGTGGCAGAGGTCGAAGCGGTGATCGCCGAGGCGACCGCCGCCGGGGCAACGATCACCCGACCGCCGGGTCCGACCACCTGGGGCGGCTATACCGGCATCTTCTGCGACCCGGACGGGCACCCGTGGGAGGTCGCCCACAACCCCGGCTTCAACCTGGGCGAGGACGGCTCGCTGACCATTCCCGTCTGAGCTTCGAGCGTTCGCCCGAGACGGCCTCCACCCGGAACGCCTCGGCCGCTCAGCGGGCGCCGTTGGCCCGTTTGCGGAGGATGGCGATGGTGACTAGCCCGCCCAGGAGGGCGGCGCCGATGGTGGCGCCCGAGATCAGGGGGACGTTCTGGTGCAGCGGGGTGCGCAGGCTGACCGGGCGCTGGAACTCGAGGATGGGCCATTCCCGCTCCTCGGCGATGCGGCGTAGCTCCTTCTCCGGGTTGACCGCCACCGGGTGGCCGACCACCTCCATCATCGGGAGATCGGTGGTGCTGTCCGAGTAGGCGTAGGACCCTTCGAGATCCAGGTTCTGTCGCTCCGCCAGGGCTCTGATGGCATCCGCCTTGCCCGATCCCATGGCGTAGAACTCGAGCTCGGGGAGGAAGAACCCGGCGCTGTCGGTCTTGATGCGGGTGGCGATGATCTCGGTGACCCCGATGTGGCGGCCGATGGGGCGCACGATCTGCTCGGGGCTGGCCGACACCAGGAACACCCGGCGACCCTCGCGCTTGTGCTCGTCGATCAGGGTCAACGCCTCGGCGTAGACCAGCGGATCGGCGACGTCCTGGAGGGTCTCTTCGACCAGCTGCTCGATCTCGGCGCGGTGCCAGCCCTCGGTGAGTCGCAGCATCTGGTCGCGTACCCGTTCGAGCTGACCCTCGTCGGCGCCGAACAGCACGTAGAAGACCTGGGCGAAGCCGAACTTGGCCAGGGTCCGCCGTCCCACGAAGCCCGCCTTGTAGAACGGCTTGCCGAAGGCGAGGGTCGATGACTTGGCGATGACCGTCTTGTCGAGGTCGAAGAAGGCGGCTTGCTGCATGGCGTCGCCAGTGTACGGCGCCGGGGTGACATGACTCCGTTCCGGGTCGGTCCATCCGGCACCCTTGAATCTGTCACACCCGCTCCCTACGTTGATGGGAACTTCCCCGGACCGTCGACCGAGGGAGTGGATCATGACCGTGCTCGGCATCTGGTGTCCCGACGACGCCGTGCTCGGCGCGGTCGCTCCGCTGGCGCTGGCGGCGTCTGCCGGCACCGCCCTGGTGGTCGATGTCGACCCCGAGGGCACCGACTACCGGCGGGCGGGGACGTTGGCGGCTCTGGTCCGGGACGGGCCCACCAGGCGCCAGCTGCACCCCACCCGGCGGGGGGTCGCCGTGCTCGCCAACGGTGGGATCACCGCAAGCGAGGCGGCCGAGGTCATCGACGCCCTCGTCGCCGGATGGCCCCGGGTGGTGCTGCGCCACCCACCGGGTCCAAGACCGGACGGTCCCCGGGTGGTGCCGGTCCATCCACTGGTACCAGGCCGTCCGGTCGACCCGTCCACCCCTGCCGTCTACCAGCGGGGGCCGTGGGCGGTCGATCTGCCCCCGCCGGCGGTGGTGCTGCCCCGGGCCGGGCCCGGTGCCGTCCGCTGCCTGCTCGAGGGGCGCCGCCCCGGTCCGTCGCGCTGGCTCCGCCACTGGAGACGGGTGTGGGAGCTTCCGTGGCCGTGATCGACCGCCTCGTGGAGCGGATGCTGGCCGGTGACGTCCCGCTGGAGCGGGGTGCGGTCGAGGACGCCGTCCGGAACCTGCTCCCCGAGGAGGCGCCGCTGGCGCCGACCGGTGTCGCCGTCGAGGTGGCCGACGCCCTGGTGGGGCTTGGTGCGCTCGAGCCGCTGCTGTCCGATCCCTCGATCAGCGATGTCCTGGTCAACGCCGACGGATCGGTCTGGATCGAGCGTGCCGGGTCGCTGCTCCGCAGCCCGATCCGCTTCGCCCCGCCCGGGCAGGTCACCGCCGCCGTCGAACGGGTCATCGCCCCCCTGGGGCTTCGTCTCGACCGCTCCAGCCCGGCGGTCGATGCCCGGCTCCCGGACGGGTCTCGGCTCCACGCCATCATCCCCCCGGCATCGGTGGACGGCCCGGTGGTGGCCATCAGGCGGTTCACGGCGGCGGTGGTCGACCTCGACGGCCTGGTCGCCGCCGGCGGCGCCGACGACGAAGCCGCCGCCCTGCTCAGGGGGGCGGTGGCGGAGCGGCGCAACCTGCTGGTGTCGGGGGGAACCGGGTCGGGCAAGACCACCCTGCTCAACATCCTCGCCGGTGAGATCCCGGCCACCGAGCGAGTGGTGGTCATCGAGGATTCGGCCGAGCTCAAGGCGACCGGCCACATGGTCCGGCTGGAAGCGCGCCCGCCCAACGCCGAAGGGGCGGGCGAGATCACCCTGCGCACGCTGGTCCGCCATGCCCTCAGGCTCCGTCCCGACCGCATCGTGGTCGGCGAGGTACGGGGGCCCGAGGCGCTCGACATGATCCAGGCGATCAACACCGGTCACGCCGGATCGATGTCGACCGTCCACGCCAACGGCCCCGACGAGGCGATGTGGCGGCTGGAGACGCTGGCGCTGTCGGGCCGGGGTGCGCTTGCCGCCGAGACCGTCAGACGCCAGCTGTGGAGCGCCCTCGATGTCGTCGTCCACCTCGACCGGTCCCGGGGGCGCAGGCGGGTGGCGGCGATCGCCGACGTCGGCGACAAGGTTCTCCAGGTCAGGTGGTCGTCGTGACCGACCCGGTGCTCCACGCCGCCGCCGTCGCCGTCTGTCTTCTGGCCGGGGTGCCCTGGGTGGTTGCCGGCTCCATCGCCCTCGGTTCGCTGGGGCCCGAGGTCGGCCTGATGGCGGTGCTGGCGTTCCACCTGGCCCGCCGGCGGAGGGCACCCAACCGTGGCGGCGACGAGGCGGTGGTGCTCGCCGCCCTGGGTGCCGAGCTGCGGCGGGGTGCCTCGGTGCGCACCGCCATCGAGCCGGCAGCGGCACGGTCGGCTCACCTCGATCTGTCCGCCGCGGTCAGGCTCGCCGAGGCCGGCGCACCGGTGGAACGGGTGGCGGACGCCTTCGCCCGCGGCCTGCCACAAACCGGGCGGCTGGCGGGGCCTGCTTTGGTGGTGGCGGCGGCATCGGGCGGGCGCGCCTCAGCCGTGTTCGCCCGGCTCGCCGACAGGGCGTCGGCCCACCTCGAGGTCGAGGGCGAGCGCAGGGCCCTGACGGCGCAGGCCCGGCTGTCTGCCGTGGTGGTCGGTGCGATCCCGTGTGTCGTCCTCGGCTCGATGGCGCTCACCGGCCGGCTTTCCAGCCTGCTGGCGGCCGGGCCCTTCGGGGTGGTCGCCGTGATCGTCGGGTCGGTGCTGATGCTGACCGGGATGGCGGTGGTGGTGGCGCTGACGAGGAGGACGCTGAAGTGACCAACACGGCTCGGGTGGCGGCGGTGCTGATGTTGCTCGCATGGGCTCCTGCTCGTCTTCGCACCGCCCTGGCCCCCTTGGCGCCCGGGCTGTGGTCGCCACCGGCGGTGGTGGTCGCCGTCCTCATCCGGCCGCTGTGGCGTCTCCGTGAACGGCTGGCTCGGCGGCGGCGCGCCGCCTCCGATGCCGCCGAGCAGGGCGATCTGTTCGCCGAGCTGCTCGTCATCGGGCTCAGTGCCGGTTGGGGGTTCCCGCAGACCCTGGGCTGGGTTGCCCCCCGACTCGGGGAACCGCTGCGGGGCGAGGTCGAGACCGTGGTACGGCGGATGCGCCACCACGGCGGGGCGGCGCTCGACGGTGCAGGCGGCAGCGCCGCCGATCTGTACCGGCTGGTGGCCAGGGCCCAGGCCACCGGGGCGCCCCTGGTCGAAGCCGTGGAGCGGTTCGCCGCCGACAGGACGTCGTCGCGCCGCCAGGAGACGTTGGCCGCGGCCCGGCGGCTCCCCGTCGTCCTGGTGTTCCCGCTGGCACTGTTGATCCTGCCCGGGTTCGTGCTGGTGACGGTGGCCCCGGCGCTGGTCGCCGCCCTGGAGAGGCTCGGGTCATGACTTCCCCCCGAGGCCGGCCGGTCGCCGGCATTGTCAGAACGGAGGTGAGCATCATGCTCGACCGAATCGGTAGGGAGCGCGGTCAGGCGACCGCCGAGTACGCCCTGGTCATCGTCGCCGCCGCCGCCATCGCCCTGGCGTTGATCCTGTGGGCGACGTCCACGGGGGCGCTGGAGAGCTTCTTCGACTCGGTGGTGGCCAAGGTGTCGTCGTACGTGTGACCGCCCGGTCCGAGTCGGGGTCGGCGGTGGTCGAGTTCGCCCTGGTCGTCCCGGTGGTCCTCATCGTGCTGCTGGGCGTGGTCGACGTGGCGCTGCTCGCCCGGTCCCAGCTCGAGGTGGTGGGGGCGGCACGTGAGGGGGCGCGCCAGGCCGCGGTCAGCCCGGATCCGGCCGATGCGGTGGCTGCGGTGCGCTCGGCGTTGGGAAGCAGGGGCGCCTTGGCGGCGGTGTCGGTAAGCCGCCCGTCCGTGGTGGGCGCCCCGGCCGAGGTCGTGGTGAGACTGGAGCACGCCCTCGGCTCGTGGTTCGGTGGGGTGGGGGTGCAGCTCACCGGGCGGGCGACGATGCGGGTCGAGCAATGATCCGCCCGTGTGCCGTCGCCCGCCGCAGCCGACCGCCCCCCACCGGGCGGCACCGCACGGTCGAGCGGGGATCGGCCTCCGTGCTGATGGTGGCGGTGACGGCCACGGCGATGCTGTTCGCCCTGCTGGTGGCCGATGTCGGGCTCTACCTGACCGGAAGAGCCAAGGCGGTGACGGCGGCGGATGCGGCGGCGCTGGCGGCCGCCCCGGTGACCTTCCACGGCTTCGGATCGTCCGGCTCGCCCGTCGACGAGGCGGCCCGGTTCGCCGCGCTGCACGGGATGGGGCTGGTGAGCTGCGTCTGCCCGGTCGACCACACCTGGCAACCGAGGACGGTGGTGGTGGTGGTCAGCGGATCCGTCGACCTCATCATGCTCGGCAGCCGCACGGTGTCGGCGTCCGCCGCCGCCGAGTTCGATCCAACCAGGATCGTGGCAGACGGGGGCTGACCGGTGGTGGCATACTCGGCGGGTGCAGCTGACCCGCCTCGGCCACGCCGCCCTGCTCGTGGAGACACCGTCGGCCCGACTCCTCATCGACCCCGGCATCTACACCGAGGACTGGCACGAGGTGGTCGGACTGGACGCGGTGCTGGTGACCCACCAGCATCCCGATCACGTCGACGCGGCGAACCTCGCCGGGCTGCTCGCCGGCAACCGGTCCGCCCGGCTGGTGACCGAGGCCGCGGTGGCACCGCTCCTCGCCGAGCATGGATTGGATGCCGAGGTGGCGGCGCCGGGCGCGAACTTCGCCCTGGCCGCGGTCCGGGTGGATGTGGTGGGCGGCTTGCACGCCGTCATCCACCAGAGGATTCCCCGGGTCGGCAACGTGGGCTACGTCGTCTCCGAACCGGATGGCCCCCGGCTGTTCCATCCCGGCGACGCCTACGACACCGTGCCCGCCGGGGTCGATGTCCTTGCTCTGCCGCTCGCCGCTCCCTGGGCCAGCGCCGCCGCCACCGCCGACTTCCTCACCGCGGTCGCTCCGGCCGAGGCCGTGCCGATTCACGATGGAGCCCTCAACGCCACCGGGTGGGAGCTCTACCTGCGTATCATCGGCGGCCTGGCCGATCCGACGATCACCCTTCATCACCTCGACCCGGCGGGCACCCTCGCCCTCTGAGGCGGCCGAAGACGAATCAGCGGACGCCGGCGGGGCGGAACTGGATCGAGATACGGGGCCCGACCGGCTTGGCCGTCTTGGGGACGCAGTGGTCCCAGGTTCGCTGGCAGGACCCGCCCATCACCAGCAGGTCGCCGTCGCCCAACGAGAACCGCATCGTCCCGCCTCCTTCCCGGGGCCGCAGCAGCAGGGAACGGGGCGAGCCCACCGAGAGGATGGCCACCATCGTGTCGACGTCACGCCCCCGTCCGATGCGGTCGCCGTGCCAGGCCACCGAGTCGGCGCCGTCGCGGTACAGGCACAGCCCGGCAGATACGAACGGCTCGCCCAACTCCGCCGCGTAGTGCTCGCTCAGCATCGCCATGGCCTCCTCGAGCACCGGATGGGGGAGCGCATCCCCCGACCCGTAGAAGCAGGTGAGGCGGGGCACGTCGACCACCCGGTCGTACATCTGGCGACGGTCGCCTCGCCACGGCGCCTCCCGGTGCAGCGCCTCGAACAGCAGGTCGGCCCCGCCCAGCCAGCCCGGGCGGTGGTCCACCCAGGCACCCCGGGTCAGCTCGGTACGAGCCAGTCCGACCACCACCTCTCCCAACAGAGGCAGGTCGGCCGCCCCGAGCAGAGAGCCCTGCCATGCCGTCGCCATACGCTCATCCTACCGCCCATCGAACACATGTTCTACCGCTGGTTTGACCCGGGCCTTGCCCGGGAGCCTCACGAGGCGCGGCGGAACCGCTCGTACCTCCGCTCCACGCCGACGGAGTCCGGGCGCCACTCGGGACGGGTGGGCACGACCAGCCGACGACCGTGCACGCCCTGGATCCCGTGCTGCAGCATCGGCCCGTCGACCTCCTCCAGGACGTCCCTGCGCACTTCGGCGACCAGCTCCGCGCCGGGGCGGACCCCCAGGATGTCGGCGTCGAAGGCGGCGTGGTGGATCTTGCACATGGCGAACCCGTTGGGGATCACCGGCTCGCCCCCGTCGCGGTCGGAGACGATGTGGGCGGCGTCGAGCAGCTCGGCGTGGCCCAGCGAGCACACCGTGCACCGGGTGCGGTAGGCCCGGAGCACGTTCGACCGGAACAACGCCTGGTGGGCTCGCTGACGCACCAGCCGCAGGTAATGGTGGCGCTGGGTGATGTCGACCAGCTCGTGGGTGAGCCCGGCGACCACGGAGACCAGCGGCAACAGGGCGACCTCGAACCGGAGCACCGCGGAGTCATCGCGGAGGATCACCGCCGCCGACGCCTGGTAGACACCCCCGGTGATCCCCTGCAGGTAGAGAAGCGTGGTCCCGCGGTGCATCACCTCGCGCAGCATTCGGTTGTCCCGATGGTCCGGATCCGTCCCCCGGTAGGCGTACGACAGGTAGCCGTCTGCGGTGATCTCGTCGAGGTAAGGGGCAGTTCGGTCAGGCCTCGGCGGCGTCGTCCTGATCGAGATCGGCAGGTCGAGCCGGGCCGGCTTGAAGATCCCCTGCTGGCTGACCAGGCGGATTCTCCAGCCGCCGAACACGAACCCGGAGCTGAGCTGATGCCAGGTGATCGGTACCTCGCCGTCGCCGGTCACCTCGGCGACGTAGGCGATGGCGGCGGCACGAATCAGGTCGTCCGTGGAGCCGCTGCGGTCCATTCCCGGAATGTAGACACCGCCGCCTCCGTGGTGCCGACGACCGCGCCGGGCGGCTACCCGTTGCCGAGGACGCCATCGGCCAGGTCGGCGTACACCGCTTCGGCGCCGCTGCCGAGGAAGACCACCGAGGCGGCGCCAACCCAGCCCACCGAGCCGGGCAGCACCATGTTGGTGATGGCGTCCGGGTCGGCGACGTGGGCGGAGGCGGCGAAGGTGACCAGCGCCTCGGTATCGAGATCGGTGAAGCCGTGCCGGCTGTAGCTGGCCACCCACGCCGGCAGGTAGAGCAGCCCGCGGTCCTGCACCATGGTCAGCGCCGCCAGGATGATCCGGCCCTGGTTGACGGTCCGGTCGAAGTCTCCCTGGGGGAGCCCCTTCCGAATACGCCCCAGCCGGAGCGTGAGCTGCGGGTCCAGCACCTGCGGCCCCGCCGGGTAGTCGTCCCAGTTGTTGCCGCTGTGCATCGCGGTCGGCAGATCGATCTCGAGATCGCCGAAATCGGTCATCAGCCCCAGGAATCCCTCGAACCCGACGGCGACGTAGCCTTCCAGGTCGATCCCCGTGGTGTCCTCGAGTATCTCCATCATGCCCTCCGGCCCGCGCCCCGGCATGAGGTCGGTGAGCTTGCTGCCCTCGATCCAGCTGTCCCTGGGGAACCCGACCAGGGAACCGACCCCCCGTCTGGGGCGCAGGGCGAGGATGTGGATGCTGTCGGCGCGCAGGTTGAGCTGGTCCTCCCCGACCCGGGCGTCGGACCCGAGGACGAGCAGGTTGCGTTGGCCGCCCCGCCCCAGCCACGGCGGGAGCCCGTCCAGCATCGCCGCCACCAGCTCCCATCCCTCCTCCCCGCCGGCGGGATCGACGAAGACGAGGCGATCGCCGCCGGTGACGACCACGCCCACCCGGTCACCGTTCTCCAGCGTGGCGAGGGACGCCCGGCCCCGGAACGTGCCGGGATCAACCATGTGACCGGCCACGTGCTCGGCGAGCCGGGGGCTCATCGCCGGCGGTTGGTTGGCCGGGTCGATGATGTGGTCGTAGAACTGCTCGGCCGCCCTCTTGAGCACCCGCGGGATGTCGCCCCGGATCGTCAGGGTCGATGGGGGCATGGTGGTGGTGGTCGTGGTGGTAGACGACGTGGTCGACGACGTGGTCGAGGACGTGGACGTGGAGGAGGGGGCGGCGACCGCCATGGTGGTGGTGGTCGCCTCGATCGTGCCCCCGGACGAGCAGGCCCCGGTGATCAGGGCGACCACCAGGGCGACGAGGGCGTGCGGGAGCAACGGTCGTTTCGGCACGGTGCTCGGATGGTACCGACGAGGCGTTCCAATGCGAAGCGGTCGTCCTCGCGGGCGCCCGGGGCGGGCTCCCTACAATCCCGCCTCGCCGGGCCACGTCTGGAGTGTCATGGATCCTGAGATCTGGGTGTACGCCGCCGTCGCCGCCGGGTTGGCCGCGCTCGCCCTCGCCTGGGTCTTCTCCCGCCAGGTGCTCGCCGCCAGCCCGGGCAACGAGCGGATGCAGGAGCTGATGGTGGCCATCCGCCAGGGGGCGATGACCTTTATCAGGCGCGAGTACTTGGCGGTGGCGGTGTTCGTGGCCATCCTCGCCGGGCTGATCTTCGCCGTGCTCGACTGGGGGCGCCCATGGGGGGCCATCGCCTACGTCACCGGCGCCGTCCTGTCCGGGCTGGCCGGGCTGATCGGGATGCGGATGGCGACGGCGGCAAACGCCAGGACCACCGAGGCCGCCCGTCTGGGTGGGGTGGATCGAGCGTTCCCCATCGCCTTCAAGGGCGGCGCCGTGATGGGGTTCACCGTCGCCGGGCTCGCTCTGCTCGGACTGGCCGCCGCCTACTGGCTGTTCGTCATGGTGCTCGATGTCGACGATCCGTACAGCGTGCTCACCGCCCTCGGGTTGGGGGCGTCCTCGATCGCCCTGTTCTCCAGGGTCGGGGGCGGGATCTTCACCAAGGCGGCCGACATCGGCGCCGACCTGGTGGGCAAGGTGGAGGCGGGGATCCCCGAGGACGACCCGCGCAACCCGGCCGTGATCGCTGACAACGTCGGGGACAACGTCGGCGACGTCGCCGGGATGGGCGCCGACCTGTTCGAGTCGTACGTCGGGGCCATGGTCGCCCCCATCGCCTACGCCGGGTTCGCCTTCACCGGGGCTGCCTTCCTTCCCCAGCTCCTGCTGTACCCGCTGATGATCGCCGCCGTGGGGATGGCCGGCTCGATCATCGGCGCCCTGTTGGTCAGACCGCGCCGGCACAGCCTGGCGGCGGCCCTGCACGTGGGTACCTGGGTGGCGATGGGGGTGACGGTGGCCGGCGTCGCCCTCCTCACCCCGATGCTGTTCGACGGCCTGCCGGGGGTCGACAACCCGTGGGGCCTGTTCCTGGCGGTGGCCACCGGCCTGGTGGTCGGCTACCTGATCGGCCGAATCTCCGAGATCTTCACCAGCGACAACTACCGGGTGGTCAAGGAGGTCGCCCGCCAGGCGCAGACCGGGCCCGCCACCTTCGTCCTCGCCGGGATTTCCGAGGGGATGCGCTCCGCCGCCTACAGCGTGGTGGTGACGGCCATGGGGATGGTGGGGGCCCACGCCGCCGGTGAGCTCGCCATCGAAGGCGGCGGGATCTACGGTATCGCCATCGCCGCCATCGGGGTGCTGGCGACGCTGGGGATCACCGTGTCGGTCGACGCTTACGGTCCGATCGCCGACAACGCAGGCGGGATCGCCGAGATGGCCAAGCTGCCCCCCGACGTCCGGGCGGCGACCGACGCCCTCGACTCGCTGGGCAACACCACGGCGGCGGTGGCAAAGGGGTTCGCCATCGGTTCGGCGGCGGTGACCTCGCTCGCCCTGTTCTTCGCCTTCCGCCAGGCGGTCGGGGTCGACAACCTGCCCACCATCGACCTGCTCGACATCGAGACCACCGTCGGCCTCTTCCTCGGCGCCATGTTCCCCTACCTGTTCGCTTCGATGGTGATCAAGGCGGTGGGTCGGGCCGCCAACCAGATGATCGACGAGGTGCGCCGCCAGTTCCGCGAGATCCCCGGGCTCCTCGCCGGCGAGCCGGGGATACACGCCGACCACACCAGAGCGATCGACATCTCGACCAAGGCGGCGCTCCGTGCGATGTTCCTCCCCGGCGCCATGGCCATCGCCCTTCCCCTGGCCGTCGGGTTCGTCTCGGTCCAGGCGCTGGGCGGTCTGTTGGCCGGGGCACTGATCAGCGGGTTCCTGCTCGCCATATACATGGCCAACGCAGGCGGTGCCTGGGACAACGCCAAGAAGTTCGTCGAGGCGGGCGCCTACGGGGGCAAGGGCTCGGAATCCCACAAGGCGGCGGTGGTGGGCGACACCATCGGCGATCCGTTCAAGGACACGGCCGGGCCGGCGATGAACATCGTGATCAAGGTGATGACCATCGTCAGCCTGATCTTCGCCTCGGCGTTTGTCTGAGGGACCCGATGGACGCTCGGATCATCCTGGTACGACACGGCGAGACCGGCGCCAACCTGGCCGGTGTCTGGCAGGGGGCGACCGACACCGCCCTCTCCGAACGGGGCGAGCTTCAGGTGCGGCGGCTCGGCGACCGCATCGCCGGTGACCCGCCCGACCTGGTGGTGGCCTCGGACCTGGGTCGAGCCGTCACCACGGCGGCGGCGCTGGGTCTGCCGTTCGAGACCGATCCCCGGTGGCGCGAACCGGATGTGGGGGTGTGGGAGGGGATCTCGTTCACCGAGATCCGCCGCCACCACGCCGACGACCTCGCCGCTCTCGAACGGGGTGACGATGTCGCCATCGGGGGTGGCGAGCGGCTTTCGAGCGTCGCCGCCCGCACCCTCGAGGCCTTCGAGCACCTCGCCGCTCAGGTCGGGCCGGGGGGCACCGCCCTGGTGGTGAGTCACGGGGTGGCCCTCACCGCCCTGGTGGCCGAGCTGCTCGGGCTGGCCCGCCCGGCGCCGTTGCGGCTGATGAGCAACACCGGGGTGGCCACCGTCGCCATTGGCGACCGCGGTGTCCAGCTCTCGTCGTACAACGACACCGCTCACCTCGCAGACGACCCGCCACGGCGAGCGGGCGAGACGGACGTCGTGCTGATCCGCCACGGCGAGACGGCGGCGAACGTGGAGCAGCGCTGGCAGGGTCACGGCGACTGGCCCCTCAACGAGGTGGGCACCGCCCAGGCGGCCGGCGCCGCCGCCGGGGTTCCCCAGCTCGACGCCCTGTTCACCTCGCCGCTGCTCCGGGCCCGTCACACCGCCGAGACCATCGGCGTCGCCCAGGGTCTGGAACCGCTGGTTGTCGACGACCTCAAGGAGATCGGGTTCGGTGAGTGGGAGAACCTCACCTCGGGTGAGATCGCCGCCGTCGCCCCCGACCTGTGGCACCGGCTGATGTCAGGCGAGGACATCGTCCGGGGCAGCACCGGCGAGACCTTCACCGGGGCCAGGGCACGGATGACGGCCGCCATCGACTCGATCGTCGCCGGGCAAGCCGAGCGGGTGGTCGGGGTGGTCAGCCACGGCACGGCGACCAGCGCATACGTCACCGGGCTGCTCGGGCTGAGCTACGCCGATCGTCCCCGGCTCCGCTCGCTGGGGAACACCGCTCTGGGGAGGATCGCCTTCACCGGGCGCGGGCCGATGGTGGTGACCT
The DNA here is from genome assembly GCA_051002015.1 of Acidimicrobiia bacterium. Taxonomy (GTDB): domain Bacteria; phylum Actinomycetota; class Acidimicrobiia; order Spongiisociales; family UBA5794; genus JACDBE01. Next base: position 15,180 of record JBPCMS010000003.1, read on the forward strand.
GGAACACCGGACGCCATCTGGATGGGGGCGGGCGCCGGTGACCGAGGTGCCCCGGCTCGGGATCGTCACCAACGACTTCCCCCCGAAGCGGGGCGGGATCCAGCAGTACCTCGGCAACCTGGTCGCCGCCTATCCGGGGGAGGTGGTGGTGCTCGCCCCCTCCGACGGTCCCGCCGACACCAGAGCGACGGTGATTCGCCACCGGAGCCGGTTCATATGGCCAACGCCCAAGATGACCGACTGGGTGGCCGCCGAGCTGGCGGACGCCGACGTCGATGTCGTGCTGTTCGGGGCGCCGTGGCCGCTCCCGCTGATGACCGACCGGGTCAGGGCCCGGATCGACCGGCCGGTGGCGGTTATCGGGCACGGCGCCGAGGTGACCATGCCCGCCGCCGTTCCCGGGCTTGCCGCCGCGGTCCGAAGAGCCCTGACCGCCCCCGATCTCGTCTTCGCCGTCAGCCGGTTCACCGCGGGGCGCATCGAGCGGCTCACCGGGAGACCGGTTCATCACCTCGGCGCCGGGGTCGACATCGACAAGTTCACCCCGTCCCCGCCTGTCGAGCGTCCCCGGCCGGTGATCGGGTGCGTCAGCCGCTTCGTGCCCCGCAAGGGACAGCACCTCCTGCTCGACGCCGTCGCCGAGCTGGCCGGCGAGGGGCTCGATCTGGATGTCGTCCTCGCCGGCAGGGGCCGCACCGAGCGGTCACTGCGCACCCGGGCGACCCGGATCGGGGTCCCGGTCCGCTTCATCGTCGACGCCCCGTGGGACCAGCTCCCGTCGATCTACGCCTCGCTCGACGTGTTCGCCATGCCCTGCCGGTCCCGTTGGTTCGGGCTGGAGGTCGAGGGTCTGGGGCTGGTGTTCCTCGAGGCCGCCGCCTCGGGGCTCCCGGTGATCGCCGGGTCGTCCGGAGGGTCGCCGGAGACCGTCGTCGACGGCGAGACCGGGTACGTGGTCGACACCAACGACGAGCTGGTCGAGGCGCTGCGCACCCTGGCGGGCGACCCGGGGTTGCGTTCGAGGATGGGCGCCGCCGGGCGGGCCCGGATGGAGGCGGTGTGCACCTGGCGGGCGGTGGTCGACCGGTTGCTCGCCGCCTTCGGCGAGGTGCGCTGAGCACGGGGTGGCGGGGGAACGGGACCGGGCGTCTACCGTCTCGGCCTGATGAGCCGTGCCCACACCTCCCCGACCCGAGCCTTCGCCGCCGCCGTGGCGCCGGTTGGCGCTGTCATCGACCTCACCGGCGACGAACCGTCCCGGTTCGAGCTCCCGCTGGTGATCATCGGGGGAGCGGTCGGTCTCGCTCTCGGCGCCGTCCTGAGGTTCCGTCGCCGGTCCCAACCGGGAGATGACCCGTGGAGTCCGTCGGGTGGGACAGGGTTGACAGACCGGCCGGTGGTCGATCAACCTGTCGCAGCTCCCCCACCCGGACGGGTGTTCTGATGCCAAGCAAGCTCGTCATCGTCGAGTCGCCCGCCAAGGCCCGCACCATTGCCGGTTACCTCGGCAAGGGCTTTGTCGTGGAGTCGTCGATCGGGCATATCCGGGACCTCCCCGGCTCGGCATCCGACATCCCCGCCGCCTTCAAGGGTGAGCCGTGGGCCCGGCTCGGGGTCGACGTGGAGAACGACTTCAAGCCGCTCTACGTGGTTCCCGCCGACAAGAAGAAGCAGGTCACCAAGCTCAAGCAGCTCCTCAAGGACGCAGATGAGGTGTACCTCGCCACCGACGAGGACCGCGAGGGGGAGTCGATCGCCTGGCATCTGCTCGAGGTGCTCAACCCGAAGCAGCCGGTCCACCGCATGGTGTTCCACGAGATCACCCCCGGTGCCATCCACGAGGCGCTGGAGCATCCCCGCCAGCTCGACCGACGCCTGGTGGACGCCCAGGAGGCGCGGCGCATCCTCGACCGGCTCTACGGATACGAGGTGTCCCCGGTGCTGTGGCGCAAGGTGCGCCAGGGGCTCTCCGCCGGCCGGGTCCAGTCCCCCGCCACCAGGATCATCGTCGACCGGGAGCGGGAGCGGATGGCCTTCGTCAGCGCCTCGTACTGGGGGCTGACCGGGACCTTCACCGTCGGGGACGACCCCACCTCCTTCGAGGCGGCGCTGGCCACCATCGACGGCGCGCGGGTGGCAACCGGTAAGGACTTCGCCGACGACGGGTCGGCCAAGACCAGGAAGACGTCGCGGCTGGTGCTCGACGAGGCGGCCGCCACCGGGTTGGCCGACGGCCTCCGGGACGCGGACTTCACCGTCGCCTCGGTGGAGGCCAAGCCGTACACCAGACGGCCATACCCGCCGTTCCGCACCTCGACGCTGCAGCAGGAGGCGAACCGCAAGCTCCGCTTCGCCGCTCGCCGGGCGATGTCTGCGGCGCAGCGGCTCTACGAGGCCGGGTACATCACCTACATGCGCACCGACTCGATCACGCTGTCGACCTCCGCCATCGAGGCCGCCCGCAGCCTGGTCGCCGACCGCTACGGGCCGTCGTACCTCCCGGACAAGCCGCGGGTGTACACCAGCACCGTCAGGAACGCCCAGGAGGCGCACGAGGCCATCCGCCCCGCCGGCGACCGTTTCACCGATCCCGACTCCGTGGCCGGGGCCGTTGGACCGGGTTCGGACGAGGCGAGGCTGTACGATCTGATCTGGAAGCGGACCGTGGCCTCGCAGATGAGGGACGCCAAGGGGGAGAGCATCGCCGCCCGGCTGGCGGCCACCACCGCCGACGGTCGCCGCATCGAGTTCGCCGCCTCGGGGCTGGCCATCACCTTCCCCGGGTTCCTCCGTGCCTACGTCGAGGGGCGGGACGACCCCAACGCCGCTCTCGACGACCAGGAACGGCCGCTCCCCCCGATGCGCACCGGCGACCCCGCCTCCGCCGTCGCCATCGCCGCCGAGGGCCACGAGACCAAGCCGCCCGTCCGCTACACCGAGGCCTCTCTGGTCAAGCGGCTCGAGGACCTCGGGATCGGGCGGCCGTCGACTTACGCCTCGATCATCTCCACCATCCAGGACCGGGGCTACGTCTTCAAGAAGGGGACGGCCCTGGTCCCCACCTTCACCGCCTTTGCCACCGTCGGGCTGCTCGAGACCCACTTCGAGGACTTGGTCGACTACGCCTTCACCGCCCGCATGGAGGACGACCTCGACGACATCGCCGGCGGCGACAAGGAGGCGATCCCCTGGCTCAAGCGGTTCTACTTCGGCAACGGCCACAAGGGACTCCACGACCTGGTGCAGGGCAACCTCGACGCCATCGACCCCCGGCTGGTCAACGCCATCCCCATCGGTGTCGACGAGAACGGGGAGCCGGTGGTGGCCAGGGTGGGCCGGTACGGCCCCTACCTGAAGCGGGGAGACGACTCGGCCAGCATTCCCGAGGACCTGGCCCCGGACGAGCTGACCATCGAGCGTGCGGTCGAGCTGCTCTCGATGCCTTCAGGAGACCGGGAGCTGGGCCACGACCCCGACACCGGCGAGGTGGTGACGCTCCGCCACGGGCGCTACGGCCCGTACGTCCAGCTCGGCGACGCCGATCCGGACGCCAAGCCGAAGCAGACCCCGAAGCGGTCGTCGCTTTTCAGGTCCATGGCGGCCGAGGCGCTGAGCCTCGACGAGGCCCTGATGCTGCTCCGCATCCCGAGGGTTGTCGGCGAGCACCCCGACGGGGGCGAGGTCACCGCCCTCAACGGCCGCTACGGCCCGTATCTCCAGTGGGGAAAGGAGACCCGCAGCCTGGAGACCGAGAATGAGCTGCTCACCATCACGCTGGAGGACGCCGTGGCCAAGCTGGCCGCCCCCAAGCAGCGGGGCCGCCGGACGGCCGCCTCGTTGCGCCAGCTCGGCGCCGCCCCGGACGGGAAGACCATCCACGTCAGGGAGGGCAGGTTCGGACCGTACGTGACCGACGGCGAGATCAACGCATCGCTGCGGGTGGCGGACACGGTTGAGGGCATCACCCTGGAGCGCGCCGTAGAGCTGATCGAGGAGCGCAGGGCCAAGGGCCCGGCGGAACCGAGGACCGCGGCCAAGCCTCGGCGCAAGAAGCCGGCGAGCCGGAAGAAGTGACGTCCGGTGCCGCCGCGGAAACGCCTCCGCCGCGCCCGCTCCTAACCTGACCCGATGACCGACCTCGCCCCGAGATCGGGTATCTCGATGATCAGGTCGGGACTGTTCGCCCGCTTCTGGTGGGCCAGCCTGGTGTCCAGCACCGGCGACTGGATCACGATGTTCGCCACCATCGCCCTGGGCAACGCCATCGCCGGCGAGGTCGGGGTCCTGCTCGCCCTGCTGTCGAGGATCCTCCCCGGGCTCGTCTTCGGACCGGTGGTCGGGGTGCTCACCGACCGGTTCGACCGGCGCAAGCTGGTGGTGATCTCGGACATCGGCCGCGGTCTGCTGGTTCCCGCCCTGCTCTTCGCCACCACCCTGCCCATCCTGGTCGTGGTCAACTTCGGGCTGGAGATGCTGAGCCTGCTCGGCCAGGCTCCGCGCAACGCCATGATCCCCCGGCTGGTGGCGCCGGAGGGGCTGGTCGCCGCCAACAGCCTGAACCTCGGCTCGACCTTCGGGACCATCCCGGTTGGCGCCGGGCTCAGCTGGGCCCTCGGCTCTCTGCCCTCCTTCACCCTCGGTGGCCTGATCCCCGCCACCAACGCAGGGCTCACCTTCGCCTTCGCCTTCGACGCCCTCACCTTCTTCGCTTCTGCGGCCTTGATCTGGTCGCTTCCCGCCATCCGCTCCCGGGCCGCCGATCCCGACGTGGACGGGGTGAAGCGGAAGGCGTTCGACGAGTTCAAGGAGGGGATGAAGTTCTTCTGGGCCCGCAAGTCGGTGCGGCGGGTGATCGTGGGGATGACGGCGGCGCTGATGGGCGGAGGTCTGATGATCGTGGTCGGTAGCCCCTTCGTCGATCGGGTGCTGGATGCCGACGCCACCGGGTTCTTCGCCATCCTCACCGTTGCGGGTCTCGGCGCCGGGCTGGCCATCGCCTGGATGACCCTGTACGAGACCAGGCTGGTCCGCCGCGACCTGGTCTTCTCCCTGTCGCTGATCGCATGCGGTGGCGGGCTCGTCGCCACCGCTTTCACCTCGACGGTGTTCGGGGCCGCCGCCTGGATGGGGGTGTTCGGGTTCGGAGCAGGGGCGGCGTACGTCATGGGGTTCACCCACATCCAGGAGCAGGTCGACGACGAGATGCGGGGCAGGGTGTTCGCCACCCTGTTCACCCTGATGCGGGTAGGCCTATTCGTGTCGATGGCGCTGGCCCCGTCGCTCGACCTCCTCCTCGACCGCAACGGGCTCGGTCTGCTCGCCGCCCCCAAGCGGGGGGTGTTGTTCGTCGGCGGGCTGCTCATCATCACCTCCGGGTCGGCCACGCTGTGGAGCCTGCGCGACTCCTTCGGCAAGCCCCGGTTCGGGTCGGAGGCCCGCGACATCCTGGCGGAGGCGGTCAAGGCCCGCCGCGGCTCCGGCGCCGGACCCGGTGAGGCGGCCGATGGCGAGGAGGAGGCGTGACCGGGCACTACGCCGCCCTGGAGGGGATCGAGGGCGCAGGCAAGTCCACCGTCGCCGCCGGCGTCGCCTCGGTGCTCCAGTCCCGCGGCCATGCCGTGGTCCCGGTGCGCGAGCCCGGGGGGACCAGGACCGGGGAGCGGATCCGGCGGATCCTGCTCGAGCCCGGCGGCGAGTTGTCGCCGTGGTCGGAGGCCATGCTGTTCGCCGCCGCCCGCGCCCAGCTCGCCGAATCGGTGATCCGCCCCGCCCTGGCCGCAGGGTCGTGGGTGATCGGGGATCGGTCGGTGTACTCGTCGCTGGCATACCAGGGCGTGGGACGCGGCCTCGGGGTGGAGACGGTCAGGACGGTCAACGCCGCAGGGCTGGCCGGGGTGTGGCCCGAGCTGGTGATCCTGCTCAGGGTCGATCCCGATGTGGGGCTGGAGCGTCAGGCGGTCTCCGACCGCATCGGCGGCGAGGGTATGGATCTGCAGCGGCGGGTGGCGGACGGATTCGACCTGCTTGCCGCCGCCGAGCCCGACCGTTTCCTCGTGGTCGATGCCGCCGCTCCGCTCGAGATGGTCGTCGATCACGTGGTCGCCGTGCTGGAGGAGTCGTGGACGACGTCTTCGCCGGTGTGATCGGCCACGGGCCGGTGGTGGCCATGCTCCGCCAGGAACTGGCTCGCCCCGCCCAGGCATACCTGTTCGTCGGGCCTGCCGGGGTGGGCAAGGCCACGGTGGCAAGGCGGTTCGCCGCCGCCCTCCTCGCCGACGACCCCGACGTCCGAGCCAGGGTCGTGGCCGGGAACCATCCCGATCTGGTGGTGGTCGAGCCCGAGGGAAAGGCATCGGTCACCGTCGATCAGGCCCGGCACACGGTGGCGCAGGCGAGCCTGGCGCCCATGGTCGCCGCCCGCAAGGTCTTCCTGTTCGAGGAGGGCGGGATGATGAACGACGAGGCGGCCAACACCCTGCTCAAGACCCTCGAGGAGCCGACGGCGTCGACCATCTTCATCATCGTGGTCGATGCGGGCGACGAGCTGCCCCTTACGATCGCAAGCCGCTGCCGGCCCGTGGTGTTCGGACGGGCGGCGGACACCGAGGTCATCGAGGGGCTGACCGCCGCCGGGGTCGACCCCGAGCAGGCGGAGCGGTCGGCCCTCATCGCCGGGGGGAGACCCGGTCTCGCTCTGACCATGGCCACCCGCCCCGAGGTCGCCGAGTACCGCCGGGTTTGGCTGTCGATCCCGGAGCGGCTGACCGGTGAGCCGGGTGACGCCTACCTGCTGGCCGACGAGGTGGAGCGGGCCACCAAGCCGCTGCTCACCGCGGTCACCGCGGCCTCGGCGGCGGCAGCGGACGAAGCCATGGGGAGACGGGGCGAGGAGCGGGCGGAGCGCCAGGCGAAGCGGGCGAGCGCCGCCCTGCACGTGTCCGGTCTCGAGATCCTGGCCGGGTTCTACCGGGACGTCGCCGCCGCCCAGCTCGGGGCCCCGGTGCGCAACCCGGACATCGAGGCCACATCGCTGACACTGCTCTCCCCGGCCGCCGCCGTCGCCGCCGCCGAGCGGGTGCTGGAGACCATCGAGGCGCTGGAGTCCAACCAACGTTCCACCCTCGCCTTCGCAAACCTGTTCTCCGATCTCGGTGCGCCCCGCTGACCGCCGCCCTCCCCCGGGCATGCGGGCATTCGTCGCCACGATCCGCCACCCGATCGGGTGGCAGGCCCGTCTGCTCTGGGACCTCGAGATCGTGGGAAGGGAGCACCTGCCGGCCGGCGCCCACGTGGTCGCCGCCAACCATCAGTCGTTGATCGACCCGGTGCTGGTGACGTTGGTGGAACGGGGCAACGTGCGTTATCTGGCAGCCGCCGAGCTGTTCGACAAGCACCCGCTGTTCGATCGGCTCATCTCGTTCTTCGGCGCCATACCCACCCACAAGGATCGGCCGGTGATCGCCGCCGTTCGCGCCGCCATGGCCGAGCTGGAGACGGGGCGTCCGATCGGGGTATTCCCCGAGGGGCGGAGGGTCACCCACTGGGGGGAGGAGCCGCCGCAGCGGGGGGCCGCCTGGCTGGCGCTCCATGCCGGGGTGCCGCTGGTGCCGGTCGCCATCGCCGGCGCAGACGGCACGCTCTCGCACCGCAATCCCCGGTTCAACCGGAGCACCGTCCGCATCTGGGTCCAGCCCGCCATCGACCCTAAGGCGTATCTCGACCACGCCGACCCGGTCGATGCCATCGGCAGGGCATGGGTGGCGTCCATCGGGGAGCGGCTCGACCCCTGGTCGGACCACCCGCTTGTTGGCGAGCTTTGAGCGCCTCACACCGCCAGGCGATGTCACTCGCTCAAAGTTTGGGCTGCGGGTGAGCGAGGATGCCGGGTAGGGTCCGACGGGCACGGGAGGAGCGCCGGTTGCGGGTGATGGTGAGCGGCTCGAGCGGTCTGCTGGGCACCGCCCTGCGCTCCCACCTGGCCGCCACCGGTCACGGGGTGGTCCCGCTGGTGCGCCGCCCCGCAGGCGAAGGGGAGCGGCGCTGGGATCCGGACGGCGGCACCGTCGACCCGGCCGTGTTCGACGGGATCGACGCCGTGGTCAACCTCAACGGGGTCGGGATCGGCGACCGCCGCCTCACCCCGGGGAGGAAGCGGGCGATCCTCGAGAGCAGGGTCGGGACGACCACGCTGCTCGCCGCCGGTATGGCCGGTCGGCCGGAACGCCCTGCCGTGTTCGTGTCCCAATCGGCGATCGGCTACTACGGCGATGCGGGCGACGCCGTCCTCACCGAGTCCTCCCCACCGGGCACCGACTTCGTCGCCGACGTGGTGCGGCAGTGGGAGGAGGCGTCCCGACCGGCCGCCGCCGCCGGGGTGCGCACCGTCACCACCAGGACCGGGTTGGTGCTCACCGGGAAGGGCGGGCTGATGGGCAGGCTCCTCCTCCCGTTCCGGCTCGGGATCGGGGGCAGGCTCGGCTCGGGTGGGCAGTGGTGGTCGTGGGTCACCATCGACGACTGGGTGCGGGCGGTCTCCCACCTCCTGGCGAGTGATGTGGAGGGCCCGGTCAACGTGACCGCACCGAAACCGGTCACCAACGCCGAGTTCACCGCGGCGCTGGGAAGGAAGCTGCACCGCCCGACTGCGATCCCGCTGCCGCGGTGGGCCCTGGGCGTCGTCCTCGGCTTCGAGCGGGCGGACTCGCTCGTCTTCAGCTCGGCCCGGGTGATCCCCGCCCGGCTGACCGCCGACGGCTTCGGGTTCACCCACCCCGACATCGACACCGCCCTGGGCGCCGTCCTCAAGCGATTTTCTTAGGACCCGTTCGCGTCACCTGTGACGCGTTCCGGTCCTAAGAAATCCTCGAACGACCTTCTTAGGATCGGAACGCGTCGTCTGTGACGCGTTCCGGTCCTAAGAAATGAGCTCTTCAGACCGTCGACGCCCCGTCGATGGTCATGACCACCCCGGCGAGCACGGCGACGGCGCCGATCGACCGGATCAGCCAGGCGGTGACGGTGCTGGAGCCACCGTTCCTGGCCGCCCACCACCAGGTGGCGGCGGCGGCGGCGCCGACACACAGGGCGGCGATCCACCAGCCGGCGTCTGCCCCGCCGGCGGTGGCGGCGAAGACCGGGCCCGGCCCCAGCCCGGCGATCACTCCGCCGGTGATGCCGTCGCCCTCGACCGGCCGGGGCGGCCGTCGCAGCAGGTGGGCGGAGCCGGTGGCGGCCACGACGACACCGGAGGCGGTGCGGAAGGTGGGGGCGGACACCCCGAGCAGGTCGATCACCCGCTCGCCGAGCACGGCGAGCAGGATCCCGACCCCGGCGGCGATCCCGAGCCCGACCAGCCGGGGCCTGCTCGGCGTCCCCATGACCCCGGCCGCCGCCGGGGGATTCCAGGCGGCGAGCACGGCGAGGACGGTGACGAGGGGCTGGTTCACGGTGCGCTCCTCGCCATCAGGGCCGCCGTCCACAGCATGGCGGAGGCGGCGTGCTGCTGGTCGTCCATCCTGGTGATCCCGTCCCGGAACCAGGCCCCGGCCTCGGTCGGCCCCGCCGCGTCGCCGGTGGTCTGGGCGGCGGCGAGGCGGGCGGCACCGCACACCACCCGATCCGCCAGCGGGTCGGCCAGGTCGGCCAATCGGGGATCGACGGTGGCGAGCCGCTGCAGCATCGACGCCCCCTCGAGCACGGTCCCGAACCCGGCGCCGCGCGGCTCGGGGGGATGGGTGACGGTGCCGAACCCGCTCCGCTGCGAATCCCAACGGATGCCCACCCCGAACTGGCCGGACAACGCACGGGCGTAAGCGATGTGGTGGTCCTCCAGACCCCAGTCGCCCATCGCCTCCAGCGAGTACGCCGCCCACTGGTCGGGCCATGGCCTGGGGGAGAGCCCCTCCACCTCGTCCCGGCGGGTGCTCAGATAGTCGAGGGTGCGCCACGCCACCCGGTCGAACCCCTCGCCGGGGAACGTCTCGTGGAGCAGCGCCAACGCCCACAGCGCCTCGCCGGTTGCGTAGCGTGACCGGACCGCAGGATCGGGGGCCGCGGTGGCCCGGTCCCAGCCATCGAGCATCGACCCGTCCGCCAGCTGCTGGCCCGCCATGAACCGGCCCAGCTCGACGAGAAGACCGTCGTGGGTGATGTCGGCGGTGATGGCCCGCCGGTCGAGCAGCGACACCGCCAGCAGCGCCGCCGCCCCCAGCTTGAGGTCGGCACCGTCGTCACCCCAGGCGGAGGCGCCGTCTGCGGTTGCGACCACCCGGTCGAGCATCGAGCCGAGGGCGAGGTCGGCGGCGGCGAGGAGGCGGTCGGCGTCGGCAGGGTCGCCGTGGCGGGCCACCTGGTACAAAGACATGGTGGTGCCGGCGTGGCGAACCAGGTTGTAGCCGCCCGACCGGGCCCCGGTCGCCCGGTCGATCTCGTAGAGGAACGTCCCGTCGGAGCTCTGGTTCACCGCGATCCACTCGGCGGCGGCCCCCGCCGCGGCCAGCGCCCCGTCCGCGGCGAGCGGGGGGCACACCTCGGGGGCGGCCAGGGTGACCCGCAGCCCGGTGGCGACCAGCAGCCAGGTCAAGCCGAGGTTGATCGCCTTGCGCCGTTCGTTCACGGCGGTGATCGTACCGGGGACCCTCCCGTCGCCACGGCTGGCGTCGGGCCCGGCCAGCTGACCGCCGCGCCCGCAGCCGACGCTACCGTGCGACGCCGACAAGGGGGCAGGGACACCTATGAGGGTCGTCATCACCGGCGGCGCCGGGTTCATCGGATCGAACCTGGCCGAGCGGCTGCTGGGCGAAGGGATGGAGGTCGTTGCGATCGACGACCTCTCCAACGGCGACGAGTGCAACCTCGACGGCATCGACGCCGAGCTGGTGATCGGGTCGATCCTCGACGCCGAGCTGCTCGATCATACCTTCGACGGCGCCGACTGCATCGTCCACTTCGCCGCCCGGGGATCGGTGCCCAAGTCGGTGGCCGACCCGGTCGCCACCCACGAGCGCAACAACACCGGGACCCTGGTGGTGTTGGAGGCGGTGCGCCGGGCCGGGGGCCCGCACACGGTGGTGGCCTCGTCGTCCAGCGTGTACGGAGCCGTGCCCGACCTGCCCAAGCACGAGGACCTCGCCACCAGGCCGATGAGCCCGTATGCGGTGAGCAAGCTGGCCACCGAGTGGTACGCCCTGGCCTACCAGCACTCGTACGGGCTGCCGTCGATGGTTTTCCGCTTCTTCAACGTGTACGGGCCCCGGCAGCCGGCGGGACACGCCTATGCGGCGGTGATCCCGGCGTGGATATCGGCGGCGCTGGCCGGGGATCCCGTGGTGGTCTACGGCGACGGTCTCCAGTCGCGCGACTTCACCTACGTCGATTCGGTGACCTCGGTGGTCAGCGACGCCATCACCCGGCGGGTGGTCGATCCCATCCCGGTCAACCTGGCCTTCGGGGGCGGCTCGACCCTGCTCGAGCTGGCCGGCATGCTCGCCGAGATCATCGGCGAGCCGGTCGAGGTGCAGCACGCCGAGAGCCGCCGGGGCGACATCCGCCACAGCTCGGCCGACCCGTCCCGGCTCCTCGCCCTGTTCCCCGACATCGCCCCGATCGGTCTCGACGAGGGGTTGGCCCGCACCGTCGACTGGTGGCGTCGCTGATCCGCCGGGCAGGGCTCCTCATCCGCCTGGCAGGGCTCCTCATCCGCCCGGCAGGGCCGGGGCTACACTCGCCACCCTTCCGGCCGGAGTAGCTCAGTCGGCAGAGCGACGCACTCGTAATGCGTAGGTCAGGGGTTCGATTCCCCTCTCCGGCTCCCTCAATGCCGCCGTTGTGCGGGGTCGAACGAACCGAGGAGCCCTCCTGGCAGACCGAGCCACCTTCGAGGAAGACGCCCTGCAGTTCGCTCCGCAGCTGTACACCGCGGCGATGCGCATGACCCGCAACCCCTCCGACGCCGAGGATGTCGTCCAGGAGACCTACCTGCGCGCCTACCGGGCGTACGACACCTTCACCGCAGGGACCAACCTCAAGGCATGGCTGTACCGGATCCTCACCAACACCTACATCAACCGCTACCGGCAGGCCCAGCGCCGTCCCTCGGAGGTCGAACTTGGCGAGCTGCAAGACCTCTACCTCTATCGCAGGCTGGGCGAGGGCTCGGGAGCGTCGGTCAGCGCCGAGGACGAGGTGCTGGAGCGGCTGGTCGACACCGACATCCGCACCGCGCTGGAGGAGCTCCCCGAGCACTTTCGGCTCCCGGTGCTGCTCGCCGATGTCGAGGGCTTCCACTACAAGGAGATCGCCGAGATCATGGACATCCCCATCGGCACCGTGATGTCCCGGCTGCACCGGGGAAGAAAAGCGCTCCAGCAGAAGTTGTGGAAGGTGGCCGAGGAGCGGGGCATGGTCGATCCGAACGCGGGTTCACGATGAGTCAAGGATGCGGTCACGCCGTCGACTACCTGTACCAGTACATCGACGATGAGCTGACCTGGTCGAGGCGGGTGCGGATACGGTGGCATCTTCAGCGGTGCCCGTCCTGCGTCGGGGCATACGGCTTCGAATCCCGTCTGAAAACCGTGATCCAACGCTGCGGCTGCGACGAACCCCCTCCGGAACTATATGACCGCCTCCGAACGTTGATACGTGAGGAGGCCGCCCGCGACAACCCCTGAGGTGAGAGACCAGGGTCGCGGGCCGAAAGCGAGGCGATCATGGTGGACGACACGCTCAGGGGGCGCCGGATCTCACCGGCGACGCGACCGCCCAAGGCGGTTGCCGAGAACCGCACCTGCATCATCCCCGAATGCGATACCAGGCTGAGCCGCTACAACCGGCGTGAGTACTGCTACACCCACGCACCGACCAGGTTCCCCCGGCTGCGGGGGCGGGTGGTGACGGGGCGGTAGCCGACGGACCGGCCGTCGTCTACATCGAGGACGGGTGTGCGGCGGCTAATGTTGCCCGCCGTGAACGATCCCGTCCGCCGCCTGCTGGCCGTGGCCCTCCTGCTGTTCGTCCTCGGGGTTCCGGCTGCGGCGATTGCCACCGAGGCAGAGACCGGGAGCACGACCACGACCGCCGCCGACCCCGACGCAATCGTGCCCGCCGTCGAGGTGCCTGCGGTAGCCGAAGAGGCGGAAGAGCCGCCATGGACCACCAGGTTCCTCGCCCCGGCCACGCTCGCCCTCGGTGTGCTCGGGGTGGTGGGAGCGGCCGCCTACTACGGCGTCAGGATCGTCGGCCGCTACCGGGTCGGCTGATTCACCAGCCTCGCCGACCCGCCCACCGGGCGGTCGACGACGTTGCCCCGTCATCCACCTAGGTTTCTCCTCATGGCCGATCGCACCAGCACCCTGTCATGGCCCCTGGTGGCCAGGGTGGCGGCCCGCGTCGGCGGTAGCTATCCGCTCGAGGGCACCTACCACGAGGGGCGGCTGGCCGATCAGGCGCCCGAGCTGGTCTCGCGCGCCACCGAGCTGGTCGCCGCCGACACCGGTCTTTCCACCCCGGGACAGCCCATGGTTTCCGTGGTGTCGAGGGCCGCCTGGGTCGAGGCCAACGTCGCCTCGATGTCGATGCTGCTCGCCCCCGCCCAGAAGCGGCTCGGTGAGCAGCGGGGCATCGGATCCGCCCTGGCCGACCGCATCGTCGCTCTAGAGATGGGCACCGTGCTCGGTCTGCTCAGCCGCCGGGTCCTCGGCCAGTACGAGCTGGTGCTCCCCACCGCAGACGGGGGTGACGGCGACACCGTGATGCTGGTCGGATCCAACCTGCTCGCCCTCGAGCGCCAGCACGAGTTCCGCCCCGACGAGTTCCGCTTCTGGGTCGTCCTCCACGAATGCACCCACCGCGCCCAGTTCCTCGGTGTGCCCTGGCTGCGTGGCTACTTCCTGTCGCTGGTCGAGGAGCTGGTGGAGAGCGCCGTGCCCGAACCGGGGAGGCTGCAGCGGATCGCAGGTGAGCTGCGGGCGGCGGTAGCCTCGGGCGAGCCGATGATCGACGACACCGGGCTGTTCGGTCTGTTCGCCTCGGCCGAGCAGCGCCAGATCCTCGAGAAGGTGCAGGCCCTGATGTCGCTGCTCGAGGGGCACGGCCACGTGGTGATGGACCGCATCGGGGCCCGCGAGCTACTCACCCAACGCCGGATGTCGGCCGTGCTGAAGATGCGCCGGCAGGATCCCCGGACCGCCCGCTTCATGCGGCTGGTCGGTCTGGAGATGAAGCTCAAACAGTACGAGACGGGCGCCGCCTTCATCGAGGCGGTCGACCGGCACGCCGGGTTCGCTGCCCTCGATCGGGCCTGGGAGGGAAAGGAGATGCTCCCCACCCTCGAGGAGATCGCCGAGCCGGTCCGCTGGCTGGAGCGGGTCGGGTAGCACCGGGACGCAGTGGATCCCCTTTTCGCCGCTCACCTGATCCCGCCAGGCCCGGTGGTCGTGGCCCTGAGCGGTGGCCCCGACTCGGCGGTCGCCGCCTGGCTGGCCACCACCCGGTCGGACCAGGTGCGGGCGGTGTTCATCGACCACGGGTGGCCCGGTTCCGCCCGGATGGGGGAGGCGGCGGGAGCCGTTGCCCGCAAGCTCGGCATCCCCCTCGAGGTGGTGACGGTGGCGCCGACCACCTCTGAGACCGGGGCAAGGACGGTCCGGCTGGAGGCGCTGCAGCGGGCCGCGGGCGAGGCCGCGATCGTCACCGGGCACCACGCCGGCGATGTCGCCGAGACCGTCCTCGCCAACCTGTTGCGGGGCGCAGGCGCCACCGGGCTCTCCGGGATCCCGGCGTTGCGGGGCCCCTTCATCCGCCCCATGCTCGGCGTTCGGGCCGACGAGGTGCGGCGCACTGCGGTCGACCTCGGGCTGCCGTTCACCGACGACCCGGCCAACGCCGACCCGGCCCACCACCGCAACCGGATCAGGCACACCGTGCTCCCCGGGCTCGAAGCGGACGCCCCCGGCGCCGGGGCGGCCCTGGCCCGCTCCGCCGCGGTCCTCGCCGCCGACGACGCCATGCTCGACCGCCTCGCCGCCGAGATTCCGCTCCGCCGCCAGGGCACCGCGGTCCTGGTCCCGGCCGGGGCGCTGGCCACCGCCCCGCCGCCGGTGGCGGCCCGGATCGTGCGGAGGGCGCTGCGCATGGTCCATCCCCCGTACCCCGGATCGGCGGCAGACGTCGCCGCCGTGCTGGCGGCGGCGACCGGTCCCACGGCGCAGCTCTCCGGCGGGCTGCTCGCCTCGCGCCAGGGTGCATCGGTAGCCATCCACCCCGCCGGCACCGAGCGTCCGCCTCCCGCGGTGCCCCTCCCCGTCCCCGGCAGGGCGGTCCTCGCCGACCGGATGGTCACCGCCGACCGCATCGACCGTCCCCGGGTCGCACCGCTGGGGAAGGCGGTCGCCTGGTTCGACCCCGACCTGGACGATCTGGTCGTCGCCGGAGCGGTGGCAGGCGACCGCATCGACCTCGGCGGGCACACCAAGAAGGTGGCCGACGCCCTTGCCGAGACCGGGGTGGCCCGGAGGCTGCGTCCTGGTTGGCCGGTGGTGGCGGCGCATGGGAAGATTGCGTGGTTGGTGGGGGTCAGGGTGGCGGCGTGGGCCCGTCCGGATGCCGCTGCGGGCCATGTGATCGAACTGCGTTGGCGTTGAGGCTGGAGGATCGCAGGATGCTCGATGGCACGATCAGGGTGATGATCTCGGCGGAGGAGATCGACGCCAAGTTGGCCGAGATGGGCCGGGCGATCACCGAGGACTACCAGGGCAAGGACCTGCTCATGGTCGGGGTCCTCAAGGGCGCTTTCATGGTCATGGCGGACCTGGCCCGGCACATCGAGCTTCCGGTCGAGTTCGACTTCATGGCGGTCTCGTCGTACGGCGCCTCCACCAAGTCGTCCGGGGTGGTTCGCATCCTCAAGGACCTCGACACCGAGATCCAGGGGCGGCACCTGCTCATCGTCGAAGACATCATCGACTCGGGGCTCACCCTGCGTTACCTGATGAAGAGCCTCAGGGTGCGCCAGCCGGCGTCGCTGGAGCTGGCGGCGCTGCTGGTCAAGGACGGTGTGAAGCGGCCCCCGACCGACATCAGGTACGAGGGCTTCCACATCCCGCCCGAGTTCGTGATCGGGTACGGGCTCGACTACGCCGAGAAGTACCGCAACCTGCCCTACGTCGGCGTGGTAGAGGGCTGAGCGCACCGTCGACCGCCCCGGTGGCGAGCCCCAGTCCGGGTAGGAGCGGCCATCTCGTAGACTGGCAGCCAGCAAATCCGTCCTCTGCCGAGGGAATCCGTTGAGCCGTAACGCACGCACCATCCTGGTCTACCTGTCCGTCGGCTTTCTCGTGCTGATGGGCGTCAACCTGTTCCTCGACGGGGGCACCAGACCAACCGAGGTGTCGCTCGACGCCTTCATCAACCTGGTGGAGCAGGGCGACGTGGCCGAGGCCGTCATCCTGGAGAAGTCCGAGCAGGTGACCGGCACCCTGGCCGAGGGCGCCACCATGCCCGGCGGCGGCAGCGACTTCGTGGTCGGCTATCCCAACGAGTACGAGAACGACCTCACCCAGCTGCTCCTCGATGCCGGGGTCGACGTCACCTCCGACCCGGAGAACCCCTCGCTGCTGCAATGGTTCCTGGGGACGATCTTCCCCTATCTGCTCATCTTCGGCGTCTTCATCTTCATCCTGATGCAGATGCAGGGGGGCGGGAACCGGGTGATGCAGTTCGGCAAGGCACGTACCAAGCAGGTCACCAAGGAGACCCCCAAGGCCACCTTCGCCGACGTCGCCGGGGCGGAAGAGGCGGTCGAGGAGCTGGTGGAGATCAAGGAGTTCCTGGCCAACCCCGCCAAGTTCCGCGCCATGGGAGCCAAGATCCCCAAGGGCGTGCTCCTCTACGGCCCCCCCGGCACCGGCAAGACGCTGCTGGCCCGTGCCGTGGCCGGCGAGGCAGGGGTTCCGTTCTTCCCGATCTCCGGGTCCGACTTCGTCGAGATGTTCGTCGGGGTCGGTGCCAGCCGGGTGCGTGACCTGTTCGAGCAGGCCAAGGCGCAGGCCCCCGCCATCGTCTTCATCGACGAGATCGACGCCGTCGGACGCCACCGTGGCGCCGGTCTCGGCGGCGGGCACGATGAGCGGGAGCAGACCCTCAACCAGCTTCTGGTCGAGCTCGACGGCTTCGACGTCAAGGTTGGGATCATCGTCATCGCCGCCACCAACCGACCGGACATCCTCGATCCCGCCCTGCTCCGCCCCGGCCGTTTCGACCGCCAGATCGTGGTCGACCGGCCCGACCTCAGGGGCAGGGAGAAGATCCTGACCGTCCATGCCAAGGGCAAGCCGCTGGCCGAGGGGGTCGACCTGGGGGGGCTGGCCCGCCAGACCCCAGGCTTCACCGGTGCCGACCTGGCCAACCTGATCAACGAGGCGGCGATACTCGCCGCCCGGCGGGGTCGCACCGACATCGGCACCAGCGAGCTGGAGGAGGCGATCGACCGGGTGATGGCGGGTCCTGAGCGCCGCAGCCGCTTGATCACCGAGGCGGAGCGGGAGCTGACCGCCTACCACGAGGGCGGCCACGCCTTGGTGGGGCATGTGCTCCCCAACCTCGACCCGATCCACAAGGTCACCATCATCCCCAGGGGCAGGGCGGGCGGCTACACGCTGGCGCTCCCGATGGAGGAGAAGTACTTCAACCGCCGCTCCGAGCTGGTCGACCAGCTCGCCTACGCCCTGGGCGGGCGCACCGCCGAGGAGCTGGTGTTCGGCGACCCCAGCACCGGGGCCAACAACGACATCGAGAAGGCAACCAACCTCGCCCGCAAGATGGTGATGGAGTACGGCATGAGCGACAAGCTGGGCCCGCTCCGCTACGGCAAGCCCGAGGGCGAGGTCTTCCTGGGTCGCGACTACTCCCAACGCAACGACATCTCCAACGAGCTGGCCGCCGCCATCGACGAGGAGGTGCGCCGGCTGATCACCCAGGCCCACGACGAGGCCCGCGAGATCATCACCGCCCACCGCGACGCCCTCGACCGCATCGCCAAGGCGCTCCTGGAGAACGAGACCCTCGACGCCGCCGAGGTGGCGGTCATCTTCGGCGACATCCCCAAGTGGGAGCACGTCGGCAACGGCTCGCTGCGTATCCAGGCGCCCAGCCAACCGGTGGATGCCGGTGTCGAGGGGAGGGCGAGCGAGACCGTCGACGGCATGGTGGCCGCCCAGGCACCCCACGACGGTCCCCGGCCCCATCAGCCCTGATCTCACCGCCGCGTCCTTCATCCCGGTCACCTGGCGGGTCCGCTCCACGACCTTGAGCACCGCCGACCACACCCTGGTGATGGGGGTGCTCAACGTCACCCCCGATTCGTTCTCGGATGGGGGCCGCTTCGACGCCACCGACGCGACCGACGCCGCCGTTGCCGCCGGGCTGGACCTGTGGCGGCAGGGCGCCGACCTGGTGGATGTCGGGGGTGAGTCGACCAGGCCAGGCTCGGTCGGGGTGTCCGTCGGCGAGGAGACCGACCGGGTCATCCCCGTGGTCGCCGCCCTCGCCGCCCAAGGCGTGCTGGTCTCGGTCGACACCTCCAAGCCGGAGGTTGCCGCCGCCGCCCTCGACGCCGGGGCCGAGGTCGTCAACGACATCACCGCCCTCGCCGACCCGGACATGGCTGCACTGTGCGCCGCCCGGGGTCCCGGGGTGGTGCTGATGCACATGCAGGGCACCCCGGAGACGATGCAGCTCGACCCCCGCTACCACGACGTGGTCGCCGAGGTGGAGCGATACCTGATCGACCGGGCCGCCGCCGCCGTCGCCGCCGGCGTCGATCCCGCCCGCATCTGCCTCGATCCGGGGATCGGGTTCGGCAAGCGGCTCGACCACAACCTCGACCTGCTCTCGGGTGTGGCAACGCTGGCGGCCGCCGGATACCCGGTGCTGATCGGGGCCTCGCGCAAGGGGTTCCTGGGTGAGATCCTGGCCGCCGCCGGGCACGGTGCACCCGCCGACCGGAGAGACCCGGCCACCCACGCCACCACCGCCCTCGCCGTCGCCGCCGGCGCCGCCGTGGTGAGGGCCCACGACGTGGTCGGAACGCTTCAGGCGGCCCGGACCGCCGACGCTATCGTTCGTTCCCACGGACGCTGAAGGGACCCGATGGCTGGGCTCGAACCTAAGGGATTCACCTGGGTGATAACCGGTCGTCTGGCGGTGTCCGAGCGGATCGGCGGCTACGGGTTCCAGCATCGCAGGGTGAGGCGTGAGGAGGAGGTGGTGTGGCTCCTCGCCGAGGGCGTCAACACCGTGTTCTCCCTGCTCCCCGGCAACCAGAACCAGGCGGCGTACGAGGGGGCCGGTCTCCGTTACTTCAACCACCCGGTCCCGCCCGACCTCGACCCGCACGATGCGCCCGGGATGTTCGCCGCCCTCGACGAGGCGCTGTCGCGCCGGGGCGCATGCGTGCTGGTCCACCGCGATCTGATCGACGACACCGTGGTCGGGCTGCTCGGCGGCTACCTGGTGTACGCCGGGCTGGTAAAGGACCCGGTGATGGCCACCTCGATCATCCAGGAGATCACCGGCAGGCCGCTCGGCCCCGAGGGTCGCCGGCTGATCCCCGTTCCCGGTTGACCGTCACCGTCGCCATCGGGCTCGGGTCCAACCTGGGCGACCGCCTCGGCCATCTTGCCGCCGCCGTCGCCGCCATCGGGACCTCGGTCGGGATGGTGGCGCGCCTGTCGTCGGTGTACGAGACGGCGCCCGTCGGCGGACCCGACCAGGACGACTACCTCAACGCCGTTGCCGTGGTCGACACCGAGCTCGACCCCGACCAGACCCTCGACCGGCTGCTCGCCATCGAGCGGCAGATGGGCCGGGAGCGTCGGGAGCGGTGGGGCCCCCGGATCATCGACCTCGACCTGCTGCTGTACGGGGAGGCGACCATCGACCGGCCGGGGCTGACCATCCCCCACACCCGCATGACCGGTCGCCGCTTCGTGCTCGAGCCGCTGGCCGAGGTGTGGCCCCACCCGATCCTGCCCGACGGCACCGCCATCGCCGCCGCCCTCGATGCCGCCGCCGGCCAGGAGGTGCGGCGGCTGGGGACGCTCGACGGCCCGGCTCTCTATGGTGGGCCGGAGCAGGCGAGGAGGGCGATGGAAGACCCCGTTCCCCATACGATGCCGGACAACGTGGTGGTGGTGGATCACCCGCTGGTGCAACACAAGCTGAGCCTGATGCGGCGCAAGGAGACCCCGACCGTCGAGTTCCGCATGCTGTTGCGGGAGATTTCGGCGCTGCTCGGCTACGAGGTCACCCGCGACCTGCCGCTGACCCTGGTGCCGATCGAGACCCCGATGGCGGCGATGGAGGCGCCGATGATCGACGGTATCAAGCCGGTGATCGTCTCGATCCTGCGCGCCGGCGGCGGGATCCTCGAGGGCATGCTCGACGTGCTCCCCTCGGCCCGGGTGGGTCACATCGGGCTGTACCGGGACCACGACACGCTCCAGGCGGTCGAGTACTACTTCAAGATGCCGGACAGGGTCGAGGACCGGATGGTGATCGTGGTCGACCCGATGCTGGCCACCGGGCATTCGGCGGTGGCTGCCGTCGACCGTATCAAGACCCGCAACCCCAAGGAGATACGGTTCGTCTGCCTGCTCGCCGCCCCCGAGGGGATCGCCGAACTCCACCGCCTCCACCCGGATGTCGCCATCTGGACCGCAGCCATCGACAGCCACCTCAACGAGAAGGGCTACATCGTCCCCGGTCTCGGCGACGCCGGCGACCGCATCTTCGGGACCAAGTAGGGGGTCGATGCCGGCCGCCTCCTACACTTCCGCCCCGGTCGGGTACCCGCCGGACGGAAACCGAGGTCGCATGCGGATCGTCATCGTCGGGCCGGGTCGGGCAGGCCTGGCTCTCGCCATCGCCGCCGCCAGGGCCGGCCACCGCATCGTCGCCGTGGCCGGGCGCGACCTCGACCACGCCTCCCCGGCCGCCGCTGCCCTCGGCGCCACCGCGCTCACCCTTGGCGACGCCATCCCCGGCAACGACCTGGTGGTGATCGCCACTCGCGACGACGACATCGCCGCCGTCGCCGCCACCATGGCCGCATCGCCCGGGCTCATCACCGCCGCCGTCCACCTGTCGGGGCTGGCCCCGGTGGCGACCCTCGCCCCGCTCGCCGACCGGGGTGCCGCCACCGGGTCGATGCACCCCCTGCAGACCCTGCCCACGCCGGAGGCAGGCGCCGACCGGCTGGCCGGATCGTGGATGGCGGTCACCGCAGAGGAGCCGCTGGCGAGCACCCTCCGGGAGCTGGCCCGGTCGCTCGGCACCCATCCGTTCCCGCTGGCGGACGACGCCAAGCCGCTGTACCACGCAGGCGCCGCCGCCGCCGCCAACTTCCCGCTCGCCTCCCTCACCATCGCCCACGACCTGTTCACCGCAGCCGGGGTGCCGGTGAAGGCGGCCCGGCCGCTGGTGGAGGCGGCCGTTGCCAACGCCTTCGAGATGGGGCCCCGGTCGGCCCTCACCGGACCGGTGGTGCGGGGCGACGCCGCCACCGTCTCCGCCCAGCTCGACGCCGTGGCCGCCGCCACCCCCGAGTGGCTCGACGGGTTCTCCGCCCAGGTGGCGCTGATCGCCAGGATCGCCGGGCGATGGGACGAGTTCGCCGACGTGCTCGCCGTCGACCGGAGGGCGTCATGAGGGTCGCCCGCACCTTCGCCGAGGCCAGGGACGCCGGCGCATCCCCGGTGGGGCTGGTCGCCACCATGGGGTTCCTCCACGAGGGCCACCTGTCCCACGTCCATGCCGCCCGGGCCGCCGGCGACGGGACCGTGGTGATGAGCCTCTTCGTCAACCCGCTCCAGTTCGGTCCCAACGAGGACCTCGACCGCTATCCCAGGGACCTCGACCGCGACGCCGCCCTGGCCGAGTCCGCAGGTGTGGACGTGCTCTTCACCCCGTCCGTCGACGAGGTGTACCCCACCCCGCCGGACACGTTGGTCGAGGTGGGCGGCCCCGCCACCGCCCTCGAAGCCCGCTCCCGCCCCCGGCACTTTGCCGGCGTCGCCACCGTGGTCACCAAGCTGTTCGCAGGGATCCGCCCCGATCGGGCCTACTTCGGGCGCAAGGATGCCCAGCAGCTCGCCGTGATCCGCCGCATGACCGCCGACCTCTCCTTCCCCGTGGAGGTCGTCGGCGGCCCGATCATCCGCCACGCCGACGGCGTGGCGTTGTCGTCGCGCAACACCTTCCTGTCCGCCGGCGATCGGATAGCCGCCACCGGGCTGTACCGCGGGCTGATGGCGGCGGCCGATGCGGTCGAGGCGGGGGAGCGGCACGGCTCCGCCCTGGAGGCGCTGGTCCGTGGGGCGTTGATGGCCAAGCCCGGGATCCATGTCGACTATGTGGAGCTGGCCTCGGCCGACCGGGTCGAGCGGCTGGTCGAGCTCGACCGCCCCGCCTTCCTCGCCGTCGCCGCCAGGGTTGGTGCGGTCCGGCTGATCGACAACATCCACCTCGACCCCGTCGACGGCGGGTTCGTCGCCGACCGGGGGACACGGCTGGTGGGGGCGTCGGTGATGGAGGTGGCGGGCTGATGCTGCTGGTGGTCGATGTGGGCAACAGCCAGACGGTGCTCGGTCTGTACGACGGGGAGCAGCTGGCGGCCCACTGGCGGTTCACCACCGCCCGCAACCGCACCGAGGACGAGCTGCGCATGCTGTTCCGGGCGATGCTCGAGCTCGACGGGTTCTCCGAGAAGGACGTCACCGGGGTGGCGGTGTCGAGCGTGGTTCCTGCGGTGACGGCGGCGCTGCGGACGGCGGCGGCCGATCTCGCCCCCGAGGCGTTCGTGGTCGTCGAGCCGGGGGTGAAGACCGGGATGGCCATCCACATCGACAACCCGAGGGAGGTGGGCGCCGACCGGGTGGTGAACGCCGTCGCCGCCCGCCACCGCTACGGGGCGCCGGTGGTTTCGGTGGATTTCGGCACCTCGACCAACGTCGACGTGGTCGGTCCCGACGGCGACTACCTGGGCGGAGCCATCGCCCCCGGGCTGGCGATCTCGACCGATGCGCTGATCTCGGGGACGGCGGCGTTGCGCAAGGTGGAGTTCGTGCCGCCCCGCTCGCCCATCGGGAAGGGGACGGTGGAGGCCATCCAGAGCGGTGCCCTGTACGGGCACGCCGGGCTGGTGGACGGGATCGTGGGCCGCATCGTCGCCGAGCTGGGCGGCGAGGTCACCGTGGTCGCCACCGGCGGGATGGCGTCGACGATCGTGCCCCATTGCTCCACGGTGGGCATCGTCGACGAGTTCCTCACCCTCGACGGGCTACGCCTGGTGTACGACCTAAACCACGGGCCCGACGCCTCGTGACCGTTCCGGTCGATCCCCCCGCCGGCGACGGGGACGGCGCCGACCACCCGCTGGTGGCGGCGAGGCTGGAACGCCACCGCCGCAACCTCGCCGCCGGGGGGTACCCCTACCGGTTCGAGGTGACCGATCGGGCCGCCGACCTCCACCACCGCTTCGCCGACCTCGGCGCCGGTGAGGAGACGGGGGCGTGGGTGGCGGTGGCGGGACGGCTGATGAACACCAGGGCGATGGGCCGGCTGGTGTTCGGGGTGCTCCAGGACGGCTCGGGCCGGATCCAGCTCTTCGTCGATCCGGCGGTGCTGGGCGACGACGCCTTCGCCCGGTTCGGCGACCTCGACCACGGGGACATTATCGGGGTCGAGGGCGAGGTGATGACCACCCGCAGGGGCGAGCTGAGCGTGCGCATCGACCGCTATCTGCTGCTGGCCAAGTCGCTGCGGCCGCTGCCCGACAAGTGGCACGGGCTCCAGGACGTCGAGCTGCGCTCGCGGCGGCGGTACCTCGATCTCATGGTCAACGACGAGAGCCGCCAGGTGGCGCTCGACCGGGCCCGGATCATCGCCGAGCTGCGCCGGATGTTCACCGAGCGGGGGTACGTCGAGGTGGAGACCCCGGTGCTGCTCAATGAGGCGACCGGGGCGTTGGCCCGCCCATTCGAGACCCACCACCACGCCCTCGACCTGGTCATGCAGCTCAGGATCGCCACCGAGCTCTATCTGAAGCGGCTGGTCGTCGGCGGGCTCGACCGGGTGTTCGAGATCGGGCGGATCTTCCGCAACGAGGGCATCGACGCCATCCACAACCCCGAGTTCACCATGCTGGAGTCGTACCAGGCGTACGCCGACTACACCGACGTGGCGGCGATGGTGGAGGAGATGGTGGCGTCGCTTGCGGTCACGGTGGCGGGCTCCACGGTGTTCTCGTATGCGGGCAGACTGCTCGATCTGACCCCGCCGTTCCGCCGGGTGCGCATGGTCGACGCCGTCGCCGAGGCGATAGGGGGGCCGGTCGACTTCGACGCCCCCGTCGACCGGGCAAGGGACATCGCCAGACGGCACGGGATCGACCCCGAGCCGCATTGGCGGCACGGCAGGATCGTCGAGGCGCTGTTCGACGAGCTGGTCGCCGGCTCGATCTGGGAGCCGACGCTGGTGATGGACCACCCCAGGGAGATCTCGCCCCTGGCCCGGGTGCATCGCCAAGACCCGAACCTGACCGAGCGGTTCGAGTTGTTCGTCGCCGGCCACGAGTACGCCAACGCCTTCTCCGAGCTCAACGACCCGCTGGAGCAGCGGGACCGGTTCGAGGCACAGGCGGCGGCCCGGTTGGCGGGAGACGACGAGGCCCACCACATCGACGAGGACTTCCTGCTCGCCCTCGAGTACGGGATGCCGCCCACCGGGGGACTGGGGATCGGGATCGACCGGCTGGTGATGCTGCTCACCGACCGGCACCACATCCGCGAAGTCATCCTGTTTCCCACCCTACGCCCCGAGCCGGATACCGACTGACCTGGGAGCTTGCCGGTCAGGCAGGCTCTGCTCGGCAGCGGGTCAGCCCCCGCTAGTGTCGAGCACTGCTCGCTATTCTGGGAGAAGTGGACATCGCCGAAGCCATCTGGCAGCTCCGATCTGCATGGAGAATCGACCATGAGTGAGCCACACCCCGACGACCTGGACCTCTCTCTCGATGAAGCTCGCGCCCTGCTTGATCGGGCGGAGCCGGCCGAGATCGTCGCTCCGCACATCGCTTTCAGCTTCACGCCTACTACGGGCACCACCGGCTTCGTCCCGGTCCAGGGAACGGTTGCTACCGAAGTGCCCGCCACGGATCGCATCGTTGTGAGGGTCGACCCTTAGTTGGGTGCAGGTAATCAGCACGCTGACTCGGTGTCGTTCGTTGCTGTGGCCACCGGTGCTGCTGAGTCCGCCGAGCCGGATACCGACTGACCGGGCGCCGGTCTACCGCGCCACCGGGGAGGTGACGGTCTCGAGCTCGAGGCGGAGGGCGATGGTGAGCGGCTCGAGCTGGGGCGAGCCGGTGTAGCGGCGCCCGTTGATGAAGAACGTCGGGGTGCCGGCGGCGCCGCTGTCGGATGCGCTGGCGACGTCCCGGGCCACCCGGAGCGAGTGGCGCCGCTCGTCGAGATCGGAGACGAACCGCTCCACGTCGAGACCGAGCGCCTCGGCGTGGCCGATCAGGTCGTCCATGGCGAGATCGTCCTGGGCGGCGAACAGGGCGTCGTGCATCTCCCAGAAGCTGCCCTGGGCGGCTGCGGCCTCGGCCGCCTCTGCCGCCATCTCGGCGTGCTCATGCACCTCGACCAGGGGAAGGTGGCGGAAGACGAAGGCGAGGTCCCCGCCGAACCTTGTCTCCAGATCCTGGACAACGGGCTCGGCCCGCCCGCAGTACGGGCATTCGAAGTCGCCGTACTCCACCAGGGTGAGCGGGGCATCGACCGAACCGCGGATGTGATCGATCTCGGGATCGACCACCTCGGCCAGGTCCCGGATCGGGGGCGCCAGCTTGCCCTCGCCCGCCGTTCGCACCTTCTCCGGGAGCCGCCTGATGACCCGGAACACCGACCAGGTGAGCACCGAGGCGACGATCGATGCCGCCAGGATGCCCAGCTTGGCGTCCTCCAGCTCCACCCCGGTGAACGAGATGTCGGCGATGAGCAGCGAGACGGTGAACCCGATGCCGGCGACGGTGGCCGCCCCCGTCAGCGGTGCCCAGGGGACGGTGAGGGGGAAGCCGCCCATCCACGGGCGGGACACCAGCCAGGTGACCCCGACGATCCCGATAGGTTTGCCCAGCACCAGCCCGGCGATGATCCCGAGCGTTATCGGGGAAGAAGCCGCCACCCTGATGGCCTCCGCATCCACCTTCACCCCGGCGTTGGCCAGGGCGAACAGGGGGACGATCACGTAGCTGGTCCACGGGTGGAACCGGTGCTGGGCCCGCTCGTTGGGCGAGATGGCGAGCTCCATGGTCCTGCCGGCGGAACGGGCGTAGGCGGGGGTGGGCTCCTCGCGGAACAGGCGCCAACCGGCGGCGGCGCGTTGCAGGTCGTGACGGCTGGGCGGGTAGGCGGTGGCCAGCACCCCGACGGCGACCCCGGCGATGGTGGCGTGGACACCGGAGAGGAGGGTGGCGATCCACACCCCGACCCCGACCAGGAAGTAGGGCAGCCCGCCCCGCACCCCTACCCGGGTGAGCAGCGCGATCACCCCGAACAGGACAACCGCCACCGCCAGCGCCGAGAGTGAAAGGTCGGAGGTGTAGGCGATGGCGATGACGGTGAGGGCCACCACGTCGTCGATGATCACCAGGGTGAGCAGGAACGCCCGCACCCTGGGGGAGGCACCCCCGACCAGGGTGAGGATGCCGATGGCGAATGCGGTGTCGGTGCCCATCACGATGCCCCAGCCCCGCACCGAGGCCTCCCCGGCGTTGATGGCGAGATAGATCAGCGCCGGCACCGCCATTCCCCCGATGGCGGCGAGCACCGGGGTGGCCACCCGGCGCCGCTCCCGCAGCTCGCCCATGTCGAACTCGCGGCGGATCTCGAGCCCGACCACGAAGAAGAACAGTGCCATGAGCCCGTCGTTGATCCAGTGGCGCAGGTCGAGCGACAGCTCCCTACCCCCGAACCGCACCGCCAGCTCGGTTTGCCAGAGGTCCTCGTAGGACGCCGCCCACGGGGAGTTGGCCCAGATCAGGGCGGTGACGGTGGCCAACAGCAGGATCACCGCCCCGGCGTTCTCGGTGCCGATGAACTCACGCAGCGGGACCACCCAGCGGGTGACGGGCGTGGATGACTGGGTCGGTCCGGCCCGCTCCGCCGGGGCCGGGTTCCCGCTCAGCATCGGATGCCGTCCCCGACATGGCGGCGCGTCGTTGTCGGGGGCGCAACCCGGCCGCTCGGCGGTTCGGGTAGCCGGGCACGGCCGGGTTGCGGTCGGCGGAGCATCGGCGATGATTGTACGGGCCGTCTCCGGCCCACCGTCGCCCGACCAGAATCGCGCCATACCCCCCGCGCCGAGTAGCCTCACGTGAAATCCTTCCGTCTGGAAGCCCAAGGGGGAGATCGAGATGCGTGCACCCAGGTTCCTCGTGTTGCTGGCGCTGATGCTGGTGCTGGCCGCCTGCGGTGGCGGGGACGACGGTTCGGACACAACGACGGGCGATACGTCGGCCGCCGGGACGGACACCACGGTTGGCGGGACTGACACCACCACCACCGCCACCTCACCAGACGACGCAGATCAACCGGTGGTGTCGTCGCTCGACGACATACCCCAGGAGTGCGTGGACGCCTTCGTCGACTATCTGCGGGCCATCGAGCCGACGGTCGAGGGAATCGACTTCGACACCGCCACGTCAAACGACCTCGACCAGCTCTTCACCGACCTCGAGCCCATCGAGGAGGAGTTCGATGCCAGCACCCTCGATCTCGCCTGCCCGGACCTCGACGACGATGTGGACGTCTTCCCCGCACTGATCGAGATCGCCTCGCGTGAGGCACCCGGCACCGTCGGCTTCCTCGAGGTCATCGCCAGCTTGGTCGGTGCCGCCGGTGGCGCCGCGGTCGAGGCGAGCGGCGACTGCGAGACCGACATCGCCGCCGTCCAGGCCTACGTCGACCAAGGGGGAACGATGGGCGATCTGCCCATGGCCGATTTCGCCCCCCTGCTCGCCCTGCTCACCTCGCTGTCGACCGTGTGCTCGGCCGAGCGGTCCGCCGAGTTCTTCAGCCAGGACGACGTGACCGCCTTCATGTCGGAGTAGGCAGCCGCTGCGGGTCACACCTCAACGGTGATCCGCACCGGCCCGGTGCTGGCCCCGACCACCAGGTCGGGGGCGAAGATCTGGGTGGGGATGGTGGCGTCGGCCGTGGGGGGTGCGGCGAACAGGGTCGACGCCGCCGTGGCGAGCTGCTCGATCGGCTGGCGGACCGTGGTCAGCGGCGGGTCGGTCATCGTCGCCAGGGCGGTGCCGTCGAAGCCGACCACGGAGACGTCACCGGGCACGGTGGCCCCCCAGCTTCGCACCGCCCTGACCGCACCGAGCGCCATCAGGTCGCTGGCGGCGACGATCCCGGTGACCCCTGCCTCGAGCAGCCTGGCCGTACCCGCCTGGCCGCCCTCGACGGTGAACAGGGTCTCGGACAGCAGCTCGTCGGGCGCCTCCAGGTCGTGGGCCCGCATCGTCCGGCGCCAGCCTTCGGCGAAGTCGACCGCGGTGGTGTAGCGGAGCGGGCCCACCAGGCAGCCGATGTGGCGATGGCCCAGGGTGACCAGATGGCGGCTACCGAGGGCGGCTCCGGCGGCGATGTCGACCGAGACCGACGGCACCGGGGCCGGGGGTGTGACCGCGTTGACCAGCACCACCCGCATCCCCCGCTCCACCAGGGCGATGTACGGCTCGTATCCGATCCCGACCCCGGCGTAGCGGCCGTTGACGATGACCGCCCCGGCGGCCCGGCTCTGCAGGAGATGGTCGAGGTAGTCCTGCTCGTTGATGGTCTCGGCGGTCGACGGGCAGATCACCGACACGTAGTCGTGGCGGGCCAGCTTGGCCTCGATCGACTGGGCCAGGGTGGCGAAGATGGGGTTGTCGAGCTCGGGGGTGAGGATCCCCACCAGCCCGGTGTGATGGGGACGGCTGGGGACATCGGCGTACCCGACGTCGCTGAGGGCGTCGAGCACCAACCGCCTGGTCGGCTCGGCCACACCGGGCTTGCCGTTGATCACCCGGCTCACCGTCGCCTCGCTGACCCCTGCGATGCGGGCGATGTCGCTGAGCCTGGGTCGCATGCCGCTCTCCGGGGATCCGATCACCGCATGATGACGTACCGGGCCCGACGTTGCAAGATGTTTGACAACTTGCAGAAAGCCACTGGAAACTTGCAGGGGCGTGTGGTTCAATGGGCCCGCCGCTCCCTGGGGGCGGTCACATCTGAGATACCGAGGAGGGTTATCCATGAACCGCCTGCACTTGAGGCTCTTCGCCCTGGTGTTCGCCCTGGTGATGGTCGTTGCCGCCTGTGGCGGCGGCGACGACGAGCCGGAGGGCACCACCGCAGCACCCGAGGCCAGCACCACCACCGCACCCGAGGCCACCACGACCACCGCGGCCGCCGCCACCACGACGGTTGCCGCCCTCGCCCCGCTGACGATATGGGCGGACGACAAGTTCGGCCCGATCATCGAGGAGGTCGCCGCCCCGTTCACCACCGAGACCGGCGTCCCCATCGAGGTCACCGTGATCGACTTCGAAGACATGCGAGAGCAGATCGTCACCCAGGCCCCCGCCGGCCAGGGGCCCGACATCTTCATCGGCGCCCACGACTGGGTGGGTGAGATGGTTGCCAACGGCATCGCCGCCCCCATCGACCTGGGCGACAAGGCAGCCAACCTGACCGAGCCCAGCCTCAACGCCCTCACCGTCGAGGGCACGCTCTACGCCCTGCCCTACGCCGCCGAGAACGTGACCCTGTACTACAACACCGAGCTGGTCCCGACGCCGCCGGCGTCCGTCGAAGAGCTGACCGCCATCTGTGACCAGCTTGGTGATGACATCGAGAACTGCTGGGGCATCACGGGCGGGGGCGCCGCCGGAGATGCGTACCACAACTATGCCTTCGTCTCCGCACAGGGCGGCTACATCTTCGGCTACACACCCGAGACCGGGTTCGACGTCGCCGACGTCGGTCTCGACTCCGAGGGCGCCATCGCCGGCGTCGAGGCGCTGGCCACCCTGGTGGCGGACGGCTACATCGCCCCGCTCGACGACGATACCGCCAAGCAGCTCTTCATCGACGGGACCGAGCCGTTCTACCTGTCCGGCCCGTGGCAGATCAACTCGCTCAACGAGTCAGGGATGCCGTGGAGCGCCGCTCCGCTGCCCACCCTCGACGGCAACGTGATGGCACCGTTCATCGGGGTGCGCGGCTTCTACATCAGCGAGTTCGGCTCCAACCCGGCGATCGCCCAGGAGTTCCTCCTCAACTTCATCGCCACCGACGAGACAATGGTGGCACTGCACGAAGCCGATCCGCGCGGCCCCACCTGGCTCCCAGTGCTCGAGGCCATCGGCGACGATCCGGTGTTCTCCGCCTTCGGCGCCTCCGGTGCCAGCGGCCAGTTCATGCCCAACGTGCCCGAGATGGGTGCGGTGTGGGGCCCGCTCGGTGACCAGCTCCTGGCCATCCGCCAGGGGAGCACGGACGCCACCACGGCGATGACCCAGGCCGCCGAGCAGGTCCGCACCGCCGTCGCCGGCGGCTGAGCGGAACCGGCGGACGCACCCATGGGACGGGGGGAGGGCACGAGGCTCTCCCCCCGTTTCGGCGTCGGTTGCCGTCAGGGACTCCTGGGTAGGATCGCCGCGCCATGACCGTTCTGCGGGAACGACCACCGGCCACCTCGGTCAGGCAGCGCGCCCAGTACGGGCGCGGCTGGTGGATCAGGATGGGCATGCTCGCCATGCTCGACGCCATCGCGGTGTGGGCAGCCACCGTGCTCATCGCCGACGGTGCCTGGCTGTTCCTCGCCGGGCTGGTCATCGGCACCCTCTTCGTCAACTGGGTCTACCTGTGGCCCGGCACCAGGGCGCTGCGCTGGATCACCCCCGGCCTGGTCCTGATGCTGGTGTTCCTGATCGTCCCCATCATCTACACCTTCTACATCTCGTTCACCAACTGGGCGACGGGCAACGTCCTGCAGAAGCCACAGGCGATCACCATCATCGAGAGCCGCTCCTTCGTCGACCCCGACGCCCCCGGCGAGCTCTTCACCCTCCACGTCTACCAGGACGGCGACGAACTCCGGCTGCTGCTGGTCGGCGCCGGGGGCGAGCTGATCTTCGGTGAGCCGCGGCTGCGCGGCGAGGAACCGCTGGAGGACGCCATCCAGGATCCGGTCGAGCTCGGGACCACGGACGAAGACGGCGACGGCGTGCCCGAGCAGATCGGACCGTACCGGCTGCTCTCCCGGCCCCAGGTGTTCGCCCTGGCCAACACCCTCGCCTTCGACCAGCTGGTCATCGACAGCGACTCGGGACAGATCCAGATCCTCGGCCTCTCCCAGGGGCGGGTGGTCCAGGCCACCCAGCGGTTCCGCTACGACCCCGCCACCGACACCATGCGCGACGAGGTGGCCGAGCAGGACTGCCGGCCGGGGGACACGGTCGGCACCAAGGGCAACTTCGTCTGCGAGGACGGCATCGAGCTCAACCCGGGATGGGTGGAGACGGTCGGTCTCGCCAACTACCGCAACGTCCTGGCCAACCAATCGATCCGGGCCGCCTTCCTCGGGGTGTTCACCTGGAACCTGGTCTTCGCCTTCGTCTCGGTGGCGTCCACGTTCGCCCTCGGGCTGGGGCTGGCCATCACCATGCAGCACGAGCGGCTGCGGGGCCGCACCCTGTACCGGTCGATCTTCATCCTTCCCTACGCCGTTCCCGCCTTCCTCAGCATCCTCATCTGGCAGGGTCTCTTCAACGCCCAGTTCGGTCAGATCAACAACCTGCTGGGTGCGGTCGGCGTCGGCGCCATCTCCTGGCTGTCCGACCCGATGTGGGCGAGGACGGCGGTGCTGCTGGTCAACCTCTGGCTCGGGTTCCCCTACATGTACCTGATCTGCACCGGCGCCCTCCAAGCCATCCCCACCGATCTGATCGAGGCGGCGAGGGTCGACGGGGCCGGGCCCCTCCGGGTGTTCCGCAACATCACCTTCCCGCTGCTGATGGTGTCGCTGGCCCCGCTGCTCATCGGGTCGTTCGCCTTCAACTTCAACAACTTCGTGCTGATCTACCTGCTCACCACGGGTGGGCCGCCCATCCTCGACGCCGCCGTCCCCGTGGGCTCCACCGACATCCTGATCACCTTCACCTTCGACCTGGCGGTCGCCTCCGGTCAGGGCAACCGGTTCGCCCTCGGCGCCGCCATCACCGTGTTCATCTTCTTCTTCGTGATGATCATCTCGTCGATCAGCTTCCGTTACACCAAGCGGCTGGAGAGCATCTATGGCAGCCTCTGAGACACCGGCCCGGCGAGGGCTGTTGGGGAGGGGCCGGGCACCCAACCCGGTGTACGCCCCGATGTCGTTCCAGAAGTGGTGGCGCACCCTTGGCTGGCGCCACCTGGTGCTGCTGGTGGCGGTGCTGTTCTCGCTGTACCCGCTGGCGTGGATGGTGTCGGCGTCGATCAACCCCATAGACACCCTGTCGGGCGCCCGGCTCATCCCCCAGGGGGCGTCCTTCGAGAACTACGGTCAGATCCTCGAGAACCCTCCCGGGTCGCCCTTCATGACCTGGCTGGCCACCTCATGGAAGATCTCGCTGGTGGTTGCGCTGACCAATGTCCTGCTCGGCGCCATGTCTGCGTACGCCTTCAGCCGCTTCCGGTTCACCGGCCGCAGGCTGGGGCTGCTGTCGATGCTCCTCGTCCAGGTGTTCCCGCAGTTCCTCGCCTTCGTGGCGATCTTCCTGATCCTCGACCAGCTCGGCGTCGTGGTCCCCGCCATCGGGCTCGACACCCACCTCGGGCTGATCCTGGTGTATCTGGGTGGCGCCATCGGGTTCAACACCTTCCTGATCAAGGGCTTCATGGACTCGGTGCCGATCTCGCTCGACGAGTCGGCCCGGGTCGACGGGGCCACCCCGACCCAGATCTTCTGGCGGATCATCTTGCCGCTGGTCCGTCCCGCCCTCGCCGTGATCGGGGTGATCGCCTTCGTCACCGCCTTCTCCGAGTTCGTGCTGGCCCGCACCCTGCTCACCACGGTGGACAACCTCACCTACGCCGTCGGGCTGCAGACCTTCACCCTGTCCGAGTACGCCTCGCGCTGGGGCCAGCTCGCCGCCGGGGCGGTGATCGGGTCGCTGCCCATCGTGGTGACCTTCCTCGTGTTCCAGCGGGCGATCGTCAGCGGGCTCACCCAGGGCGCCGTCAAGGGCTGAGCCGTGCCGTCGACGACCGTCGCTCCCGAGCCTGCCCGGCGCCGCCTCGCCTCCGATTTCCAGGTGTACGGCACCGGCAGCGTCCGTCCCCACCGGGTGCGGTTCGACCCCGCCGACCCGGGCTTCCTGGCCCGCCTTCCCGACGGGCGGCTCACCTTCCGGGTCCTCGGGCCCGGCAACGTCGCCGAGGCGATGGTGGTGGCACGGGTGGACGATCCCGACCAGGTGATCGGGTACCCGCTCACCCTGCTCGGGGCGGCGGGAGCCGTTTCGCTGTGGGAGACGACCATCGAGCCGCCCGCCCCGTTCTTCGGGTGCTCGATCGCCCTCAGGCTGGCCGACGGCTCCGCCGTGTATCTGGCCCCGACCGGCATCGCCAGCGGGATCGAGCGACTCGACCGCTTCCCCGTTGCGGTCGCCGACGTGCCGTGCCACGAAGCTCCCGCGTGGGCGGCGGGAGCGGTGATCTATCAGATCTTCCCCGACCGGTTCGCCAACGGGGACCAGGGCAACGACCCGGCCGACGTGGCGCCGTGGGGGTCCGAGCCCACCAGGCGCGGGTTCATGGGCGGCGACCTGGCAGGGATCACCGCCAACGCCGACTACCTCGAAGCTCTCGGCGTAGACGTGGTGTACCTGACCCCGATCTTCGCTTCCCCGTCGAACCACCGCTACGACACCGTCGATTACCTGTCCGTCGACCCGATGCTCGGCGATGACCAGGCGCTCGGTGCGCTGGTGGCCGAGCTGCACCGCCGCTCGATCCGGGTGCTGCTCGACGTGTCGCTCAACCACGTACACCCCCGCTTCGCCGGGTTCGCCGACCTGATCGCCTCCGGCGAGGGGTCGGCGCACCACGGCTGGTTCGCCGTCTCCGACTGGCCGGTGCGGGTCGAGTACCGCCCCGGGCTGATCGAGCCCGGCGACTTCTGGGACGAGCATCTGGAGCGGATCAGGGACGAGGCGGGGGTCCCGGTGGTCGCCGTCGAAGGCGAGGGACCCGTGGTCCGCACCACATACGAGGCCTGGTACGGGGTGCCCACCATGCCGAGGGTCGACCTGCAGCACCCGGGGGCGCGCCGGTTCATGCTCGATGTCGTCACCCATTGGGTGGAGCGGTTCGACATCGACGGGTGGCGGATGGACGTGGTCCGCTACATCGACCACGACTTCTGGGTCGAGGCCAGACGGGAGCTGCGGGCGGTCAAGCCGGACGCCTACCTGCTGGCCGAGGTGATGGGCGATGCGAGCCGGTGGCTGGCGGGCGACGAGTTCGACGCCACCATGAGCTACACCTTCCGCGATCTGTGCGTCGATTTCTTCGCCAAGGGGACCATCGACGCCGCCACCATGCTGGAGGGATTCCTGGAGATGACGGCGATGTACTCGCCCGCGGTCACCGCCATGAGCCACAACCTCATCGGAAGCCACGACATGCCCCGGTTTCTCACCGAGTCGGGGGGCGACCTCGACCGCTTGATGCTGGCCACCCTGTTCCAGCTAACCGTCCCCGGCGCTCCCGGGCTGTACTACGGGGACGAGGTGGCCATGGCGGGCGGGCCCGATCCCGCCAACCGCGGCGGCTTCCCCTGGGAGCGGGCGGACGGCCCGCACGTTCGGCGGGTGCGCTCGCTGCTCGGGGTGCGCCGGGAGCGGCCATCGCTGCGCACCGGGTGGTGGCGGCTGCTCGCCCACGACGGCGATGCGTTCGCCTACGAGCGGGTCAAAGGCGAGGAGCGCACCGTCGTCGCCTTCAACCTGGCCACGGACGAGGCCAGGCTGCCCGTCGGCGGCGCCGGTCCCGTGCTGTGGGCGTACGGCAGGGTCAGGCCGCTGCGCCGCTCGCTCCGGCTCGGCCCCCGCACCGGGGCGGTCCTCACTGGCTGACCGGGCGCCCCATCCACCCGGACGGCCGTCGCCGACGCCTACCAGCACGGCTCAGGCGGTGAGCCCGTCTCCCGGTGCCCCGGCCGGCTCCCAGGCGTCACCGATGGACCCGGCGATCCGCACCGGGGACCCCGACTGCTCGGCGACGGCGAAGCAGGCGATGCGCCGGTCCCCGTTGGACCAGGCGACGGGCCCGGTCACCGTGACGTACGTCCCCAGGGTCGCCCCGTCGACCTCCTGCGCCGAGGCGGCCGCCTCGAGCAGAGGCTCGCATGCGGAGAGGGGGTCGCCCAGGTTCCTGCCCGGCCAGGTGGCGGCGTTCGACGTCAACTCGCCCAGGTACTCGAAGTCGTGCGGATATTCGCAGTCGACCCGGTCCTCGCGCACCGTCCAGGCATGGCAGTCGCCCGCCACCCGCTCCACCGCCATGGCCACGCCTTCGCCCCGGAACGACCGGTTCACCAGGGTGGGCTCGGCCTCCCTGGTCACGGTGGCGACACAGGCGGTGTAGCGGTCGCCCCGCTCCCATTCGAGGGCATCGGGCATGTAGTGGACCAGCTCGAGAGAGCTGTCGAACGGGGTGCCCCCCACCAGCTCGGCGAACCCCGCCTCGCATGCCTCGGACGTCCCGGCGTACACCTCGTCCGGTTCCGGCATCGATCCACCCGGGTCGTCGCCGAAGGCGGCGCCGTCGGCGGCCAGGACCTCCCACTGGTGCGGTTGGTCACAGGGCACCACCACCTCCTCGCCGTACGGCGAGTAGGGGAGGCCCAACCCGTCGGCGGTGGCGATGGCGATGCAGTCCCCGGCGGTCCACAGGTACTCGTCTGCGTTGAAGGCCCCCAACGCCGCCATCCGGGACCGGGCCAGGTCCCTGGGGCCTCCGGTGAGCAGGATGTGGGTGTGGTTTGCCCACAGGTACCACCAGGCGTCTTCGAGCTCGATCTCGAGGAGATCGACGCCGTTTTCCTCGATCGGGACCGGGGCCGTGTCCTCGCCGGCGATCAGATCGGCCATGGCCCGAGGCAGGGTCGGGTCGCCGCGAAGCTCGGAGTACGGGTAGATCGACGCCACCAGCACCCGCTGGTCACCGGTGGCGAGGTGGTCCCACACCAACGACTGGATCACCGGGTTGATCCCCGCCAGCCGGAATTCGAGGACGGCGAGAAGCTCGGATTCCTCCCCGATGGCCCGGAGATCGCCCAAAGGGGCGTCGAGCGCGGCGCCGGCGATCTCGACCGGGTCGGGAGCCTGCGGTGGCTCCAGCACCGGCCCGGGCAGGGTGGTCGTGGTGGTGCCGCGGTCGGGGGCGGTGGTGTCGACCGGCGGTGCCGTCGACGGCGGAGCCGTGACCGCGGGGACGGGCTGCGCCCGCACCGACGGGTCTGCGGTCTTGGTGGCGGGGGCGCTGCACGCCGTCACCGCCAACGACAGGGCGAGGACGGCGATCCCCGCCGGGCGACGGATCCGACTCACCGCCGTCGTGCCGCCTCGACCCGGTCGAGCAGGTATCGGTCGAGGTTGGCGAACACGTCGACCAGTGAGCCCGAGGCGACCCTGGCGATGGCCTTCTCGGCGACCATGGCCCGATCCACCGCCTCGTCGAGCACCCGGTCGACGGACCCGCCGGAGCGGACGATGTCGAGCAGCCTGGTCACGGTTGAAGGGTCGGGCCTACCGTCGGCGAGCGCGGCCCGGATCTCGGCGCCGTCGGGACCGCCGGCGGCGTAGAGCACCGGCAGGGTGTGGGTGCCCTCGAGCATGTCCGACCCTGCGGGCTTGCCCAGGAACGTCTCGTCGGCCACCAGGTCGAGGACGTCGTCGGTCATCTGGAACACCAGCCCCATCTCCCAGCCCCACTCCGAGATCGCATCGACGTGGGCGGGATCGGCCCCCCCGGTCATCGCCCCCAGCCGGGCCGAGGTACGGATCAGGCTGGCGGTCTTGCCGCCGATCACCTCGTAGTACTGGTCGGGCCCGTGGTCGATGCTGTCCCTGAGCCGGAGCTCGAGCGCCTGGCCCTCGACCAGGTTGGCGTATGTCCTGGCGATCAACGACACCGCTTCCTCGCCCAGCGGAGCGGCCACCTCGGAGGCCCTGGCCAGCAGGAAGTCCCCGGCCAGGATGGCGACGGTGTTGGTCCAGTTGGCGTTGACCGAGACGGCGCCGCGCCTGGTGCTGGCCTCGTCGATGACGTCGTCGTGGTAGAGCGACCCGAGATGGACCAGCTCGACCGCCACTCCGGCCTCCACCGGCTCGTCACCGGGGTTGGGGCCCAGCTCGGCGGCGACCTGGGCCAGCAACGGCCGGTAGCGCTTGCCCCCGGCCTGGAGCCCGTGCTGGGCGACCTCGGTGAGGAACGGGGTCGACGCCACGGTCACCTGGCGGAGACGGTCCTCGACCACGGCGAGCCTGTCCCAAACCCGCGGGATGTCGACCAGGTCGGTGAAGAGCGGCAGATCCATCACCGGAAGCCTAGAGGCCGAGCCATCCCCACGAGATCGGCGGTCGGGAGCTCGGGGTGGACAGGAATGCGCCCCCCGTGCCCGGCGTTGAGGTATCGGGCGGGGTCGTGCCGGATCGGGTCACCAGGCGCTCCCGGCGTTGACGCCACCCGGAGCTATACTCCGTGAGGCGCACGGGGACACCCCCGGAGCGCCATGTTTGTAGAGGTGGTAGCGAGTGTTCGAGAGGTTCACCGACCGTGCCAGGCGGGTCGTGGTGCTCGCCCAGGAGGAAGCGCGCCTCCTCAACCACAACTACATCGGCACCGAGCACATCCTGCTCGGGCTGATCCACGAGGGCGAGGGTGTCGCCGCCCGCGGTCTGGAGAGCCTGGGGATCAACCTCGAGGCGGTACGCAACCAGGTGGTCGAGATCATCGGCCAGGGGTCACAGGCCCCCAGTGGGCACATCCCATTCACCCCCCGCGCCAAGAAGGTCCTC
Organism: Acidimicrobiia bacterium; assembly: GCA_051002015.1. Classification (GTDB taxonomy): domain Bacteria; phylum Actinomycetota; class Acidimicrobiia; order Spongiisociales; family UBA5794; genus JACDBE01. The sequence goes on from JBPCMS010000003.1 coordinate 53,359, forward strand.
GAGCTGTCGCTGCGCGAGGCGCTCCAGCTCGGTCACAACTACATCGGCACCGAGCACATCCTGCTCGGGCTGATCCGCGAGGGCGAGGGTGTCGCCGCCCAGGTCCTCCAGAAGCTCGGCGCCGAGCTGCAGAAGGTCCGCCAGACCGTCATCCAGCTCCTCTCCGGTGTCCAGTCCGACGAGCCGTCGGGCCAACCCCATCCCTCGGGGAGCAGCCGTTCCTCCAGCACCAGCGAGGCGTCCCCCGGCGGCTCCACCGTGCTCGACCAGTTCGGCCGCAACTACACCCAGCTCGCCAGGGAGCGCAAGCTCGACCCGGTGATCGGGCGGGCCAACGAGATCGAGCGGGTCATGCAGGTCCTGTCCCGCCGCACCAAGAACAACCCGGTCCTCATCGGCGAGCCCGGTGTCGGCAAGACCGCCATCGTCGAGGGCCTCGCCCAGCGAATCGTCGCCGGCGACGTGCCCGACACCCTCACCAACAAGCACCTCTACACCCTCGACCTCGGCGCCCTCGTCGCCGGGTCGCGCTACCGGGGCGACTTTGAGGAGCGGCTCAAGAAGGTCCTCAAAGAGATCCGAACCAGGGGCGACATCGTCCTGTTCATCGACGAGATCCACACCCTGGTCGGCGCCGGCGCCGCCGAGGGCGCCATCGACGCCGCCAGCATCCTCAAGCCGATGCTGGCTCGGGGCGAGCTTCAGACCATCGGCGCCACCACCCTGGAGGAGTACCGCAAGTACCTCGAGAAGGACTCGGCGCTGGAGCGTCGCTTCCAGCCGATTCAGGTGGCCGAACCGTCGGTGGCCGACACCATCAAGATCCTCGAGGGGCTGCGGCCCAACTACGAGGACCACCACCGGGTGCGCTTCACCGACCAGGCGCTGGTCAACGCCGCCAACCTGGCCGATCGCTACATCTCCGACCGCTTCCTGCCCGACAAGGCGATCGACCTGATCGACGAGGCGGGGAGCCGGATGCGGCTCAAGCGGACCGACCTGCCCCCGGACGTCAAGGAGATCGACCAGCGGCTGGCCAGCCTCCGCGCCGACAAGCGCGAGGCCGTGCAGGCGCAACAGTACGAGCGGGCCGCCCAGCTGCGCGACCAGGAGCGGTCCCTGCTCGCCGACCGGTCCGACAAGGAGCGCGAGGCGGCGACCTCGGGGCTCGACATCACCGCCGTCATCGGGGAGGACGAGATCGCCGAGGTGCTGGCCCAGTGGACCGGCATCCCGGTCCACCGCCTCACCGAGGAGGAGACCTCCAAGCTGCTCAACATGGAGTCCGAGCTGCACCGCCGCATCGTCGGCCAGCACGATGCCATCGCCGCCGTCTCCAAGGCGATCCGCCGCACCAGGGCCGGGCTCAAGGACCCCAAGCGGCCGGCAGGGTCGTTCATCTTCCTCGGCCCGTCAGGGGTGGGGAAGACCGAGACGGCCAAGGCCCTCGCCGACTTCCTGTTCGGCGACGAGGCCGCCCTCATCCAGATCGACATGTCCGAATACATGGAGAAGCACGCCGTCTCCCGGCTGGTGGGCTCGCCCCCCGGCTACGTCGGGTACGACGAGGGTGGACAGCTGACCGAGGCGGTGCGCCGCAAGCCCTTCTCGGTGGTCCTGTTCGACGAGATCGAGAAGGCCCACCCCGATGTCTTCAACATCCTCCTCCAGATCCTCGAGGACGGGCGGCTCACCGACTCGCAGGGCCGGTCGGTCGACTTCAAGAACACCGTCATCATCATGACCTCCAACCTGGGAACGGCCGAGCTGCGCAAGAAGGCGCTCGGGTTCGTCGCCTCATCCGAGGAGCTCGACTACGCCCAGATCAAGGAGAAGGTCACCGACGCCCTGAAGGGCCACTTCCGTCCCGAGTTCCTCAACCGGATCGACGAGGTCATCGTCTTCCACGAGCTGACCATGGACGAGGTCAAGGTGATCGTCGACCTGCTCCTCGACCGGGTCCGTCGCCAGCTCGCCTCCCAGTCGTTGGAGCTGGTGCTGACCGAACCGGCCAAGGAGATGCTCGGCACCAAGGGTCACGATCCCCAGCTCGGGGCACGGCCGCTGCGCCGGGCCATCCAGCGCCTGGTGGAGGACCCGCTGTCGGAGAAGGTCCTCCACAAGGACTTCCCGGCAGGGGCGACAGTGCTGGTCGACATCGATGCCGACGATCCCGACCGCCTGTCGTTCGTGCCGGTCGAGACCCCGGACCAGCCGCCGGTCGAGCTCGCCGATCGGGGCTGAGCGGGACCGGGCGCGGCCAAACCGACCGCGGCGAGGTCACTCGGCGAAGACCCCGAAGAACCGTACCTCGGCAAGCGCCAACTCGTCGAACGCCGGGCTGTCGCCCACCGGCTCGCCCGGGTAGGTGGTCAGCACCCGCACGGTCAACCGGGTGGTCCGCAGCGTGTCGAGCGTGATGCGGTGCGGGTCCGAGCTGTCGGGGAGGGTGAAGGTGAGCTGCAACTCGAGATCGTCGACGGTGACCTCAATGTCCTTGATCCGGTAGTTCTGCCGGAACGGGTTGCGCTGCTGGATGTTGGTGAACTCCATCTCGGACAGGGCGACCGGTTGGGCGAACACGAAGGTGAGCTGGGCGTCGACACCGCGGGCCGACTGGTCGTTCCAATAGGTGGAGACGTCACCGTCGATCAGGCGTGCGGCCTCGTAGCCTTCGAGATGGGAGCTGGCATCGACAGAGGCGGGGGCGATGGCGACCTGCTCGACCGGGTCCTCGATCGCCGCCGTGGTGGAGACGTTGTCCTCGGGTGTGGCCGTCCCGTTCCCGCCACCCCACAGGTTCATGAACAGGGCGATGAGGGCAACGAGGAGGACCACACCGCCGAGGACGCCGAGGGCCCGGCCACCGGGGGTCGACCGTGACATCGGCGGCGCCGCCACCGGGAGGGGCCCTTTTCCCAGCCGGGCGCCGCATTCCTCGCAGTGGCGATTGTGGGCCGGGTTGGGTGCTCCGCACGACTGGCAGCGCACCGTCGGCACATTCGCCTCCGGGGTGTACTGCTCGACCCGCGGTGGAGCCGTGTACAGGGAAGGGTCGGTCCGGGACACACTCGGCTCGTCCTCGAGCTCGAACGGCTCGAAGAGGTCGTCGTCGAACGGGTTGTCGGTGTTCTTGGCCACGAATTCCACGACTGATCGCTGCCCTCGGGTGAGGGCAGCCGGGGGCTATTGTGCCACGGATGCTGCTGATCGCAGGTGTTCGCCAGGCCGAGCCCTGGTCCCTCCCCAACATCATCGGCGCCGCCACACTGCTGGTGGCGTTCATCGTCTGTCTCATCTGGCTGATCAGGCGCTATCTCGACGGCTGAGCCGTCACCACCCGCCCCCGCATCCCCTCTCGGTTTCTTGTCACACCCTCGCCGTACGGTGTCGGGGCGATGAAGGAGGCAGCAACGACCGAGCAGACCGTCAGGATGATCCTGGTAGACGACACTTACAGGGTCATCGCCGGCACCAAGCGGTTCCTCGCCGAGAAGCCGCACCTGCCGTGACCCAGCCGTCGACCTACCACTGCCTGGAATGCGGCTACGCCACGGCGAGGTGGATGGGGTTCTGCCCCCAGTGCCGCGCCCAATCGAGCATGGTCGAGGGGCTCCGACCGGTGGCGTCGGCGGCCGTCCCGGTGCCCATCGCCGATCTCGGTGAGGCGGGGCGACCCGCCCGGGCGCCGAGCGGCATGGCCGAGGTCGATCGCGTTCTGGGCGGCGGCCTCGTTGCGGGGAGCATCGTGCTCGTTGGCGGCGAGCCGGGAGTGGGCAAGTCGACGCTGCTTCTCCAGATGGCGGCGGCGATGAGCAGCACGGGGCGGGTGCTCTATGTCACCGGCGAGGAGAGCGCCGCCCAGATCGGGGACCGGGCGGAGCGGCTGGGTATCACCGGTGGCGGCCTCGAGGTTCTCGCCGAGACCGAGGTGGTCCCGGTGGAGCGCTGCGTCGAGATGGGCGGGTACCGCATGGTCGTGGTCGACTCGATGCAGACCATGCGGGTCGACGACACCGCCGGCACCCCGGGCGGGGTCACCCAGGTGCGGGAGGTGGGGGCGCGCCTCACCGCTCTGGCCCGAAGGGCCGGTGTCCCCGTGGTGCTGGTGGGCCATGTCACCAAGGACGGATCGCTGGCCGGGCCCAAGGTGGTCGAGCACCTGGTCGACGCCGTCCTCTACCTCGAGGGAGACCCCGATCGGGGGGTGCGCTACCTGCGCGGGTTGAAGAATCGCTATGGCTCGGTGGCCCAGGTGGGGGTGTTCGAGATGACCGGCGACGGCCTGGTCGAGGTCTCCGACCCCTCAGGGCTGTTCGTCGGCGACGCCATCGGGCTGGTGCCGGGAACGGTGGTGTTCCCCGCCCTGTGTGGCCGGCGCACGCTGCTGGTCGAGGTTCAGGCGCTCGTTGTCCCGACCGGCTCACCCCAGCCCCGCCGCAGCGTCACCGGTGTGCCGGCCGGCCGGGTCCACCAGCTCCTCGCCGTGCTCCACCGCCATGCCTCGCTCGACTGCCGGTCGTGCGACGTGTTCGTCAGCGTGGTCGGCGGGCTGGTCATCGATGAGCCCGCCGCCGACCTGGCGGTGGCCCTCGCCATCGCCTCGTCACGGCTGGAGAAGCCTCTGGGCCCGGTGGGGGCGATGGGCGAGGTCGGACTGGCGGGCGAGGTCAGGGCGGTGGGGGGCGCCGCCGACCGCAGGGCGGAGCTGGCCCGCTTCGGCTTCGAACGGATGATCTCCGGCGGGGGCAGGCGGCTCGTCGCCGAGGCGCTGCTCGAAGCGGGTCTCCGGCCCGACCGTCCCCGCCGTCTCCATTCGGCGGGGGGGTGATCACGGCGGGCCGGTGAGGTCGTTCGGCGTCGGCGACAGGCGGCTAGTAGCCTCACGACAGGATGATGTCTGGGGCCGTTGGATTTCTCGAGGTTCTCGAACAGTTCGCGCCTGGCACCAAGCTGCGTGACGCCGCCGAGCTGATCCTCCGCCAGGAGACGGGGGCCCTGCTGGTCTTCGGCTCGGCGCCGGAGGTCGACGCGGTGTGCAGCGGCGGGTTCGAGCTGCGCAACGCCGAGTTCACCGCCCAGAGGATCGCCGAGTTGGCCAAGATGGACGGCGGCATCGTCGTCTCCGCGGATGCCTCGCTGATCATGAGGGCAAACGTCCAGTTCATCCCGGACCCCGCCATTGAAACCAGCGAGACCGGCACCCGGTTCCGCACCGCCGAGCGGCTGGCCAAGCAGCTCGGAGTCCCGGTTCTGGCGGTCAGCGAGGAACGGCGAGCGGTCGCCGTCGTTTTCACCGGGGACAACCACTTTGCCCTGCGCAACCCCAACGAGCTTCTCGCCGAGGGGAATCAGAACCTGGTCGCCTTGGAGCGTCTTCGGCGCCAGCTGGCTGACGCCGAGGACAGGCTCATCCGGCTCGAGGTCGACGACGGGGTGACGGTGCGCGATGTTGCCCTGCTGCTGGCTCGGGCCGCCCTGGTACGACGAATGGGGGCGCAGATCCGGCGGATCGTGGTCGAGCTCGGCGGTACCGGCGACCTGATTTCGATCCAGGCGTCCGATCTCGGCGAGGGGGTCGACAACGTGCTCGAGCTGGTCAGCGACGATTACGCCGACCGGCCAATGAAGCCGGGCGAGGCCAGTGATCGACTCCGCAACGTCCCGGACGAGTCTCTGAAGGATCTCGCCGTCGTCGCCGAGGCTCTCGGGCTGGGCAACCTCGATCAGGCGGTCCGCCCCCGTGGCGGCCGGGCGCTGGAACGGGTATCCCGGCTTCCCGACAACGTCAAGAACTCGCTGCTGAACCACTTCGGGACCCTGCAGAAGCTCCTCCACGCCTCGGCCAGCGAACTCGCCGAGGTCGAGGGCGTGGGGCGGACCAGGGCCAACCAGCTGCGGGGCCATCTCGACCGGCTGCTCCAGCACGGCACACCGTTCGGGCTGGTTGACTGACCTGCAGCGGGGGCAAGGCCGGCGGCGAAGCCAGCGGTGGCGGTCCGGGCCGAACGCGCCGTTGGGTACAATGCCCCCTCCGATCCTGTCCCCAGAAGGTTGACTCGTGGCCGACAAGCAGAGCAGCGACGCGGCCAAGGCGGCTGCCAAGACGACCACAGCGAAGCCCACCGCCAAGGCGGGCTCGAAGCCATCGACTGCGGCGTCGTCCAAGAAGGCCACGACCAGCAAGGCGGCATCCGCCACGAAGCCTGCAGCCAAGACCACGGCGGCGAAGTCTGCCGCGGGCAAGTCCTCTGCTGCGGCGAAGTCGGCGGCGGCCAAGCCCTCGGCGGCGGCCACGCCTTCGGCGGCGGCCAAGCCCGTGGCGGCGAGGCCCTCGGCGGCCAAGCCTTCGGCGGCGGCCAAGCCTTCGGCGGCGGCGGGCAAGTCCTCTGCGGCGAAGTCGGCGGCGGCGAGGCCCTCGGCGGCGGCGGCGGGCAAGCCCTCGGCGGCGGGCAAGCCCTCGTCTGCGGCGGCCAAGCCCTCGGCGGCGGCCAAGCCCTCGGCGCCGGTCACGACCTCGGCCGCCAAGAAGCCCGCAGCGACCAAGGCCGGCACTCCCGAGAAGGCGACTCCTGCCAAGGATTCTGCCGAGAAGAAGGCGACCCCCAGGAAGGCGGCTGTGGCCAAGGACGTTCCTGCCGCCGAACCTCCGGCCCCGGCCGCGGCCAAGGCGAACGCCAAGAAGCCCTCCCCCTTCGTCGTCGGGGACAAGGTGGTGTACCCACATCACGGCGCCGCCACCATCATTCGGGTCGAGCAGGTCGACATGGGCAATGGGCGCGAGCCCTATTTCGTGCTCGAGGTGGTCGCCGACCAACTCATCGTCTGGGTGCCGGTCGAGGGCGCCCTCGATCTCGGGGTGCGGCCGGTGATCTCGACCAACGTCGCCCGCAAGGTGTTCGCCACCTTCCGTGACGAGCCCCAGGAGGCGGGGGCGAACTGGTCGCGCTGGTACAAGCTGCTCACCGAGAAGATAAACAGTGGCGATATATTCCAAGTCGCCGAGGTGGTACGCGACCTCACCTACGCCCAGCAGATCAAGGGGATCTCCCCCGCCCTGAAGCGGATGCTGGCCAAGGCCCGGCTCATCATCGTCAGCGAGCTCCGGTTCGCCCTCAAGGTCGACGAGGAGGATGCGATCCGCCGGCTCGACCGCGCCCTCCCCAGGGTCGACGAGCCGATCGAGCTCTGATCGGCAACCCCGTGCGCATCGGCTCCGGTGTCGACGCCCACCGCTTCACGCCATCCGGAGGTGTGACCGTCGCCGGTGTGCTGGTCGATCGGACCAGGGGCGTGGCCGCCACCTCCGACGGTGATGTGGTCGCCCACGCCGTCATCGATGCCGTGCTCGGCGCCGCCGCCCTCGGCGACCTCGGCGACCACTTCCCGTCCTCCGACCCCCGCTGGTACAAGGCCGACTCATTGGTGATGCTGGAGCATGCGGTGGGCCTGGTCGCCGACCACGGGTTCGCCGTGTCCTCCGTCGACGTCACCGTGCTCGCCGAGACGGTGCGGGTGGCCGACCACCGCCCGGAGATGCGAGCCAACCTCGCCGCCAGGCTCGGGGTCGAGGTGGGGGCGGTCTCGGTGAAGGCGACCACCATGGACGGGCTCGGCTGGCTGGGGGCCGACGAGGGGATCGCCGCCACCGCCGTGTGTGTGATCGCCCCGATCGCCGGCTGATCGACTGCACACTCCGGGGGTCTACCCGGCCAGCACCTCGTGAGCGGCGGCCGGATCGTTGGTGATGATCCCGTCGATCCCGGCGGCGGCGAGGCTCCGCATCAGCTCCGCGTCGTCGACCGTCCAGGCGACCACGGCGATCTGCTCCCGGTGGGCGGCCGCGATGACGGCGACGGCCTGCTCACGCAGCGACGAGTGATGGGGGAGCACCCACCGGTGCCCCTCGGTGGCGGCGAGGGCGATCGCCACCTCGACCGGCTCGAAGACCTCCACCAGCAACCCCGTGGCGACCGCCGGGCGATGGGCCCGCACCGCGGCGACGGCGCCGGGATCGAACGACGTGACCACCGTTCGATCGTGCAACCGGTGCCGGTCGACCCAGGCCGCCACCCGCTCCGCCATCCCCTGGTCCGGGTCGTGATCCGGCTCGCCCGGATCGCTCTTCACCTCGATATCGAGTAGCAGGTCGCCGGTGACGTCGAGCGCCTCGTCGAGCGTCGGGATCCACGTGGCGTCCCGCCGCAGTTCCTCGAGACGCATCTGCACGATCGGCCCCAGACCGGCCACCTCGGAATCGTGATGGATCACCAGCACGTCATCTGCGGTGCGGCGCACATCGAGCTCGATCCCGTCGGCGTTGTGGACGACGGCCAGCCTGAAGGCGGCCAGGGTGTTCTCCCGAGCCGAGGCCGACGCTCCCCGATGGGCGAGGATGAGCGGGTGCGGGCCGGGCATGCTGGCGACCATACCCCACCCCGTCGGTCGCCTCCGGGGTGGGTCGGTACCATGCCGGGAATGGACGTCTTCAACACTCTTGGCCGCCGCACCCAGACGTTCGAGCCGCTCGAACCGGGACGGGTGGGCATCTACGTGTGTGGGCCCACCGTCCAGTCCCGCCCCCACGTCGGTCACGGCAGGGCGGCGGTGGCCTTCGATGTCGTCCGCCGCTACCTGGCCTGGTCCGGGTACGACGTCACCTACGTTCAGAACGTGACCGACATCGAGGACAAGATCATCGCCGCCGCCGCCGACGAGGGGGTCGATCCTCAGGTGCTGGCCAAGCGCAACGCCGAGACGTTTGCCGCCGCCTACCTCGGGCTCGGGGTGGGGCCGCCGGATCTCGAACCGGCCGCAACCGATCACATCCCCGAGATGATCGAGCTCATCGAGACGCTGATCGCCGGGGGCCACGCCTATTCGGCAGGGGGCGACGTCTACTACGCGGTGCGCAGCTTCGACGGGTACGGCAAGCTTTCCGGGCGCCAGATCGACGACCTCATCTCCGGGGCCAGGATCGAGCCCGGCGAGCACAAGCGGGACCCGCTCGACTTCGCCCTGTGGAAAGCGGCCAAGCCGGGCGAACCGACCTGGGACTCGCCGTGGGGCCCCGGCCGACCGGGGTGGCATATCGAGTGCTCGGCGATGGCCCGCCGCTATCTCGGCGACACCTTCGACATCCACGCCGGGGGCAACGATCTCGTCTTCCCGCATCACGAGAACGAGATCGCCCAGTCCGAGGCGGCCACCGGCAAGCCGTTCGCCCGCTACTGGCTTCACAACGGGATGGTCGATCTCTCCGGCGAGAAGATGGCCAAGTCGACCGGCCATGTCGTCGACCTGATCGAGGCGCTGGGCACCTATCCGCCCCAGGCGGTGCGCCTGTTCTACCTGCGCACTCACTACCGCAAGCCGCTCGACTTCACCGCCGAGGCGCTGGAGGACGCGGTCGCTTCCCTGGAGCGGCTGTGGGCCTTCCGGCGCCGGGCGGGCGATCCGGTCGGCAGGCTCGCCGACCCGGCAACCATCGCCGCCTTCCGAGCGGCGATGGACGGCGACTTCGACACCGCCGGCGGTCTCGCCGTGCTCTTCGATGCGGTGCGGACCGGCAATCGGCTGCTCGATGCCCATGAGGACCCCTCGGCCCTGGCGGCGGCGTACGACGAGCTGGTCGAGCTACTCGGGCTGGCCGAGCCGGGGAGCTCGGTCGACGACATCGCCGAGGCTCTCGGTGCCCTCGGCTCCCGGTTCGGGGGTGCGGGCGACTCCCCATTGGATCTGGTCGAAGGCTTGGTGGCCACCAGGACCGTGGCCAGGGAACAGCGAGACTGGCCCACCGCCGATGCGGTGCGAGACGCCCTGGCCGACCTCGGGATCGTGGTCGAGGACACCGCCGACGGCTCTCGATGGCACAGACGCTGAGCTGAGAGGCTGGCCCGATGGCGGAGACTCGGTGGTCGGGGCTGCGGCCACAACCGCGGTGTGATGACCGTCGGGCGAGGATCCGAGGGCAACAACGCCACAGCGAGCATCCGGCGCTCGCCCGGCGATGACCGGCGAGGCCAGCGGATGAACGGCGACGGGTACGGCGCCGATGTCGAAGGCTTCCACGCCGTCACCGAGGCGGTCGCCGTCGGGCGGGTCCGGCGGCTCACGGTGGAGAGCGCCCGCCTGCGCCACGATGACTACCAGCGGCTGGTCGCCGCCGCCGAGGCTGGAGGCGCCGCCATCACCAGGGTGGAGGACACCCGCCCCCTCGCCGCCACCGGGGCGCCCCAAGGGGTGGTTGCCGCCTGCCGGCCGCTCGCCTACCTCGATCTCGACGAAGCCGTCGGTCTCGCCGACCCCGCCGTTGTGCTCGTCCTCGACCACCTGCAGGACCCGCGCAACGTCGGGGCGCTGGCCCGCTCCGCCCGGGCCACCGGGGTTCCGGTGATGGCGGTCCCGGGGCGCCGCTCGGCTCCGATCGGCGCCACCGCCTTCAAGGCCGCCGCCGGAGCGCTCGAACATGTCGCCGTCGCCCAGGTGGGATCGGTCGCCGACGCCCTGGTGCGGCTGCGTAGCGCCGGCGTCTGGCTGGTCGGGCTCGACGGCGCCGCCGAACGGTCGATCCTCGGGCTCGACCTGCTCACCGAGCCCGTCGCCATCGTGCTCGGCGCCGAGGGCGAGGGGATCTCCCGGCTGGTTGCCGACCGGCTCGACGTGGTCGCCCGCATCCCGATGCAACCGGGGGTGGAGAGCCTCAACGCGTCGGTGGCAGGGGCCATCGCCATGTTCGAGATGGCCCGGATCCGCGGCTGGATAAGCTGACCACGCGTCTGCTGGCGTAGCTCAGTTGGTCAGAGCAGCTGATTTGTAATCAGACACACCCCGATAACAGGGTCAGGGCCGGACCCGTTGCAACCATTGACGATCCGCCCGAAACCCTTGCAACCGTTGACGATCCGCCCCCGCCAAGTCTCTCCCTAGCTTTCACCCGGTTTCATGGCTTCTGTCTCGGCTCGCGTCCCGCGCGCGTCCCGCGGGGGCACGGCGGCTCGGTGTGGTGTACTCTCACCGCCGGGATAGCCCTCGGGGTAGCTCCTCGAAGGCGACAAGGCGGGAGACCTGTCCCCGCCTTCCCGGCACACCAAGACAGGGCACCAACAGGAGGTGCCGCCGATGACCACCGCACACCAGCAAGACCGCGAAACCCAAGAGCAGCGAGCCGCACTCGCTCTCAACGAGCTCGGCGCCGCCGTCGACGCCATCCACGCCGCCTGCGACTTGCTTGGCGTGACCCCGGCCGGGCTCGGCTTGGAACGAGCCCTGGAGGACTTGGCGGCGGTGCTCGCTGTCGCCTACCGGCGGTAAACGGGCCCTACCCACCCGCGCAAGAATCGCGGGTGTGAATTGCGGCCGCTGCCGGCTGTCACACCTCGTAGACCTTCATTACTTCGTCGCCGTAGTGGTTGATGACCTTGACTGCGATGCGGTTGGTGTCGGGCTTGGGGAAGGGGCGGCTGGTGGTGGAGTAGAGGGTGGCCCAGGCGTCCTCGTCGATGTCTGCTCTGAGGGTCTTCTGGAGGCGTTCGTAGGGCTGGTCGCCGCCGGTGAAGTAGGCGTGGCGAACGAAGAAGCTCTCCTGGTTGTACTCGGTGTCGATGAACCAGCAGGCGATGTCATCCGTCGAGTTGGAGCGGACCTCACCGGTGGTGGGGTCGTAGACGTCGACGCCGCGCAGCTCCACGACCAGCTCGCCACCCTCGTCCTTGACGGTGACGTCGGGTTCCCCGAAGACCGTGAACAGGTTGCCGGCGCCGGTCTTCTTCAACAGGTCGTCACCCATCATCAGGTCCGGGTTCATCCGGGCAGGGAGCACGGTCAGGTCGCCGAACTCGCGGGCGGTCTCGCCGACCCTGGCGTCGAAGGCGAACCCGCACACCACCAGGATGTCGAAGCCGACACCGCGCACCGCCTCCTTGGCGGCTTCCTTGACGTGGAGCGGCCCGACGGTGCCGTGCTCCGGTCCGATCGACACCGCCACCCGCTTGGACTCGCCCGACTTGTCGGTGAACGTTCCCTCGGCCTGGATCCACTTCCCGGCGAACGGCTCGAGCGTGTCGAACACCAGCCGCTC
>JBPCMS010000004.1:0-23454 GCA_051002015.1 Acidimicrobiia bacterium
GCCTCCCACAGGTCGATCCCCGCATCCTGGGCGTGGGCATCGATGGCGGCCAGCTCGTCCTCGGTGAACCCGAGGTTGTCGAGGGCGTCGAGGTTCTCGTCGAGCTGCTCCACGCTGGACGCTCCCAGCAACGCCGTGGTCACCCGGGGATCCCGCAGCGACCAGGCGATCGCCAGCTGAGCCAGGCTCTGCCCCCGATCCGAGGCGATGGCGTCGAGGGCGGTGAGCCGGCTGCGCATGTCGTCGTCGACCCAGGTCGCATCGAAGGAGCCCCCCGCCGTGGCCGCCCGGGATCCCTGGGCCACGCCACCGAGGTATTTCCTGGTCAGCAGACCCTGGGCGAGCACCGAGAAGGCGATGCAGCCCACCCCAAGCTCATCGAGGGTGTCGAGCAGCGCATCCTCGATCCAGCGATTGAGCATCGAGTACGACGGCTGGTGGATGAGAAGGGGCACACCCACACCGGCGAGGATCTGCGCCGCTCTCCTGGTGGCCTCGGGGGAGTACGACGACACCCCGACGTAAAGGGCTCGCCCGCTGCGCACCGCCGTCGCCAACGCCCCCATCGTCTCCTCCAGCGGCGTGTCCGGGTCGAAGCGGTGCGAGTAGAAAAGATCGACGTAGTCGAGCCCCATCCTGGCCAGGCTCTGGTCGAGGCTGGCCAGCAGGTACTTGCGCGACCCCCACTGGCCGTAGGGCCCGGGCCACATGTCGTAGCCGGCCTTGGTCGAGATGAACAGCTCGTCGCGGCAGCCGGACAGCTCGGCGTTGAGCACGGCGCCGAACACCGTCTCGGCGTGCCCGTATGGCGGGCCGTAGTTGTTGGCCAGGTCGAAGTGGGTGACGCCTCGGTCGAATGCCCGGGTGATCATGGCGGCGGCGTGGACACGGGTTCGGTCGGCGCCGAAGTTCTGCCACAGACCCAAGGTGATCGCCGGTAGCAGGACCCCGCTCGCTCCGCACCGACGGTACGCCATGGCGTCGTAGCGCTCGAGGTCAGGCTGGTAGGGCACGGTGATCTCCTGTGTAACGGCAGTCCCGAGCATATCCGTCGGCACGCTTCCATCCGCCCGCAAACTTTGAGCGATTGAACTCGTATAGCAGGTTCAATCGCTCAAAGTTGGGGAAAGCGGGGGTCCGTCGGCACCGCCCCCATAGAGTGCGGCGATGGTTTCCGGATCTCCGCGGCTCGGTTACGTCCTGGTCTCGCTGGGGGCGCTGCTGTTCGTCGTCAACGCCGGCGTCTCGCGGGTGATCCTGCGCTCCGGGGTCGACCCGGCCGAGCTGACCTCGCTGCGGGTCACCGGGGCCACGGTGGGCCTGGCGGTGATCGGGGCGGTGTTCCGGCCGGCGTCGCTCCGCCCCCCGCGCGGCGGCGACCTCCTTCTGGTGGTGGCGCTCGGCCTGACCGGTGTCGCCTTGCTGCAGTGGACCTACTTCGTCGCCATCGACCGGCTCACCGTCGGCATGGCGCTGCTGCTGGAGTACACCGCTCCGATCCTGGTCGCCCTGTGGGCCCGGTTTGTGCAGAAGGAGGAGGTTCGGGGCAGGCTGTGGTTCTCGCTCGCTCTGTCGATCGTCGGGTTGGCGATGATCGCCCAGGTGTGGCAGGGCTTCACCCTCGACCCGGTGGGTGTCGCCGCCGGGTTCGGGGCGGCCGTTGCCTTCTCGGCGTACTTCCTGCTCGGCGAGCACGGGGTGAGCCGGCAGGATCCCCTCACCGTGATCCTCTGGGCGTTTGCCACCGCCGCCGTTGCCCTCAACCTGGTCAGCCCGGTGACCGACCTGAGCCGGGAGACGGCGGCGTCTTCCGCCAACCTGCTCGGCGCCCTCGATCCATGGTCGGCTCCGTTGTGGGTGCTCCTCGCCTGGGTGGTGATCCCCGGCACGCTGGTTCCCTTCTCCTTCGAGCTGTACGCCCTGCAGCACCTGAGGGCGACCACGGTCACCACCGTGGCCATGCTCGAACCGGTCGGCGCCGTCGTGCTCGGCTGGATGTGGTTCGGGGAATCGCTGACCCCGGTCCAGAGCCTCGGAGGGCTCCTAGTGATGACCGGTATCCTCCTCGCCGCCTCGTCGCGCCGGGCGCATCCGGCTCTCGAGCCCGCCCCGGCGGTGACCTGAGGTCAGCTCCAGCGGATCTGGGCGGTGCGGCGCCAGGCGTCGACCAGCCCGGCGTCCCCCGAGACGGCAACCGTGTCCGGGTCGGTGCGGTTCCACAGCAGGTGGTACAGATCGGTGGCGGGACCACGCAGCGTGCAGTCGGCGTCGTCCCGCACCCTGGTGGTCACACACCTCCCCGGCTCGATGGCCAGCCGCCACGCCTCGTCGGCGTCGGTCGTCTCCACCGAGACGGTTGCGGTGAAGTCGAAGCGCTGGCGCCGCCTGGGATCGCCGAAGAAGCCGGACAGCAGCTCGTCGATGCCGTCCACGGCGTGCTCGATGGTCGAGGGCCTCGGATCCCCGGTCGCCAGCTCGGCGTCCACCCGGTGGATGGTCAGCTCGTGGGCCTGGCGCCGGGCCCAGAACGCCAGCGGGGAGGGGGCGGCGAGGAAGTGCCAGCAGTCGAGGTCGGCAGGCGCCGCCCGCAGCGTCGCCACCAGGTTGGTGTGACCCTCCCGGAACCAGCCGAAGGCGGCGGCGGGATCGTCCGGGGGCCGGATGGCACCCCAATCGGTCTCGCTCAGATTGCTCGGTCTCGCCTCCCCCACGATGGTGGCCGCCCAGCGATGAGCTTCGCCGAGATGACGGAGCAGATCGACGATGGTCCAGCCGGGGCAGCTCGGGATGGGGGTGCCCAGGCCTGCCCGGGTCGCCGCCTCGTCGAGCATGGTGCCCTCGGCTTCCACGGTGGCGATGTACTGGTCGCTGGTCATCGGCTCCCTCCCGACCGGGTCCGGTCAAGCTAGCCGGACCCACCCCGGACCGGGTCGCGGCGGCACAGCACCTAGGCTCCCGGCGATGCGACGCATCCTCGTCAGCGGCGCCTCCACATGGATCGGTGGCCAGGTCGTCGCCATGCTCGAGCGGTGGGTCGGCACCGAGGTCTTCGGCATCGACGAGCTGCCGCCCCGCCATGGCTTCCGCTCGCCCTTCATCCTGCTCGGGCCCGACCGGGCCGCCCTGGCCGACCACATCCTGGCGCTCGATCCGGACACGGTGGTGCACCTTCTCACCGTCGACCGGGCGCCCCAGCTGGGACCGGACGACGCCCGCGACCGGGCGATCGTCGGCAACCAGGCGCTGTTCGGCGCCGCCGGACGCTCACCGACCGTGCGGCGGGTGGTGGTGAAGTCGGACGCCGCCGTCTACCCGCTCGGCCCCCGCAGCCCCTCGGTGTTCACCGAGACCGACGCCACCTCGTCCAAGCTGGGCCGGTTCGGCCGGCTGATCCTCGACGTGGAGACGGCCGCCGCCGCCCTCGCCTCCCGGAGCCCCGACACTGCGGTGACCGTGCTCCGTATGGGGCCGATCTTCGGGCGGACCGTGGAGAACCCGATCAGCCGGTACCTGCGGCTCCCCGTGGTGCCGACCCTGCTCGGCTACGACCCCAGGCTGCACCTGCTCCACGAGGGTGACGCCGTCGCCGCCGTCCTCGCCGCCGTCGATGGGAACGGCGGGGGCACCTTCAACGTCGCCGCCGCCGGGCCGATGTACCTGAGCCGGATCATCCGTCTCGGCCGCCGCCTTCCCAAGCCCCTCCCCCGCCGGGCGCTGGCCGCCGCCCATTCCGCCCTGGCCAGGGCCGGCTTCCCGCTGCCCGCCCACATCGCCCTGATGCTCGAGCATGGCGCCGTCCTCGACACCAGGGCGATGCAGCGCCGGCTCGGGTTCACCCCGGAATACTCGGTGCGCGACGCCGTGCTCGCCGGGTACGCCGGCAGGGTGGCCGACGACTGATGACCGACGACCTGATGACCGACGACTGATGACCGACCGGAACCTCCTCGCCACGCTGTCCAAGGCCGAGTTGCTGGCCATGGCGACCGAGCGCTCGATTCCCGGTCGGTGGCGGATGACCAAGCCGGAGCTGGTCGACGTGCTCGCCGGCCAAGCACCCGTCGAAGCCGAAGCCGACGAGCCCGCTCCCCCGGCCCCCGAGCCGGACAGCGACGAGGGTGAGATCGCGGTCCACCGCATCGCTCCCGCCGCCGGCGGCCCCGGAGGCGACCGCAGGCGCAGGCTGGCCGATCGCCTCGCCGCCGTGGTGGACACCACCAGACGCTGCGACTGGCGTGGCCCCTCCGGATCGCCGTGCGGTCTGCCGACGGTGGTCGACCAGAGCCGCTGCGCCCTCCACGGCGGGATCGACGTCTTCGACCGGGCGGTGGCCATCACCGGGCGTCTCGGCTTCGAGACCTGGCCGGTGCTGGCCCGCCACCTGGCCGCCGCCACTTACGACGTCGATCCGATCGGGCTCGATCCCGTCATCGCCGAGATGGTGTGGCACCTGGTCAACTACCTCTACTTCGACTACTTCAAGGTCGAGGTCGAGGGCGCCGAGCACCTCCCGCCCGATGGACCGGGGATGATCGTCGCCAACCACGGGGGCGGCTTCCTCCCCTACGACGCCGCCATCCTCACCGCCGCCGTCGCCAACGAGCCGGACATCCCCCGCCGGCTGCGGGTGATCGGCACCGAGATCTTCAACATGCTCCCGTGGGTTTCGCATCTGTACCGCAAGGCCGGGGCGGCCTATGCGGCGAGGAGCG
Source organism: Acidimicrobiia bacterium (assembly GCA_051002015.1). Classification (GTDB taxonomy): domain Bacteria; phylum Actinomycetota; class Acidimicrobiia; order Spongiisociales; family UBA5794; genus JACDBE01. Next base: position 4,713 of record JBPCMS010000004.1, read on the forward strand.
ACGTCGCCCACCTGCTCGACCACGGCCGGCTGGTCGGCGTCTTCCCCGAGGGGGAGCGCGGCTTCATGAAGCCGATGGAGGAGGCCTACCGGGTGCAGCGGCTGGGACGGGGCGGGTTCATCGAGCTGGCGGAGACCCACCGGGCGCCGATCATCCCGGCGGCGATCGTCGGCGCCGAGGAGGTGCATCCCGCGGTGGCGACGTCGGAGACCCTGGCCCGGCTGGTGCGGATGGTGTTCCCCCAGCAGCGGGTGAAGGAGATGGCGATCGTGCTCAACCCGATCCCGCGGCCGATCCGCTGGCACATCCGGTTCCTCGAGCCGATCCCGGCTCGGGGCGGCGACGCCGCCGACGACCCACTGTGGGTTTTGGAGCACACCGAGTCGATCCGTCGATCGATCCAGAACGCCCTCGACGCCATGGTGGCCCGCCGCCGCCCCTGACCCCCGGCCGGGCCGGCGCGGAACCTTTGTGCCTCCGTTCACAAAGTGCTTGCAAATGTACGCAGGGTGTGATACATTGCTAGCAATGAGACAGCCACTGACCGACCTTGGCGAGTTCATACGGGATCAGCGGGAGCGCAGCGCCATGTCGCTCCGCAAGCTGGCCGATACCGCCGGCATCTCGAACCCGTACCTCAGCCAGATCGAACGGGGTCTGCGCCGCCCGTCGGCGGAGATCCTCAAGTCGCTGGCCAGGGCGCTGTCCATCTCGGCGGAAACCCTCTACGAGCGGGCAGGTCTGCTCGAGGGCACCGAACGACCGACGGTGATCCAGGCGATAACCGGTGACGACGGCCTCGACCAATCCCAGAAACAGGCGTTGATACAGATCTACACGAGCTTTGTCGGCGTCGACCAGGAGGAACAATGATGAACGACCAGAAGGAACTGGCCACCAAGGCAGTTTACGCCACCCTCGGTGCGCCGGTCGTGATGGCCCGCAAGGTCCGCGGGCTGGGCGACAAGATCGCCGAGTACTCGGACAAGGTGGCGGAGACGGCGCAGGCCCGCTTCGACGATTACGCCCGTGAGGGCGAGAAGGTCGCCAAGCAGATCAGGCGCAGCGACGTCGTGGAGGAGATCCAGCACCGCGTGGACCTCGACAAGGTGACCGACAGGGTCGAGCGGCTGCGTGACCAGCTCGAGGCTGCGATGCAGAGCTGGCGGGAGAGCTTCACCCCGGGCGATGCCAAGACGGCTGCCCGGAAGGTGGTCGTCGAGGCCGAGGAGACCGTGAAGGCGGCCGCCACGCCGACCAAGACCACGGCCGCCAGGAAGCCGACCGCCAAGACCACGACCCGCAAGACCACGGCCAAGACCACGCCGGCCCGGACCACGGCGCCGAAGGCTCCGGCCAAGACCTCGACCACGAAGGCGACGACCGCCCCTCGGGCGGCTTCGACCAAGTGACTCGAGCCTGCGAGATCTGAGGCAGTCCCTCCCTTCCTGCCCCAGCATCCGCACAAACGCCCCGGTCCTCGGACCGGGGCGTTTCGTTGTCACGGGCGACTACGACCTCGGTTCAGTGCTTGACCATGGGCTCCAGGGTCTTGGCGTGCTCGACCCACCGGGCGACCATCGACTCGGTAGGGAGGCGCCGCACCAGCCGCTTGGCGGTGTTGATCTCGATCATGGCCGCCAGCAGGTTGGCCGGGTTGCGCCGCCGCAACTCCTTCACCGTGTCGACGCCGGCCGATTCGAGAAGATCGGAGTACTCCTCCCCGACGCCCTTCACCCTGAAGAGATCGGCTCGGTTGACCCACTCGAGGATCCTCTGCTCGCTGAGACCCGTCAGCTCGGCCAGTTGCGCCCTCCCCCTGCGGGTGGCGCCGTTCTTGAGTAGGGCCTCGGTGGTGCGGACCCTGGCCTTGCGCAGCTTGGTGGCGTACGTGTGTCCGATCCCCTCGATGGCGTCGATGGAGGGCATTGGTTCGGCTTTCCTTTCCCCATAGAAGACGCACCTGCCGGCGTCCGGTGCAGCGAGGGAGGAGCTTACCGGCAGGGTGCGGTGCTCCGCCGAGGGGCTCAGTGGCGGGGACGCATCTCGACCAGGTCGTCGGGGGTGGCGATGGTGCGCGGGGCAAGCGCATCGACCCGCAGCTCCTCGACCCACGAGGGGTGAGTCTGGAGCAGGGCGTCGATCCCGGCGTCGTCCTCCAGCCCGAGCAGCCGCGGCCACAGGTCGCGGCGCACGATGAGCGGGCGACCCCTGGCGTAGCGGTACATCGGTACGGTCACCGCCCGATCGTGGGTGGCGTGGGCGGCGACGAGATCGCCGACGACGTCCGCCCCGATCCCCGGAATGTCCGCCGCGGTGAGGACGAACGAGGTGATGTCGGTCTGCCGGGTGAGCTCGTCGACGCCTGCGCGCAGCGGGGCCGCCCGGCCCTCCTCCCATTCCGGGTCGATGACGACGGTGAAGCCGGCGAGATCGGCGCCTTCGAGGACCGCCTCGGCGTCTGCGCCCAGCACGACGATGCCCGGCTCGACCGGCCATGCCCTGACCCCCCGGAGGACGTGGTCGATCAGGGTGCTGGTCCCCCATGGCGCCAGCCACGGCGCCGCCGGCATGGCCACGGCGGGGCGGGCGGCGAGCACCAGCGACACAATGCGACTCACGGCTTCTCCCCGATCGACCGGCCGGCAGGCTACCGCCGCCACCGGCCCGGGCCGACCCGGCATCGCTCCAGGCGGTATGGCAGACTCCGCAGATCACCGCCCGCCTGGAGGAATGCCCGTGATCGTCGGAATCCCGACCGAGATCAAGACCGAGGAGTATCGGGTTGCGACGACCCCCGCCGGTGTGCGCGAGCTGGCGGCGCACGGGCACACCGTGCTGGTCCAGGAAGGCGCAGGGCTCGGTTCCTCCATCACCGACGCCGAGTACCGGGCGGTGGGCGCCGAGATGGTTGGCACCGCCGCCGCGGTCTTCGAGCGCTCCGACATGGTGGTCAAGGTCAAGGAGCCCCAGCCCTCGGAGATCGCCATGCTCCGCCCCGACCAGGTGCTGTTCACCTACCTGCACCTGGCCGCATACCCCGAGGAGGGGCGCGGTCTGATCAAGACCGGGGCCACCGCCGTCGCCTACGAGACGGTGCAGCTCGGCTCGGGGGCGCTCCCGCTGCTGGCGCCGATGAGCGAGATCGCCGGGCGGATGGCCACCCAGGCCGGGGCGCACCATCTGGAGCGGCCCCAGGGCGGCAGGGGGGTGCTGATAGGTGGCGTGTCCGGCGTCCCGCCGGCACGGGTCACCGTGCTCGGTGGGGGAAGCGCAGGCACCAACGCCGCCCTGATCGCGGTCGGCATGGGCGCCGACGTCACCATCCTCGACCTCAACGTCGACCGGCTCCGCACCATCGACGCCACCATGTGGGGTCGGATCACCACCATCCGCTCGTCGGTGTACGCCATCGACGAGTACATACCGAGGTCCGATCTGGTCATCGGGGCGGTCCTGGTGGCGGGGGCCAGGGCGCCCATCGTGGTCACCGAGGAGCACATCAAGGCGATGCGCCCCGGGTCGGTGGTGGTCGACATCTCGATCGACCAGGGCGGCTGCATCGCAACGGCGCGGGAGACCTCGCACACCGACCCGGTGTACCTGGTCGACGGGGTGGTGCACTACGCCGTCGGGAACATCCCGGGCGCCGTCCCCCACACCTCCACCTACGCCCTCTCAAACGCCACCCTGCCCTACATGGTTGCGCTGGCGAACGGTCTCGGGTCGGCCACCCGCCGCCACCCCGAGCTGGTCCCGGGGTTCAACATCGCTGGCGGCCAGGTGGTCAACGCCACCGTGGCGGCTGCGCTGGGAACCGAGTACGTCGCCGTCGACGAGGTGCTCGATCTGGCCGGGTGACCGGGCCGACGGTCAGGTGGGGGAATCGAGCCGGTCGCTGAGCGCCTCGACCAGCGACTCCTGGATGATCCCCAGGAACCGAACCAGGGTCTGCTGCGGCGTCGACGGCTCCTCGGGCAACTCGGGCAGGTCGAACAGCCCGGAACGGGCGGCCAGCGTGATCCGGGCGGTGCCCACCGCGCGCAGCAGAGCCTCCGCCTGGGCGGTGTCGATCACGATGGAGCCACCGCCGAGGAGCCGGATGATGTCGGCGAGGGCGGTGGCGTCTGCGTCCCGCACCGTATCCAGGTCGGCGGCGACCAGCCGCTGGAACTCCCGCTCCGCCTCGTTGTCCGAGGGGTAGGCGGGGGGATGGAGACGGGCCTCCTCGGCCCCCGACCCGTCGATCGATGCGAGGAACTCGGGGAGCGCCTCGAGGATGGCGCGCTCCGGCGCCCCGGCGATCACCCGCACCCCGCCCTCGGTGGCTTCGAAGCGGAGGGTCACCGGCGTTCCATCGTCGCCCACAGCCCGTGGTGGTGCAGCCGCCATACCGACATCTCGGCCCGCTCCCTCGGTTCGGAGGCGACCACCGCCCTCCCCTCGTGGTGGACGGCCAGCATCAGCCGGGTGGCCTGCTCCTCGCCGTACCCGAACAGGCTGCGGAACACCCACACCACATAGCTCATCAGGTTCACCGGGTCGTTCCACACCACGACGTCCCACGGGGCGGCCACCTCGATCTCGTCCTCGATGACGACGTCGACGTCTGGCCGCATGGTCACGACGTACGCCCCAGGGTCCTGCGGGTCATCGCCTCGAACCGCTGGGCGTTGATCCAATCCTCGAAGTCGCGTCGTGCCACCCGCCACTCCCGGCCGAACTTCACCGCAGGGAGCCCCCCGGAACGGAGCAGCGAGGTGACCACGAACTCGGACACGTCCATGTAGCCGCAGATGTCGGCCACCGACAGCCACTCCTTGTCGAGATCGACGTTGAGGTGCTCCACGGGAGCAGGGTATGGGCGATGGCGGCCTGGGGCAACCGCGACCGGTGGTTGCCGGGCCGGGGGTGGCGATCGTAGATTGCCCGATCCCACCGATCCGAGCGCCCGTGACCGACAGCACCCGGCTGACCATGCCATGTGTGTGGTCCCCCGAGCACCGGCTGCACCAGCCGGGCGGCGAGATCTGGATGGGGGTGCGCTACCAGGGCACCGAGCTGCCCGCCCGCGGCGACGCCATCCTTGCCGCGCTGACCGCGGCGGGGGCACCGGTGCAGCGGGCAGGTCCGCTCGACCGCGGGCTGCTCGAGGTGGTCCACGACCCCGACCTGGTCGCCTACCTGGAGACGGCGTGGGACGACTGGGTGGCGGCCGGCTATCTCGACGAACCGGGGCAGGACCGGGTGGTGCCGTACGTGTTCCCCATCCCGGGTGTCTCCACCGGGCGGATTCCGACGGCGATGTCCGCTCGGGCGGGCACCTTCGCCTTCGACACGATGACGCTGATCGGTCCCGGCAGCGCCGCCGCCATCCTCGATGCCACCGCGGTCGCCGACACCGCGGCCAGGCTGGTGGTCGAAGGCGCTCCCGCCGTCTACGCCCTGAGCCGTCCTCCGGGTCACCATGCCGGGCGCCGGTTCTTCGGTGGATCCTGCTACCTGAACAACGCCGCCGTCGCCGCCGCCCGGCTGCGGTCTGACCGTCGCCGGGTCGCCGTGATCGACATCGACGCCCACCACGGCAACGGCACCCAGGAGATCTTCTACCGCGACCCGGATGTCTGGTACGGGTCGGTGCACGTCGACCCTGGGTACGGCTGGTTTCCCCACTTCATCGGGTTCGCCGACGAGCGGGGTGAGGCCGAGGGCGCCGGCGCCAACCGCAACCTCCCCCTGCCACCCGGTTCCGGGGACGACCCGTGGCTGGAGGCGGTCGGGTCTCTGGTGGATGAAGCGACGGCGTGGGGAGCCGAGGCGGTGGTGGTGTCGCTCGGCGTCGACGCCGCCGCAGCCGACCCGGAGAGCCCGCTCGAGGTCACCCGGGACGGTTACGCCGCCGCCGGAGGGCGGATCGGATCGACCGGCCTCCCCACGGTGCTGGTCCAGGAGGGCGGATACGACCTGGCCACGTTGGGCGACCTGGTGGTGCAGACTCTGATCGGCGTCGAGCGAGGCAGGGAGACCGGATGAGCGAGCCCACCGTCTGGGTCGGCAAGCAGCAGCGGCACGGGGTCGCCTCCGAGCCGCGCAAGGACCTCCTGCCCCCGCCCCATTGGCGGATGGAGGCGGTGGCGTCGACCTTCCGCCCCCGCCACCCCGTGGTCTCGCCCGACGGGACCCAGGTGCTGTTCCTTGTCGACAGCGACATGTCGGACGTGTGGCGGGTGGCGGTGGCCGGAGGACGGCCCGAGCGGCTCACCACCCACCGCCAGCCGGCCCCCTTCTGGGAGGACACGGCGGCGACCTGGTCCCCGGACGGCACCCGCTTCGCCTACGTGGCCGACGGCACCGTCCATGTGGCCGCCGCCGCCGGCTCCCCACCCCATCCGCTGGTCGAGGGCGATTCGCCGCAATGGATCGACCGCACCCGGCTGCTGATCACGGTCAACCGCAACGGGCGCACCAGGCTGGCGGTCATCGACATCGCCGACCCCTGGCCCCACCCGCTCACCGGCGGGGATGGTCACGCCGCAGCCGCCTCGCTGACCGCCGACCGCTCCAAGGCGGCGTACGCCTTCTACCCGGCCGCAGACCGGCGCCGCAGCGACATCCGGATGGTCGATCTGACCACCGGTGAGGACCGCCATCTGTCCGGCGAGCCCGGGTTCGCCGACGCCTCCCCCGCCATCCGGCCCGACGGGTCGCTGGTCGCCTTCGTCTCGGAGCGCTCGGGATGGAGTGAGGTGCACCTCGTCGGGGCGGACGGTGCCGGCGAGCGCCGGCTGACCGATCACCGGGCGGACCTCAGCGGTCTGGCCTGGTCCGGGGACGGCTCCCGGCTGGCCGGGATCGCCACCAGGGCGGGCAAGGCGGACCTGGTCACCATCGACCCGGAGACCGGTGCGGTGACGGTGGTAGCGCAGGGAGGCACCTGGTCGAGCCCATCGTGGACCGGCGACGATCGGCTGGTGGCCGGGCACGAGAGCCACCACGCCCCGTCCACCATCGCCGCCGTCACCGGCGGCGGCGCCGTCACCACCCTGGTCGACCCCACCCCTGCCCAGGTGCGCTCGGCCCCCCACGTCACCCCGGAGCCGGTGACCTTCCGTTCGGGCGACGGGCTCGACATCCCCGCCTTCCTCTTCCGCCCTCCCGCCGCCGACCGGGGCCCGGTGCCCGCCGTGGTCTACCCCCACGGCGGCCCCACGTCGTACTACGGGGACGAGTGGGACGGCTACGCCCAGTACTTCCTCGACAAGGGGTATGCCTGGCTGGCGATCAACTTCCGCGGATCGACCTCCTACGGACTCGACTTCGAGCGGGCCAACCACGGCGATTGGGGCGTCGGCGACCGGGACGACTGTCTCGCCGCCCACGACTACCTGGCGGGGCTCGACTGGATCGACCGGCGGCGGATCGGGATCTTCGGCGCCAGCTACGGCTCCTACCTGGCGCTGCTGTGCCTGGTCGACGACCCGGAGCATCGCTACGCCTGCGGTGTCGCCAAGTACGGCGACAGCGACATCCTCAACTCGTGGGCGATGGGCGACGTCACCGGGGTAGAGGACCTGGAGCGGATGATGGGCCACCCCGGCGACGACCCCGACGCATACCTGGCCGGGTCGCCGCTGGCCAGGCTGGAGGCGATCGAACGCCCGATCCTGATCGCCCATGGCGAGCTCGACGACCGGGTCCATCCCAGGCAGTCCGAGCAGCTGGTCGAACGGCTCGAGGAGCTGGGCAAGACCTACGAGTACGTCACCTACCCCACTGAGGGTCACGGGCTGCTGCGGCGCCAGCCCCAACTCGACTTCTACCGCAGGCTGGAGCGGTTCCTCGACTGGCACCTGATGGGCTCGACCGCCGTCACCGGGGTCGGGCTGCCGCCCCTGGGTGCCGGCTGACGACCGGACGGAACTTTGAGCGCGTGACACCGCCTGACAGGGTGAGTCGCTCAAAGTTTGCCGTAGGGCGACTCGATGCGGACGCTGACCGGTGAGGGAGCCTCGAGGGTGCGGGTGACGCTGCACAGCCGGTCGTGCGACTGGGCCACGGCGATGGGAAGCACCTGGCGGGCCGCATCTCCCGCCTCTCCCTGAGGGAAGCGGACCCTGAACACCAGCTCGAGGTCGACCAGCCGGTTGCCGAGCTGGTCGCGAACCTTGCGCCCGCGGGCCTCGGCACCGAACGACTCCGGCTCGGCACGGCGGTTGGTGATGTAGTCGACGTCCGCCGACGAGCACCCGGCAAGGGCGGTGAGCAGCAGTTCGATGGCGGTGAAGCTGGTGCCGTCTCCGCCCTCGCCGAACTCGAAGGTGCCTCCACGGACGTTGGTCGCCCGGTACCTGGCGAGCCCGATCCGCTCGATCGAAACAGACCGCAGCCTGTCGTCTGCCATGCATCCTCCCTGGCTCTCGGCAATGGCCGACCCAGCCTATGCCGGGCGGGCGGGTCGTGTTGCGCCGGGACCTGCCCGCTCGATGGCCTCCCCGCCGAGATCGTGTGCGGGCGGAGGTTTCGTCGCTGGACGACACCGCACCGGGCTTCCCAGGGCCGCCTTCAGGGCGGCCCTGGGCCTCGTTCGGCGAGCCTCGGGCCGCCGGCACCACCTCCTTTGGGGACCTCCCGCCACCGGCCTTGCCATCCGGCGAGCCGTCAATCGGCGCCGCCTCCCGGTGATCCGGACGGCACATGACCGACCGCACCCGCCGCCCCCGGTTCCTTGATGTAAGTGGGTCGCAGCTCGACAGGCACGGCATCGCGCCGCCCCCGCATCCGCAGGTTGAGCGCCTCGACCAGGATCGAGAAGCCCATGGCGAAGTAGATGTAGCCCTTCGGGATGTGGACGTCGAATCCCTCGGCGACCAGCGACATCCCGATGAGCAACAGGAAGCTCAGGGCAAGCATCTTCACCGTTGGATGCCGGTTGACGAACTCGCTGATCACCCGGGCGGACAGCAGCATCACGGCGACGGCGACGATCACGGCGGCGATCATCACCCCGATCTCGTCCGCCATGCCAACGGCGGTGATCACCGAGTCGAGGCTGAAGACGGCGTCGAGGGCCACGATCTGGACGATCACCGCACCGAAGGAGGCCACCGCTCCGGTCGCGGTGTGCGCATCCTCGCCCTCGAGCTTCTCGTGGATCTCGAAGGTGGCCTTGGCCAGCAGGAACAGACCGCCGCCGACGAGGATGAGGTCGCGTCCCGAGATCTCCTGGTTGAGGACCTCGAACAGGGTCGCGGTGAGACCGATCACCCAGGAGATGCCGAGCAGCAGGACGATCCGCATGAGCATCGCCAACCCGAGGCCCAGGTTGCGGGCCCGGGCCTGCTGTGCCGCCGGAAGCTTGCCGGCGAGGATCGAGATGAACACGACGTTGTCGATCCCAAGAACGATCTCGAGCACGGCAAGGGTGAGGAAGGAGATCCAGATCTGGGGGTCGCCGATCCAGTCCATCGTCGGGAGGGTACCGTGCCCCGGTCCCGACTCCCTGGATCTGCACCGACCGGGCACAATGCGAGCGATACGGCACAGCCGCAGCAGGAGGGGACGCATGACAGGCATCACCGTTGCCGGCCAGGGCCGGGCGGCCGCCTCACCCTGGGGCGTCCGGTCAGCATCGACGAGACCGTTGCCTCGCCTCCGGGCCCGTTCCCCAAGATGGCGAAGGCGCGCATGGATGCGGCCACGCCGATCACCGCAGGCGAGCAGACGGTCACCGTGTCGATGACCGTCAGCCTTGCCATCGACGGCTGACCCGCCCTTGACCAAGCCTCGCTCGGAGTTCCGGAACCGGTTCTCGTTCCTGTCCGCCATCTTCGCCGTGGCCTGGGTGGGGGCGTCGTTCTTCAGACCCGACGCCGACTACGTGGTGCTCCCGGTGCTCACCGCCGCCGTCTTCCCGGTGAGCTACCGGCTGGCGATCGGCCCGGTGCCGGTGCCGTTCGCCATCGGCGCCGGGGTGGCCGGGGTGATCAACACCGTCTTCGTCGCCCTGGTCATGAGCGTTGCCGGGCTGCTGGCCCAGCCCAGCCTGTTCCCCTCGTTGGGCCCGATCGGCCAGGCGATGGCGCTCGGCACCGCCGGGGCGGTGATCGGGGTGGCGGCGGCGACGGTCAAGCCGGGTCGGTGACCATCGCCGCCCGCATCCTGGCCCGCTCCCACACGACGAACACCGTCAGCCCGGAGAGGATCACCGCACCGACCATGCGGAAGGTGGTCGGGTAGCCCGAGGCCACGATCATCAGACCGACCAGCGGCGCCCCCACCAGGTAGACCATGTCGATCAGCCCGGAGAAGATGGCCAGCCCGGTGCCCCGCTCCTCGACACGTGCCCGGTTCACCAGCGCCGTCGTGATCAGCGGGAACAGAAACCCGTGACCGAATCCGCCGAGAACGGCGGCGGCGACCAGACCCAGGACCGAGGAGGTGTACCCCAGCACGAGGAACTGGACGCCGACCAGGGAGCCGGCGGTGGTGAGCAGCGGCAGCGGCCCCATCCGATCGATTCGGGCGGAGCCGAACAGCCGCACCATGATCGCCACCGCGGCGTAGGTCCCCAGGTACAGGCCGACCGAGCCGAAGCCGGCCTCGTCGACATAGGTGCGCATGAAGGTGAACAGGGTCATGATCCCGGTGGCGAAGGTGCAGGTGAGCAGCCACAGGGGCAACAGGTCGCCCTGGTGGAGCACGCGCAGGAATCCGCGGTGGATCTCCCGTTCGGGATCCTGGGAGGCGATGGGGGGCAGCCGCCAGGCGATCAGCCAGCCCACCACGGCAAGCACCGCCGCCAGGACGAAGAGCCGCTCGAAGTTCCCCTCACCGACCACCAGATCGCCGATCACCGAGCCGAGCCCGATGGGGAGCAGCCCGGAGATCCCGAGCAGGGCGAAGCCCTGGGTGCGGCGCTGCTCGGGGACGATGTCGGAGCCGAAGGCGAGCAGGTTGGTGAACAGCAGGATCTCGGTCGAGGTGTACACCATGCGGACGGCGAAGGCGGTGGGCCCGTCGTCGGTGACCACCAGCCATGCCGCCGACGCCAGCGCCAGCACCGGGGCACCCATCAGGAAGATCCGTTTGCGCCCCACCTGGTCGATCACCCGACCCATCAGCGGGCGGAGGGCGAGGGCGACCACGGCCCCCGAGGCGTAGATCAGACCGATCCTGGCCTCGGTGGCGCCGACGCTCTGCAGGAACCCGGGGAGATGGATCATCAACCCGAACGACATCTCCTGGCAGAACCCGACCACCCACAGGGTGATGAACACCGGGGTGAAGAGAGCGGGCCGTTCCTCCGGCTTGTTCATGCCCGGCGGATCGGCGGCAGGCTGGTCACTGGTCGACGGCCGGAGTGGTCAGCGGTTCGATCAGCTCGGGCACGTTGTTGGCGACCTTGTTGACCAGCGTGGACACCGGGTGGGCGCTGATGGCCACGTCGGGCGCCACCGTGAGCAGGGGCAGCAGGACATCGGGGTCACCGACCTCGGGATCGAGCCAGGTGGCCCAGGCGTCCTCGCCCAGCATCACCGGCATTCGATCGTGGATCGGGGCGACGACCTCGTTGGGCTCAGCGGTGATGATGGTGCAGCTGCGGAACCGCTCCCCCGTCTCGGGGTCCTTCCACGACGCCCACAACCCAGCCAGGGCGAGGGGGGCGCCGTCGTCGCGGTGGACGTAGTGGGGCAGCTTGCCCTTGGGACGGACCTGCCACTCGTAGAAGCCGTCCGCCGGGATCAGGCAGCGGCGCCCGGTGAACGACTCACGGAACGCCGGCTTGGTGGCGATGGTCTCGACCCTGGCATTGATGTTGCGGGCGGCGATGCGCCGGTCCTTCGCCCACCACGGGACCAGCCCCCACGAGAACGATCCCAACAGCCGCTCCCCGTCGTGCTCGGCCACGGCGTACACCTGGTCGGTGGGGGCGACGTTGTACGAAGCGGGGAGGATCGAGGCGACGATGCGGGCGGTGGAGAACAGGTCGGCGTACACCTCGGGTTCGGCTGCCTGGACGAAACGACCGCACATGGGGGCCAGTCTGCCAGGCGTCCGGACGCCTCGAGCCGCCGGACGGATCAGGTCTCGTCGACCGCCACGGGGGTCTTCCGACCCACCCGCTCCCCTCCCTTGGGCTCCCAGCGGAAGAGGCGGATGGCGAGCAGGACGGCGCCGATGCCCCATGTCGCCATCACCCCGAGCTCGGGCCAGTGGACGTGGTCGAGCCACCCTTCGGTGGCGGCGATGACCTGGGGGTTGAAGGCGTCCTGGAAGGCGGTGGCAAACGGTTTGAGCGGGAAGATCTCCCCCACCGTCGTCACCCATCCCGGGGTGTTGGACCCCGGCGGGATGAAGATGTCCGAGATGAAGGCGAGCGGGAGCAGGGTGGCGTTGGTCACCGCCGGGGCCGACTCCCCGCTCGGGCTGAGCGCCGCCGCCAGCATCCCCAGGGCCGACCAGCACGCCACCCCGACGGCGAAGCTGATCAGCAGCGACGGCACCGCCTCGGGGTAGATCCTGACCCCGAAGAAGGCGATCCCGAACCCGAGCATGATCGCCGCCGAGATGGCGGCGAGGTAGGCCGCAGAACCGATCCTGCCAGCGAGGTACATCCACGGGGGCAGCGGGGTGCCCCTGACCCGCTTGAGAATGCCCAGGTCGCGCGAGATGGCGGTGCCGATGGCGAGGTTGGTGTAGGTGGCGGACACCGCCCCGAACACGGCCAGCGCCGGGGCGTAGAACTGGGCCGTGGTGACACCGAGCTCGGGGATCTCCTCGTTGCCGAAGATCAGGGTGAACACGATCAGGAACATCAGCGGGAACGCCAGGGTGAAGAAGGCCGCCACCGGCGTCCGCCAGAAGATGGTGTTCTGGTAGCGGATCTGATCCCAGATCAGGGCGCGGTCGGACGGGCGGCTCACTCGCCCTCCTGCGACCCGACCAGGTCGAGGTAGACGTCCTCGAGGCTTGGCTTGCGGACCTCGATGTGGTCGAGGGTGAAGCCGCCTTCGAGGGCCCAGCCGGTGAGTCGGTGCAGGACCCTGGTGGGCTCGGTGGTGGTGACGGTGAGCGGGCCGTCATCGGAGCGGTCGACGGCGAGGTCCTGGGGAAGGTCGAACGGCCGGCTGGCCCCCACCCGGAAGCTGATCACCGAGGCGGCGGAGGCCCGGCCTCCGAGCGTGGCCGGGGTGCCCTCGGCGATGATCCGCCCCGACGAGATCACCGCCAGCCGGTCGGCGAGCTGCTGGGCCTCGTCCATGTAGTGGGTGGTGAGCAGCACGGTCTTACCCAGGCTGCTCAAGCCCTCGACCACGGTCCACGCCTGGCGCCGGGCGGAAGGGTCGAAGCCGGTGGTCGGCTCGTCGAGGAAGAGCACATCGGGATCACCCACCATCCCCAGGGCAAGCTCGAGGCGGCGCTTCTGCCCACCCGACAGCGTCCTGATGCGACGTCTGGCCTTCGGCCGCAGCCCGACCAGATCGATCAGCTCGTCGACGCTCCGCTGCTTGGGGAACATGGACCCGTACAACTGAAGCGCCTCCCGCACCGTGAGGACGTCCTCCACCGCCTGTTGCTGGAGCACGATGCCGATCTGCTCGCGGAAGGGGCGTCCACCGGTCTGGGGATCGAAGCCGAGCACCGACACCTCCCCCGAGGTACGGGGCCGGTGCCCCTCGAGGATCTCCACCGTGGTGGTCTTGCCCGCCCCGTTGGGCCCGAGCAGGGCGAAGACCTCGCCCTCCTCTATGGTCAGATCGACCCCGTCGACCGCGGTCACGTCACCGTACGACTTGTAGAGCTGTCGAGCCTCGATGGCGGGGGGCATGGCCGGCAGCCTACCGCCCGCCGGGCAAGGCCATCCTCCCGCCTCGGGAGAAGCACCACCCCGGCTCGCCGGTCTCGCCGCCCGACCTGGCTAGCTTGCGGTTGTGGGTGACACGGGGTTCTTCGGACCGGACTCGATGATGTGGCGGGTCAACAAGGAGGTGACGACGCTGTTCGGCGGGGCGCGGGCGCTGCTGATGCAGGCGGCGCATCCGCTGGTGGCCGCCGGGGCCCGGCAGACCGGCGCCTACCGGCGCCATCCCTGGGCCCGGCTGATCCGCACCGCCACCATGCAGAGCCAGCTGACCTTCGGGACCAGACGCTCGGCGCTGGAGGTGGCCGACCGTATCAACCGCCTCCACGCCGTGATCAAGGGCATCGACCCGGTGACCGGCGAGTGGTACGACGCCCTCGACTACGACCAGCTGCTCTGGGTCCACGCCGCCCTCGAGGTCAGCGTGCTCGACTTCTACCGGCTCACCATCGGCGAACTGACTCCCGACGAGCTGGAGCGGTACCACCAGGAGAACCTCACCGCCGCCGAGATGCTCCTGCTCCCCCGTTGGTACGTGCCAGGGACCTACCGGTCCACCCGCCGCTACGTCGAGGACGTCATCGGCAGCGGCCGGCTGCTGCGCACCGATGTCGCCGACGAAGTGTCCAACCTGATCGTGTCGGGGGCGGTGCCGACCCGGATCAAACCGCTGTGGGCGTTCGTCTCGCTGGCCGCCATCGGCACGCTCGATCCACGGCTGCGCCACCTGTACGGGCTGTCGTGGTCGCCGGTCAAGGCCACCGCCCTCGATTGGAACCTGGCCGCCATGCGCCGGGGCCTGCCGTTGGCGCCTCGCCGTCTGCGCACCATCAGCCCGGCCCGGTGGGCGGAGGCGCTGGCGTCGCCACCACACGCGATCCGCTGAAGTTCAACCTAAGGCCGTGGCGTGTCGCCACGACACGCGATCCGCTGATGTTGAGGCGGAACACCGAACCCAAGGTTCTCCGTACCCCTGGCGAGTACCAATCCGCTGAAGTTCGGTGGCGCCAGCCCGGCACCGTGGGCGGAGGCGCCGGTCGGGACCTAGTCGGCCCAGCGGGGCACCCGGTCGGCCAGGCTCTCGAACCCGTATCGCTCACAGAACGCATCGAACGGTTCACGGGGCACACCGCGCCACTCGAGGTCGGGCAGGGTCTCGGTGATGGGGACGTCGCGGCGGAGCGTGGCCAGGAACCGGTAGAGCAGGGCGTCACCGATCTGGGAGCGCAGGGTGGCGCACAGCTTGTCGGCGCCCCGCACGGCGACGTCCCACCGGGAGGCCTCGAGCGGGATGTCCTCGAGGTGGCCGTACCGGGCGAGGATCGCCCCCGCCGACTTGGCGCCCCACCCGGGGAGCCCCGGATAGCCGTCAGCGCTGTCGCCGACCAACCCCAGGTAGTCGGGGATCGACTCGGGGACCACCCCGAACTTCTCGATCACCTGCAGCTCGTCGACCTCCTTCTGGTTGCGGCGCTCGTACCCGATCACGTTGGGATGGCCGTAGAGCTGGGCCATGTCCTTGTCGGGGGTGAGCACCACCACCTGGTCGACCTGGTCAGCCCAACGGTGCGCCGCCGTAGCCAAGGCATCGTCCGTCTCGAACTCGAACATCGACCACACCACGACACCCATCGCCCGCAGACCGTCCTCGGCGAGAGGGAACTGGTCGAGCAGCTTGGGGTCGATGCCGGCGCTGGTCTTGTACGCCGGGTAGATGTCGTTGCGGAATGACTCGATGACGGTGTCGAACGCCGCCGCCAGGTGGGTCACATCGGCCTGGCCGAGCAACCCGAGCGTCGAGGCCATGATCCCGTAGGTTCCGCCCACCTCCCGTCCGTAGGGCGAGGTGCGGGGCGGCGCCCCGAAGTACGACCGGAACAGCTCGTAGGTGCCGTCGAGCAGATGCAGTTTCACGGTCGGGACACTACCGGCGACCGTAGAGACGACACACCGGCCGGGGACCGGTAACTACCGTGACGATGTGAACGAACGCCGTTCCGTCTACGTCACCGGTGTGCTTGAGATGAGGAGCCCGCTGTTCTCCAGCGACTGGAGCCTGCGCCAGCACGGCGCCGAGCTGGCCAGTATCAGGCGCCGCCGCTACACCAGCGTCGTCGACATCACCCACGGCGACCGGATCGTCATCGAGCCCGTCGCCCAGGGCACCGTGCGGGCCATCACCGGTAACAAGGAGGTGGCCCGCATCACCCGCGAGTCCTGGCTGGGCCGGCGCTGGGAGGTGACGGGTCCCGGCTTCACCTACGATCTGGTGAGCCAGGCCAAACCGCGGCGCTGGCGGTTGACGCTGGCCAACGGCCAGATCAGCGAGCTCGAGGGTGGGTTCGGCTCGTACAACAAGGTGAGGATCGTCAACCAGGTGGCGGTGCCGCTGGCGGCCGTGCTCCTGTCGTGGCATGTGGTTGCCCGGCCCTGGGAGGCCGTTGCCGAGCCGCAGATTTTTCTCCCGGCTCCGTGACCATCCCGGCGGACCCGGGTCGGTGCCGTGCATCGATGCGGCCGATCCACCGGGCTTGTTGAAAGGTTCGGGTGCTACGGGCTAGGTTCATCAATAGATCTGCGTCGCTGTGACGTTAGGAGGATCTCCGAATGAGACAACCAGGTTTTCGATGGGTGACCCTGTTGCTGGCAGTC
This sequence comes from Acidimicrobiia bacterium, assembly GCA_051002015.1. GTDB lineage: Bacteria > Actinomycetota > Acidimicrobiia > Spongiisociales > UBA5794 > JACDBE01. Next base: position 21,226 of record JBPCMS010000004.1, read on the forward strand.
GTGCTTGTTTTGGCCGCCTGTACCGGCGACGACGATGCCGTCGACACCACGGCCGGGTCGGAGACGACGGCGGTAGGCGACACCACGGCGGCGCCGGTCGGAGCACCCGCCGGCGAGTCGCTGGCCACCGTCCTCGCCAACGACGTGGTCAGATGCGGGACCCGTGACGCCCTGCCCGGCTTTGCCGTGCTGACGCCGGAGGGCGACCACGAGGGCTTCGACTCGGACTTCTGCCGGGTCATCGCCGCCGCCGTACTCGGCGACGCCACCAAGGTCGAGCACATCGACCTGGAGACGGCGGACCGCTTCACCGCGCTGCAGGCCGGCCAGATCGACGTCCTGGTGCGCAACACCACCTGGACGGCGCAGCGTGACGGCGCCGAGGGTGCCACCTTCCTGGCGACCACGTTCTACGACGGTCAGGGGATGATGGTCGCCTCCGACAGCGGGTTCGCCAGTGTCGCCGACATGGACGGGGTCATCGTGTGCGTGGCCACCGGCACCACCACCGAGGGCAACGCCTCCGCCGAGGCCGCCCGTCTCGGTCTCGACTGGGAGGTCCGGCCGTTCGACGACGTGGAGCTCATCCAGGCGGCGTTCATCGCCGGCCAGTGCGACGGGTGGAGCTCGGACGTGTCCCAGCTCACCGGTCTGCGCTCGGTGTACCCGGACGGGCCCGAGGCCCTGACCATCCTCCCCGAGGTGTTCTCCAAGGAGCCACTGGGCCCTGCCGTCCGTGACGGCGACACCCAGTGGGCACAGGTCGTCAACTGGGCCATCCTGGCCACCATCCAGGCCGAGGAGTTCGGGATCACCTCGGCCAATGTCGACGACATGCTCACCTCCGAGGACGTGAGGATCCAACAGTTCCTCGGCCAGGAGGTCGCCGGCGAAGAGGGCACGGCGGTGCTCGACCCCGGTCTCGGTCTGCCCACCGACTTCGCCTACCAGGTGGTCAGCCAGGTGGGCAACTATGGCGAGATCTTCGAACGCCACCTCGCCCCGCTCGGTCTCGAGCGCGGCATCAACGAGCTGTGGCTCAACGGTGGTCTGCTGTACTCGCCGCCCTACCGGTAGACGGGAAGGCACAACGAGAACGACCGGTGATGCGGGGTGGGGATCCCCACCCCGTATCACCAACCGCACCCCATGACAACACCCACCGTCACGGTCCGCCCGCCGCTGTGGAGGAACGTGCGGGTCCTGAGCTGGGTGTTCCAGCTCGCGGTCTTCGCCGTGGTGGCGGTGGTGTTCCTCTGGCTCTACGGCAACTACACGGAGAACGTCACCAGAACCGGCATCCCCACCAACTTCGCCTTCCTCGACAACCCCACCAGCTTCGAGATCCCGGGCAACGACTTCTCCCAGACCCAGCCTGTCCGTGATGTCCTCGTCGAGGGCTTCCTCAACACGCTGCGGGTATCGGTGGTCGGCATCGTGCTTGCCACGATCCTGGGCACCCTGATCGGCATCGGCAGGCTGTCACGCAACTGGGTGGTGCGCCGCCTCGCCACCGTCTACGTCGAGGTGGTCCGCAACGTCCCGCTGCTCATTATCCTCACCTTCATCTTCCTCGGTGTCGTGCTCCAGGCGCTTCCCACCATCCAGGAGGCGTGGACCCCCGGAGGCGTCGCCGTGCTGTCCAATCGGGGCATCGGGGTCCCCTGGTACGAGGGGGGGTCCGGGTTCCGGTTGCTGCTGCTCGCCCTGATCGGCCTGGGCGGGTGGTGGGCCATCGCCCGATGGCGCCGCGGCGTCTCGGATCGCGCCGGCGAACCGTCACACGCCGGGCTGTACGGCGGCGGGTTCTTCCTCGCGGTGACGATCGGGGGCTGGTTCGCCTTGGGGTTCGTGGTGACGACACCGGTGGTGGCGGGACGCCAGATCGCCGGTGGGATGCGGATCGACCCTTCGTACTTCGCCCTGCTCGTCGCCCTGGTGGTGTACACCGCCAGCCACATCGCCGAGATCGTCCGCGGCTCGATCCAGGCGGTGCCCAGGGGCCAGGAGGAGGCGGCACGGGCGCTGGCCCTCAGCCCCTCCCAACGGATGTGGAATGTGGTCCTCCCCCAGGCGATGCGCATCGCCATCCCCCCACTGGGCAACCAGTACCTCAACCTGATCAAGAACTCGTCGTTGGGCGCCGGCTTTGCCTACTTCGAGTTGACCAACGTGACCAGGGTCACGGTCGGTAACGGGTCGCCCGCCGTCCCCGCATTCACCCTCGCC
>JBPCMS010000005.1:0-17097 GCA_051002015.1 Acidimicrobiia bacterium
GGACCCGAACGAGCATGCCGCCGAGATCGTGGCGATGGCGCTCGACGCCGGGATCGAGAAGGACATGGGGTTCGCCATCTACCGCCCATGGATCCAGACCTGGCAGCTCAACGCCTCGGAGATCAACGCGGTGCAGGACGTGGTCGAGGCCAGGGATCTGGGCTGGATGATCTGGAGCGCCAACACGCTGTACGACGACAGCTTCCTCCCCACCCCCTGACCCGGTCGGAACGCGGTTCAGGCTTGACGCCGCCGGGTCGGGCCGAGAAACCCGAACCTTAGGCCCTGGCGTGTCACCACGACACGTAATCCGCTGATGTTCGAGGCGGGAGCCCGAACTCCGGCGGCGCCGGGGTTCACCGCACCGTGACGGGCAGCACCTCGGCGGGCACATCGTCGGCGGGTATGGGCCGCCGCCCTTCGATCGAGGGATCGAGGCATCCGGCGTCGGGCCGCATGCTGATGTCGATCGGGTCGGCCACGACCTCGTCGGCGACGGCCGTGGGGACGATCGGCTCCACGGCCTGGCGCAGCCGGGTGATCCGCGCGTCGGCGTCGATCAGGGAGGGATAGGGATTGACCGCGTACCCATCGGTGTGCAGCTCGAAATGCAGATGGGGGCCGGTCCACTCGGCGTTGCCCGAATCCCCGACGTATCCGATGATCTGCCCGGCCACCACCTCGTCGCCGACTTCCAGGCCGTCGGCGTATGCGGTGGCGGCGCCGCCCCTCCCGTCGTCGGTGCCGGCGGTGTCGTTGTCGAGGTGCATGTACCACGTCTCCCAGCCACCCTCGTGCACCAGCCGGATGTAGTACCCGGCGCCGGAGGCGGCGTCGAGGGTCTCGACCAACCCGCCGGCGACCGCCATCACCACGGTGCGTTTCGGGGCCATGATGTCGATGCCCTGGTGGCGCCTGCCACCCGAGCGGGCCGCTCCCCACGTGTTGTCGTAGCGGATCTCGGCGGGGGCGAGGGGAAAGCAGGTGAGGGTTGGATGTCCGTCGGCGGCGATGGCGGAGGAGACCGTCGTCGGGATCAGCAGGGCGGCACCGACGGCGAGCGATGGGAGGAGAGGTCGCATCTGGCGGAGGGGCCTTTCGGTCGGGGAGATGGCTTCGCCCGATGCGGCCGGTGGCAGCCGGTGTTCGTGCGATCGCGGTGGGGATGCCCGGGTCGGGCTGTGATGGCGACTCCTACCGTCGCCGACTCGCCGAGCACGCTGGCGGTGCGATCCCAGCCTGGCGCCGGGGGAGCGGGGAATCTAGGGGGTTGGCGCGGGTTTACAAAGCGTCGTCGGGTAATCGCCGTCGTCTGGGGGAGAATGGCGGCTTCCGGGGTGCGGTGCTACTTTGTCCCGATCCGTTCCGCGATGGCCGGAGATCGAGGGGGCCAACCGTCATGCACTCAATCCACAGCAACCTGGCGCTCGCCTTCGCCCTGGTGATGGGCTTCACCACGGGTGGGCCCGTCCTGTTCCAGGGTACGACCGAGACCTGCAATGGTCTGACGGCCACCAACGTGGGCACCGCGGACGATGACGTGCTGGTCGGCACCGATGGTGACGACGTCATCGTGGGTCTCGGCGGAAACGACGTGATCGACGGTCTGGGCGGTAACGACACGATCTGCGGCGGCGACGGCGACGACACGCTGAGCGGGGGCGCGGGAGACGACTACATCAGTGGCGGGCCCGGCGACGACGTCATCGAAGGCAACGCCGGTAAGGACACGTTGTACGGGAATGCCGGAGACGACCAGATCGACGGCGGCGCCGGCGCCGACACCATCTTCGGTGGCGCCGACGACGACCGGATGGTGGGCGGCCTCGGCCCGGACGACATCCACGGAGGCGCCGGGATCAACTGGGTCAGCTACGAGGAAGCACCTGACAGCGTCGTGGTCGACCTCTTGGCGGGGACGGCCAGCGGTGGAGACGGCAGCGACACCATCACCGGTGTCCAGCACCTCACCGGGTCATCGTTCGCCGACACCCTCACCGGGACCAATGGGGCCAACAGCATCTTCGGCCTCGCCGGCCATGACACGATCTACGGACTGCAGGGTGCGGACATCCTCGAGGGCGGAACCGGGATCGACAAGATCTGGGGTGGAATGGGCAAGGACGTGCTCCGCGGCGGCGCTCACAACGACACCCTGATGGGCGGCGCCGGCGACGACGAGCTACTCGGCGGAACCGGGCGGGACATCTGTAACGGCGGCGCCGGCACCGACACCGCAGACGACCATTGCGAGATCCTGATCAACATCCCGTGATCGACCCATACTCGTGAGGAGAGGGGCCGGCCGAAGGGCCGGCTCTCTCACTTCCCGTCCGTGTCCACTCCCGGGCAGTGGGACTGGGGGGACACAACGGGTGGCTGAGGCGATCGCCGCAGGCGGGCAACGACAGCCGGGGCGGTTCTGTTTCCCCTCCCCATTCGGGGAGGGCCGAGGCGATCGCCGCAGGCGAACAAGGACAGCCGGGGCGGGGGAGGGCCACCCCCGCACAGCCAACCCACCGGGGGCTTCGGTATCCCACCCCGCCTCGCAGAGCCTCGGCACCCCTCCCAATGGGAGGGGAAGAGACCGGGAGGGCTAGCGGCGCCGGACCGCCGGGGGCTTCGGTATCCCAGCCCGCCTCGCAGAGCCTCGGCACCCCTCCCAATGGGAGGGGAAAGAGATAATCCTCGGCCTCCCAATGGGAGGGGAAAGGGCTGGGGTGTTGGGTAGGGGCGGTATCCTTGCAAGGTCCCCAGACCGACAGGACGTTCTGTGACACCGATGGACACCGCGGCGGTCGAACGCGCCGCTGCACACGAGCCCGAATGGCGCGCGGCGGCCCGCCGTGACGCCCTCGGGCGGTTCGAGGGTCGGTCGCTGCCCTCCAGCCGGGACGACCTGTGGCGGTACGTCGACCTCGACTTCGACCTTGCCGACTACGAGCTGGTCGATGAGCCCGGCCAGATGCCCGATGCCAGCGACGTGCTCGGGTCCAAGCACTCGGTGGTTGTGGTGGACGGGCTCGCCGTCGCCGCCTCGCCGCCGACGACCGGGCTCACCGTGGGCTCGCTCGCCACCGCCGTGGCCGACGGCCACCCCGGGCTCGACACCGTCCTCGCCCGCAGCATCGCCGCCGACGCCGACGTCTTCGCCGCCGCCCACACCGCCTTTGGTGGCGACGGCGCCCTGGTCCAGGTCGCCCCGGGCATCAACCCGGATCCGGTGCTGGTCAGGCTGCACACCGCCACCGCCGGGTCGATCAGCTACCCGACCGTGCTGATCATCGCCGAGGAGAACGCCCTCGCCTCGGTCGTCATCGACGCCACCTCGACCGAGATCGACGCCGTCACCGTGCCCGCGGTCGAGATCGTCGCCCACCCCGGGGCAACGGTCCGGCTGTCGATGATCCAGCACCTCGGGCGGCGGATGCGCCAGATCGGCACCCTGCGCGCTGTCGTCGACCGCGACGCCACGCTGGTGATGGCCGAGGCCGGTATCGGCGGCAGCCTGGCCCGTCTCCACCTCACCATCGACCTCGAGGGGCGCGGCTCCTCGGCCAACGTCGTCGGCGCCTACTTCGGCGACGAGAACCAGGTGCTCGATTACCGCTACTTCATGCACCACGCCGGGCTCGACACCAGCTCGGACATGTTCCTCAAGGGTGCGGTCGAGGATCAGGCGCTGTCGGTGTTCACCGGGCTGATCCGCATCGACGAGGGCGCCCAGCGCACCAACGCCTTTCAGACCAACCGCAACCTGATCCTCTCCGACGGCGCCGCCGCTCAGTCGGTCCCCAACCTGGAGATCCTGGCCAACGACGTCAAGTGTGGGCACGGGTCGTCGGTGGGGCCGCTCGACGAGGAGCAGCGCTACTACCTGATGAGCCGCGGCCTCGACCCGGCCCAGGCCGACCGGCTCCAGGTGCGCGGCTTCTTCGAGCAGGCGCTGTCCCGCTTCCCCCACCCCGAGGTCACCGAATCGCTGCGTGGCTGGATGAACGCCAAGTACGTCACCGCTCAGCAGGAGGGTCGGGTATGAGTGTGGGCGAGTCCGTGCGCATCGCCCCGCTCGCCGACCTCCCCGACGGACGCGGCGTCCGGGTCGAGTTTGGGGAGCACCGCATCGCCATCTTCCGCATCGGCGACGACGTGTACGCCCTTGGCGACCGGTGCAGCCACGCCGAGGCCTCGCTGGCCGAGGGCGAGGTCTTCGAGGGTGAGGTGGAATGCCCCCGCCACGGGTCCACCTTCGACCTGGTCACGGGCGAGCCCCGGACGCTGCCGGCCACCCGCCCGGTCCCGGTCTACGCCGCCGAGGTGGTCGACGGCGACGTGTACCTGACCATCGACGACGTGATCTCCGAGGAGGTGTCGTCGTGAGTGCCCTGGTGGTGGAGGAGCTGCGCGCCGGGCTCGGCGACCTGGAGATCCTGCGCGGGGTCGACGTGACCGTCCCCTTCGGCGAGGTCCACGCCCTGATGGGTCCCAACGGCTCCGGCAAGTCGACCCTGACCCATGCCCTCATGGGCAAGGACGAGTACACCGTCACCGGCTCGGCGCGGGTCGACGGCCACGAGATCCTCGACCTCGCCGTCCACGAGCGAGCCCGGCTCGGGCTGTTCGAGGCATTCCAATACCCGGTGGTGGTGCCCGGAGTGAGCCTCGACGACCTCATCACCGAGATGGCCTCGGTCGCCGCCGACCCCGGCACCGTCCAGCAGCGGGTGGCTGCCGCCGCCGGGGTGATGCGGATGGGGGAGTTCCTCGACCGTTCGGTCAACGACGGGCTGTCCGGCGGGGAGAAGAAGCGTTCGGAGATGTTCCAACTGGCCGTGGCCGACCCCAAGGTGGCGGTGCTCGACGAGATCGACTCGGGGCTCGACATCGACGCGGTGCGCGAGGTGGCCGAGCTGGTCGAGGAGCTGCGCAGCGACCGCATCGGGGTGCTGATCATCACCCATTACTCCCGCATCCTCCGCTACCTGCGCGCCGACCGCATCCACGTGATGGTGCGGGGGCGCATCGTCCGCTCCGGCGGCTCGGAACTGGCCGAGGAGCTCGAGGCGACCGGTTACGACGAGCTGCGTAGGCTCGACGTACCGGACGGGACCCCGGAGTAGCGGCAGGTCCATCCATGGTGTCGCCAGCACACCTAACCTCCATCGGGATGACCCCCCGGCTTCTCGTCTTCATACCTGCCTACAACGCCACCTCGACCATCGGCGGGGTGCTGAGCCGCATCCCGGACACCCTGACCGAGCGGTTCGACGTCCACGTGCTGGTCATCGACGACGCCTCCGCCGACGACACCGCCGAAAAGGCCAGGGAGCACCTCTCCGGCAGCGAGCAGCCCTTCGTGTACACCATCCTGGTCAGCCCGCAGAACCGCGGGTACGGGGGCAACCAGAAGCTGGGCTACACCTTTGCCGCCGAGCACGGCTTCGACCTGGTGGCGATGGTCCACGGCGACGGCCAATACCCTCCGGAGGCGATCGAGGAGCTGGTCGCTCCCTTGCGGGACCCGGCGGTGGGCGCCAGCTTCGGGAGCCGGTTCATGCGGGAGGACGGGGCCCGCGACGGAGGGATGCCCGGCTACAAGCGGGTGGGCAACCGCATCCTCACCTGGCTGCAGAACCGGATCCTCCGCACCGGGCTGTCCGAGTTCCACTCCGGGTTCCGGGCATACAGCGTTCCCGCTCTCAGCCAGATCCCCTTCCACCTCAACTCGGACGACTTCCATTTCGATACCGAGATCATCATCCAGATGGTCCGGTCCGGGCGGCGGATCGCCGAGATCGACATCCCTACCCACTACGGCGACGAGGTCTGCCACGTCAACGGGGTCTCCTACGGGATCAACGTGCTGGGACAGTCGGTGCGGGCCATGGTCCATGACAAGGGCATGTTCTACGAGGCCAAGTACGACGTCGCTCCCACCGCTCATACCGTGGAGCGCTACCAGCCGAAGACCGACTTCGTCAGCCCCGCCACGCTCGCCGTCGACCGGATCCGGCCGGGGAACAGGGTCCTCGACCTGGGGTCGGGGGCCGGGGGACTGGCCGACCTGCTCACCAGCCGGGATCCGGCCTGTCAGGTGTTCGGGGCCGACATGGCCACGCCTTCCAACCTCGAGCGCTTTGCCCATTTCTGGATCCATGACCTCGACGGCAAGGCGGCCCTGCCGGAGGAGGTTCCCCCGGTCGACTCGATCGTGATGCTCGACGTGATCGAGCATCTGCGCGACCCGGAACGGTTCGTCTCCCAGATCGCCGACTACTGCACCACCACCGGCTCGGTGGACAAGGTCCTGGTCAGCACCGGGAACATCGGGTTCGGGCTGATCCGCCTCGCCCTGCTCTTCGGCCAGTTCAACTACGGCAGCCGGGGCATCCTCGACCGGACCCACACCCGCCTGTTCACCTACGGATCGTTCCGGCGGCTCTTCACCCAGGCCGGGTTCGAGGTGGTCGACGCCGTCGGGGTGCCGGCGCCGTTCCCGCTGGCGGTGGGTAACCGCCGGTTGGCGGACGCCCTGCTTGGGATCAACCAGTTCCTAATCGGGATCAACCGTCGCTTCTTCGCCTACCAGATCTTCCTCGAGCTGCGCCCGCCGGTGGCACAGTCACGGCTCCTCGCCGCCACCACCGACGTCTCGTCACCCGCCGACAGGTGACTGAGACCGCGGCCGCTCCGGAGCCCGGGCGATGGGCGCCGGTTGCTGCCCGGCTGATCGGCTTCGCCCCGTACCCGGTGGCGGTGGTCGCCCTGCTCTGGCCCGCCCTGATCAACGGCTTCCCGTTGCTGATGGGGGACAGCTTCCGCTACCTGCGGGAGGCCGGCGGCAACTACGAGTGGGTCAGCTCCCAGTTCTACGGCTACTTCCTCCGCATCTTCTCCAGCACCTCGCTGTGGGTGGCGGTCGTCGTCCAGGCGGTGGCGGCGGTGGTGGTGGTGGCCACCTTCCTGAGAAGGGTGGCGGGACTGCCACACCCGGTGGCGGCGCTGGCCACCACGCTGCTGGCGGTTACCAGCTCCCTTCCCCTGTTCGCCGGGCTGGTCATGACCGACATCTGGTTCGGGTTGGGGCTGATCGCCGCCACCGTGCTGCTGCTGGCGGAGCGGTCGCTGCTCAGCGACATCGCCATGATGGTCGTGGTCGCCTTCACCGCCGCCGCCCATCCCGCCGCCCTGCCCCTGCTCGGTGTGCTCCTCGTGGTGGCGGTGACCATCGTGGTGTGGCGCCGGCTGAGGGCGGGAGCATGGGGGGGCGCCGACGGGGTTCGGCTGCTGGCGCTCGGCGTCGGGGTCGCCGTGGTGGCGCTGATGGTCAACAACCAGGCGGTGTGGGGGAAGTTGAGCCCCAACCCGCACAGCTCGGTAGTCGCCTTCGTCTACCTGCTCGGCCACGGCGACCTCGAGGACGAGCTGGCCGGCTGCACCGAATGGGAGATGTGCCGGATCGCCGAGCGGCCCGGCGGCGGGATCAGAGGGTTTAACACGCTCCTGTTCGGCCGGGAAGGCTTTCTCCACACGGAGCTGGGCGGACCCGAGGTCTTCGCCCCCGAAGCCACCGAGATCGTCCTCACCCACATCACCTCCGACCCGACGACCTACCTGGCGCGGGTGGCGGGCACCGGGTTCGCCCAGCTCTCCAGGGTGAAGGCCTTCCCCCATGTCCGGGCCCTGATGAATCGCATGCATCCGGGCCGAATCGACGAGATCGCCGCCTTCAATGCCGGCGACGGGCCCCGGTTTAGGGCGAGCCGGACATATCGGCGGACCCTCGACCTCGGGTCCCACGAAATCGTGGGGATGGTGGTCGGCTGGCTGGGGGCGGCGGCGACGGTGGCGGCGGCGATCGTCGGTCTGGTGAGGAAGCGGCGGGGGTCGCCGCCTTGGCCGCGGCATCTGGGTCGTACGGTGGCCGGGGCCGCCGTGCTCGGCGGGCTCTACGTCCTCCACGGCTTCGTGGTGGGGACGACCGCCTACTCCGTCGGCCGCTACGGGGGCAGGGTGCTGTGGCTGCTCGCCCTCGTCTTCTGGGCGCTCGTCTTCGCCTTCGGTGGCCGTTGGATCGGGTTGCGCGACGCCGGGTCGGGGCGGACGCCCGGTCCGTCTCAGGAGGCGGGAATCCCCATTTGACGGTCGAGCTCGGCGACGAACCGGCCGAACTCCTCACGCTCCCGATCGAGCCGGTGGTTGTCGAGCACGGCATACCCGGCGTTGCGCATCCTCTCGATGTGCTCAGGCGGCCGATCGGCCAGCTCCCGCAGGGCGGCCACGTAGGCATCGGCGTCGTCGTGGGGGACCTCGACACAGTTGCCCCCGAAGTCGGAGTAGGCCCGGTTGCCGCCGACATCGGGCATCACCACCACGCATCCCGCCGCCATGGCCTCCAGCCCGGGCAGATAGAACCCCTCCTCGGGGCCGGGGCAGCCGAGGAACACGTCGCACCAGTGGTACAGGTGGCGGATCTCCAGCCACGCCGCCGTCTGCCGAATCGACCGGAACTGGTACGAGGCGTCCTCGCCCAGCGCCTCCTCGACCGCCACCCCCACCGGCGACTTCCACGTGGTGTACCCCACCCGGACCGGCCGGCCCAGCCCTCCCGACCGCACCTTGGAGAAGAAGGGCCAGTCGTGACCCTCCACGATCACCGTGGTGGGCATGGTCCGGTCGACCAGGCCTTCGACCGCCTCGAGCACCTCGTCGGTGACGGCGATCCGCGCCATCGGCTTGGCCAGCACCCGCACCGCCCGGCCCCCGGTGAACCGAGGGTTGGCCCAGCGCACGTTCTGGATGATCAGGATGACCTGGCGGGGATCGTGCCACGGCCCGATCACCGACCCCACCTGCTCGAAATGGGGTGGCCAAGAGAAGAAGCAGTAGTCGGTCTCGCCCAGCCCGAGCCGGAACCCGTGGTGCAGCGTCATCGATGGATCCCCGACCATGGCGCCGAAGCGGTCGATGGCGAACAGCGGCAGGTCGGGCCGGTACGGCTCCGAGCAGTGCACCTCGACGTCGAACCCGAGCGACCGGGCATGGGTGACGTAGTCGAAGATCTTGACCACCCCGCCCACCGGGCGGTAGGTGGGGGTGAGGAACACCATCCTCCTGCCACTCATGACCGGTCCCAGGCAGCCTCGATCAGGGCGACGAGTGGTTCGGTGGCGCGCCGGGGCTCGAACACCTCGCTCCACAGCTTGCGGGCGTTGCCCGCCTTGGCGGCGGCCTCTTCCGGGGTGATCGAGGCCAGGAGGTCGGGCAGCGAATCGATGTCCTCGGCGGCGTGGAGCCATCCGGCGTCGTACGCCTCGATGAAGGGCGAGACCTCGGTGAACGGCGGGTGGATGACGGGTACCCCGCAGGCGATGGCCACCACGGTACGGGTCACCATGGCGTACTCACGCTCCAGGCTCCGGGCGAACAGGTCGATGGCCACATCGATACCCGACAGGAACTGCTGGAACTCGCCAAACCGCATCACCGGATGCGAGGTGACGTTGGGCAGGGCGAGCATGGTGTCGACCAGCGGCACCGGGAACCCGGCCTTGCTCTGACCCCAATGCGTCTGGAGCAGGATCTCGAGGCTGACGTCCTCGTTGCCCGCCACGTGGTCGGCGACCACCTGCAGCCACTGCCCGGGGATGCTCCATCCCTGGAGGTAGCCGGCGATGGCGAACCGGAGCGGGCCATCCTTCCGACCGGGGCGCTCGATGCCCGGCACCGCCATGTTCACCACGTCGAGGGGCAGGCGCCTCGGGTCGTGGTGGGTCTGCATGATCCAGCCGAGCACGTAGCCGACCTTCTTGGCACCGTTGATGGCCACGGCGTCGGCCAGATCGAGGGCGGCGATCTTGCGTTCCCGGAGCTGGAGGAGCTGCTCGTCCGGATGGTCCTCGCCGTACTGGTATGCCAGCTCGAGCATCTTGGGGGCGAAGAAGTCGAATACGTGGCGCAGCCCCGCCGACCGTCGCAGGCTCCTCACCTGGTTGCTGTTGGTCATCACCACCGTGGCCGGCTCCCGGGTGGCGAGGTAGGCGGCCATCTCGTCGGGGTGGAGGGTGATCGTCCCCGGCTGCAGCGGCGGGGGTGCGGCCCGGTTGGCCCAAAGCTGCTCGAGCAGCGGCTTGGACACCACCGTCACCACCTCCAAGCCGTGGGCGCTCAGCCCCTCGGCGAGGCCAAAGGCGCGCAGCCCGGGTGCGGCGGCGGGGAGGCCGAGACCGGGGGTGACGTCGTTGGAGATGATGACGACCCTGCGCTTCACCATGTCGTCGGCACCCCGATCTTGGTGTAGGTGAACACGCCCGAGGTGGCCCGCCCCGACCACGGGTCGCGCACCGTCGTCACCCCACCGAGGACGGCATGGCCGCCAGAGGCGTCGAGCACCAGCCGGGAGAGGTCGTGCAGCGTCCAGCCGCCGGTGTCGCTCCGCATCACGGCGACCAGGGTGCCACCCACCCGGAGTCCCCTCCACACCGCCGCCAGGAACTCGGAGGTGATGTCGTAGGGCTGCTCCACCACCCCGACGGCGAGGTCGGCGTGCTCCCGCCGCAGCTCGAGCGATCCGCCGTCCGCAGGGCCGGTCACCGGGAGGTCGGGGTAGGCCAGCCCGGCATGGGCGGTGACCGCGGGGTCGTTGCGGGCAACGGCGACCGACACCGCCGACCGTCCCAGCAGCGACACGAACCCGTGGGCGCCGTCAGAGAACTCGACGGCCGACCGGCTTCCTCCGGCCGGCGCCGCCGCCAGCGCCTCGTGCACCAGCGGCCCCACGATCGCCGCCTCGGCCCGGTGACGGCCTTTCGCCAGCCGGCTCCTGGCGTTCCATTTGGAGACGAGGCGGGGCCCATCCTCGAGGGCGTCCCCGGTGGCGAGCCGGTCGGCGACCACATCCGCCCGCCAGGCCGCCTGTACCAGATGGCGCACCACCAGGTCGGTGCCCCCGAGCGGCCTCCGCCATTGCAGCTCGGAGAGGCCGTAGCGGGGGCGGAGCGCCGCCCACAGTGGTGGTGGGGACACCACGACGTCGAATGGGGTGAGCCGGTCGAGCAGCGGTTCGCCCAGAACGGCGAACAGGTCGTCGGCGCTGAACTGGTCGGGGAGAACCACGGAGATGGGCGCATCCCACTGGCGCTCGGTCATCGTCTCCCAGGGGAACGCCACCGGGTCGACGATCACCCAGTGCGACGGCTCGACCGGGCGGATCGCCCGGGGAAGGGCCTCGGTGATCAAGGGGGCGCCGGGATCGTCCAGCGGTGTGGCGGCGGCGAACACCACCGGGCCCGCGGTCGTCTCCGACCGCTCCGGCAACGAGGCGGCAACGGTGGCGGTCACGCCGCCACCAGCGGAGACACCCGGTCGAGACGGTGCTCGGGCACCGCCAACACGTCGAACAGCTCGTCGGAGGCCAGCGACGGGATCTCGACGAGGTGGAAGCCGGTCGGGTCACCGTGCCGGTCCCCGTCGTTTCGGAAGAACCGGTAGCCCCGGTCCTCGAGCACCGTCTCGACCTCGGCCGACGAGGCGCCGGCCCGCTGGAGCTGCTCCTCGGCGATCTCGGCGTACACCATCGGGGCGTGCCCGGACAGGGTGGCGGCGGCGCCGATGAGGACGGCGAGCTCCATTCCCTCGGTGTCGATCTTGAGCAGATCGAGTCGGTCGAGCCAGCGGTTCCGGTCCATCCAGGCGTCGAGGGTCACCGTCGCCACCGGGCCGTCCTCGGCGGGCTCGAGGTAGGAGGCGCCGGTGTTGTCCGCCTCGGGGGTGATCCATCGGAACCTGCCGGCGGTAGCCCCGACCGCCAGCCGACGGGTGGTGACGATCCGTCCCAACCCGTTGAGCTCGACGTTGGTGTCGAGCAGTTGGAACGTCGAGGGTCCCGGCTCGAAGCAGACGATGGTGCCGTCGACCCCGACCACCCGGCCAAGTGGAACGGCGAAGGTGCCGATGTGGGCGCCGATGTCGAGCATGGCATCGCCCGGGCGGAGCACGGCGGCGAGGAGCCCGAGCTCGGCGCCGGCGTGGGCTCCGAACCGGATGAGTTGGCGGGTGATCAGATCACCGGCGGGCGCCAGGAACGCCCCGCCCGGTGTCTCGACGGTGACCAGATCGGTCACTCGGTGTCCTCGATCCAACGCTTCCAGAGGTTGCGGAACCCGCGGCGTCTCTGCACCAACCATCCCATCGGCGATCCGTCGATCCGGTGCAGCACCCACAGCAGGTCCTTCTCCGCCAGGGCGTGCCGTTCTAGCACCTCGGGCGGGACCGGATCCGGCTTGGCGGTCAGCTGGACCTGGAGCGCCTCGACCCGCTGCCGTAGGTAGATCAGCTCGTACGTGAGCAGATCGTTCTCCATCCGCAGGTTTTCGCGAGCAGGCTCGGGGACGAAGTGCTCACGCCGCACGGCCCGGCTCCTTGTCGAGGACGGTTCGCTGCTCGAGGTCCTTCAACCGGCGCCAGGTCTCGAGGGCGAGGTCGATGAGGCCGTGGTCGGAGACGGTCATCGGGTAGGTGCGCGAGCTGGTGGCCGAAGCGTCGAAGACCTGGTGGGTCGAAACCGGTTCGAGGTCCAGGTCCCACCGATCGTGGAGGAAGCGCATCAGGGGGAAGCCCGACGAGACCGTGTCGAAGGCGATACCGATGACGTCGTCCGGGTAGTGGTCGGCGATCCGCAATGCCGCCTCGTTGTGCTCGATCCACATGCGCAGGGCGAGATCGGGCTCCCGCCAGAAGCGGAGATGGTTGGAGGCGGGCCCCTCCTTGTCGAAGTACTGGGTGGAGTGGCGCCGCTCCAGCGAGTAGGCCGAGTCGACCGCCGATCGGAACACGATCAGCACCTTGGCTGACGGGAGGAGATGCTTCCACATCGGCAGGAACAGGCACACCCTGGGATCCTTGAAGCCCCATGTTTCGTGGGCGATGCGCCGCTCTGTGCAGATCCGGGCGGCTTCCCGCCACCGGCTGGGGGAGATGCGCGGGGTCAGCGGGTACCCGACCTGCCAGTTGACGCCGTTGTCGGCCAGGATCCGCTCGTGGAGGGCCACGATCTCGGTGTCCTCGAAGTGGCCGTAGGGGTTCGAGGGCATCGCCCCGAGGAGGGCGTCGCCGACGAAGAGGCCTCCGGCGTGGAGGAGCTGGGTCACCATCGACGTTCCGCTGCGGTGGAAGCCGGCGATGAGGATCTCGGTGTGCACGGGCGATCCGATGTGGTCGACGACGATGGTGGGCCTCCGCCGCGAGCATCACGACGGCCGGAACCCGTGCAGAGACTAGCGGTGCGGTCGGTCACAGCCGATCATGAGGCATCCTTGGTGGCCCCCGAGATCCACGGTTCCACGGGCCGCCGCTGCTACCTTCGCGGGGGCGGCCGGCAGGCGCCGCCCACCGTCCGAGGGTGGATTCGTGACGAGATCAGACACCGCACACCGGACTCGACCAGGACCCGACGGCCCCGCGCCCAGGGTCAAGCTGTTCGGCGCCTTCCGGTCGGGGACCAACTACGTCAAGGCGCTGTTGGAGCTGAACTACCGGGTCAAGGTCGTCGGCAACGAGGGCGGGTTCAAGCACGCCCCCGTCCCCGCGATGTTCGAGGGCGGCCGGTTCCGGCCGTTCCCGCTCCCCATCGTGCTCGTCACCAAGGCCCCGTACCCGTGGCTGGTGTCCATGTGGCGGTACGTGTCCGGCCCCGGTGCCCGCCACGCCAGATCGGGAGCCTCCTGGGAGGCCTTCCTCACCGAGCCGCTGGTGGTTTCCGACGGCTCGCATCCCGGGTTCCCCGAGTACCGTTTCGCCAACCCGGTCGAGTACTGGAACGCCATCAACGCCAACGTCCTCTCGCTTCCCCATCGGGCGCGGGCGGTGGCCCGCTACGAGAGCCTCATCGAGGCGCCCGGAGACGCCGTCGCCGCCATCGCCGATCGATTCGGGCTCCAGACCGGACCCGGTGCGTTCCGGCCCGTGGTGAACCGGACCCGAAACATGGTGGACCGGCCCCGCGCCGAGATCGAGGACTACGTCCATGAGGACGTGTTCGACGTCGACTTCTACCGCGACCACCGTTACCGCCCGGCCTTCACCGACGAGCAGGCGACCTGGGTGCGCACCAGGCTCGACGCCGCGGTGTGCGACGCCCTCGGCTACCTACGTACGCTGCCCCCGTCGACCAGGCTCGACCAACGCCACCCGGCCTCTCACCACCAACCCCCGCGCCCGGTCCCCATCCGTTAGCCGGAGAAGCCGAACCTCCCGTCCTTTTTCCCCTCCCATTGGGAGGGGTGGCGAGGCTCTGCGAGCCGGGGTGGGATACCGAGGACGCCCGGGCGCCGACTGGTTGCCCTCCCCGCTCCCTTTCCCCTCCCATTGGGGGAAGGGGCTACCGTCCCGAGCGTGATGGATGGAGATGCTTGGGGCTTCACCACACCCGTCGATGCCAGGGCTTATCTGGGCGAGGTCGGCCGGTTGTGGCTGGGCTGGATCGTGGGGCTGGTGGCTTTGGTCTTCCTGGAGGGCTGGCCGGTGGTCGTGGCCGGGGTGGCGGTGATGCTCACCCTGGTATGGCTGATCCGGCCGTTGCAGGCCCGGACCGACCGGCTGATCCCCGAGGACACCGTGGCCCCAGGAGGGCACGGCAAGAGGGCGGGTTGGGGCAGTTCCCGCGATCGCATGATGCGCCGACTCGCCTACGGCGTCGAGCCCATCGCCGCCGCCGTCGACGTGGCCGGGGCGGGGCGGTGGTGGCTGGCGGCCCGCTGGCTGGTCATCGGGGCGACCGTGGTGGCAGTGGTGGCCGTGGTGGCGATGGCCGCCGGCCCGGCGGCGTGATGGCGCCCGTGGTGGCCGCCACCGTCGAGCGGCTCGGCTCGCTCATAGCCGCCGCCACGCGGATCCTCGTCTTCACCGGCGCCGGTATCTCCACCGCAAGCGGCATCCCCGACTACCGCGGCCCCCAGGGGGTCTGGAACACCCGCCGTCCCATCGATTACGCCGACTTCATGGGCTCGGTGGAGGTGCGTCGGGAGGCGTGGCGCATCAAGATGGACGGGTGGGCCGAGTTCGCCACCGTCCAGCCCAACATCGCCCACCACGCCGTGGTCGAGCTGGAGCGGGCCGGCAAGATCGAGGCCGTGGTCACCCAGAACATCGACGGCCTCCACGCCGCCGCCGGCACTTCCGCCGAGCGCCTCATCGAGATCCACGGCACCGGGCGGTTGATCGCCTGCCAGTCGTGCGGGGAACGCACCGACCCCGGGCCGCATTTCGACCGGTTCCGGGAGACCGGTGAGCCACCGACCTGCCACTGCGGCGGCATCCTGAAGTCGGCGACGATCAGCTTCGGGCAGAACCTCGACCTGGACGACCTCGACAAGGCCCGCCTCGCCGCCTCCGGCAGCGACCTGGTGATGGCGCTCGGCTCCTCGCTGGTCGTCTACCCGGCGGCGGACATCCCCCTGCACGGTGCGGCAAGGGGCGCCCCATACGTCATCGTCAATCGGGGCCCAACCGACCACGACCGGCACTCCCTGGTCAGCCTGCGCATCGAAGGCGATGTCACCGAGGTGGTCCCCGCCGCCGTCCGTATCGCCCTGGACTGAGCAGCAACGGTTGTACGCGATCATCGGGAGGTACCAGGTCGCCACCAATGGGTGGAAGGCGGTTCCCGAGCTCTTCTACCCGCGTATCCTCGCAAGGACGGAAGGAGCGAACCGACGTGCGAATCGAACGCGACTCGATGGGCGAGGTCTCGGTGCCGGACGGAGCCTTCTACGGGGCATCCACCCAGCGGGCGGTTGACAACTTCCCCATCTCGGGGATCCGCTTTCCCCGCCGGTTCATCTGGGCACTCGGGCTGGTGAAGGGATCGGCGGCGCGGGTCGGCGGAGCCGCCGGGCACGTCGACGCCACCAAGGCGAAGGCCATCGTCGGCGCCGCCGACGAGGTGCGGAACGGCGACCACGACGACCACTTCCCGATCGACGTCTTCCAGACCGGGTCGGGGACGTCGACCAACACCAACGCCAACGAGGTCATCGCCGGTCGGGCCACCGAGTTGCTCGGCGGGGAGGCCGGGTCCCGTCTGGTCCATCCCAACGACGAGGTGAACTTCGGTCAGTCGTCGAACGATGTGATCCCCACCGCCATCCATCTTGCCGCCGTTGCAGCCATCCGGGAGGACCTCATACCCGCCTTGGACCACCTCGGCGACACCCTCGCCGCCAAGGCGGGCGAGTTCGCTCGCGTGGTGAAGTCGGGACGGACCCATCTCATGGACGCCACGCCGGTGACCCTCGGCCAGGAGTTCGGCGGGTACGCCACCCAGGTGCGCAAGGGGTCCCAGCGGGTGGCCGCGGTGCTCCCCGAGCTCGAGGAGCTCGCCCTCGGCGGGACGGCGGTGGGCACCGGGCTCAACGCCCCCGACGGGTTCGCCGCCGCCGTCATCGCCGACATGGCCGCCATCACCGGCTACCCGCTGCGCGAGGCGGACGACCACTTCGAGGCGCAGGGTGCCAAGGACGCCGTCGTCAGCGCCTCGGGGGCGCTGAAGACCGTCGCCCAGTCGCTGTTCAAGATCGCCAACGACCTGCGCTGGATGGGGAGCGGCCCCCGCACCGGCATCGCCGAGATCAGGCTTCCCTCGTTGCAACCCGGCTCGTCGATCATGCCGGGCAAGGTCAACCCGGTGATGGCGGAGATGATGATGCAGGTCGCCGCCCAGGTCATCGGCAACGACGCCGCCATCACCTGGGGCGGGGCCAACGGCAACTTCGAGCTCAACGTGATGATGCCGATGATGGCCCACAACCTGCTCCAGTCGATCTCGCTGCTCTCCACCGCAGCCACCGCCTTCGCCGACAAGTGCGTGGCGGGGATCGAGGCCGACGAGGAGCGCTCTCGGTCGCTGGCCGAGGCCAACATCATCGTGGTGACCGCCCTCAACCCCCACATCGGGTACGACCGGGGCGCCGAGGCGGCCAAGGAGGCGTTCGCCACCGGGCGCAACGTCGGCGATGTCGTGGTGGAGAAGGGGTGGCTCAGCGCCGATCAGGTGGCCGAGCTGCTCGATCTGGAGCGCATGACGCAAGGCGGAATCATCGA
>JBPCMS010000006.1:0-11777 GCA_051002015.1 Acidimicrobiia bacterium
TCCGGTGAGGACACTGCACTCGTCACCCTCGGGACCGCCGTCGGAGAAACCCCCCTCATGGAGGAGGATGACGAACGCTTCGATCCCGTCCTTACGCAGCTCGGGCACCAGGGCGTTCACGGTCTCCGGCGGGAGGCTACCGTCGCCTCGTCCGTGCCCTCGGTGGGCTCGGCACCCGCCGGCACGGCGAGCAGAGCCCCGACCATGGCCCCGATCGTCAGCAGCAGCAGGACGCGGCCGAACCCGCGCTTCGTGGTTCTCACGTGATCTCCTTCGGCTCGAATGACGGTGCCCAACCTAATCCAACGGCGCCGATGCCTACTCGCCGCCACGCAGCCGTACGGTGACGGGAGCCCTACCGTTGCCGGCGGGGGATCAGTCGCCGAGGAGCTTCACCGTGGCCGTCGAGCTGAACCACACCATCGTGCACGTCCGGGACAAGGAGACGTCGGCTCGGTTCATCGCCGAGATCCTCGGGCTGGAGGAACCATCGACCTTTAGGCCCTTCCTCGTGGTGGAGCTGGGCAACGGCGTCTCGCTCGACTTCGCCGACGGCACGGGGGCGGTGCATCCCCAGCACTACGCCTTCCTGGTCACCGAGACGGAGTTCGACCAGGTCTGGGACCGGATCCGGGGGCGTGGGCTCGAGTTCTGGGCCGATCCGGGACGGCGGCGACCCGGCGAGATCAACACCAACGACGGGGGCCGCGGCCTGTACTGGGAGGATCCCAGCGGCCATTTCCTCGAGATCATCACCCGCCCCTACGGCCGCGGCTCGTGAGGCGACCCTGACCCTGTGATCGGGATCGGCAGCCCCGTGCGGCCGGCTCGGGGCGGTCTGCGCGAAAGAAATCCCATCCACCCGTCGACGGGCCGAACATATGTTCGGTAGGCTCGCCCTTCGTCTGTGAAGGGCGGTGGGCGTGCTGGCCGAGGGTTTGAACGACGGATCGGTGGACGAGGTGGGAGTCGGTTCGGTGCGGATCTGGGAGGTGGCGCACCGGTTGCCGGTGGACATCGCCCAGGCGGTGTGGGGGATGGCGTTCCTGCAGCGGACGCTGCACCGGTCCGGGGTGCTGGCGGCGCCCGGGATCGTGGTGCGCGGAGGCGGTGGGGGGCCCATCCGGGCGTGGTTGAGGGTGGCGAACGCCGGCACGGGGGCGTCTACCCCGTCGCTGAGCCGGTTGATCAAGGCGGCGGTGCCGTGGCTGGGGTTGGCGGACGAGCCGATCGAGGGTGCCCTCCCCGGGATCGACCCCGCCGCCGGGCTGGTGTTCACCGCGTACGAATCGGAGGGGACGGGTCGGGTCACCCCAACCGGGTCGGTGCTGTGGCGGATGCTTGGCGACGCACCCGACGTCTGGCAGCTGACGGTGTCTGCCGGAGCCGCCGATCCGGACGAGGCGCTGGTCGACCTGGGGCTGTCGCTGGTGGGGTCGGGGGACGACCTGGCGTTCGTGGCGCCGCTGCTCGAAGCAGACGCCCTCCACGACGAGGAGATCGGGCTGCGCCACCGCTTCGTCGGCGGCGCCGAGCTGGACGAGGTGGTCGAGTTGGCGCTCGACGGGCGGGCCCCGTCGGTTGGGTTGGTCCCGGCCACGGTCCCTGCCCGGTTGCTGGCGCTCCCTGCCCGGGTGGCGGGGGAATGGAACGTTGTCGACACGCCCCCACGGCCGGCCGAGTCGATCGCCGAGACGGTCCGCAACGCGGTCCCGCCCCACGTCGTGGTCCAGGGCGGCTCCGGATTGGGCAAGACCACCTTGCTCGACGGGTTGATCGCAGACAGCGTCGACGCCGGGGCGACGGTGGTGGTGGTGTGCCCGCACGGCGACCTCGCCGCCCGGGCCGCCACCCGGTTGGTCGGTCTCGGGGTCGAGGTCGACGGGGTCGACTTCGGCGACCCCGAACCCGTCCGCTGGAACCTGACGGTCCCCGACGAGGGGGTCGACCCGGAGGAGCACGCCACCCTGCTGACCTCGGTTATCCGGGATCTGTGGCCGGAGATGCCCGCCGACTACTTCGGGCCGGTATGGATCAGGGTGTTCCGAGCGGCGGTGGCGGTGCTGGTGCGAGACCCGGCAGGACCGTGGCCGATCACATACCTCCCCGAGGTCATGAACCGCGAGGCGTCGTTCTGGCGGGAGGCGCTGGGGCGGATCGGCGACCCAAAGCTGACCGCCGTCATCGCCCGCGAGCTGCACCCGATGTTGTATGCCAAGGACCCTGGCAACGCGGCGGCGTGGCTGGTGTCGAAGGTCGACCCGATGATCGGTGACCCCACCATGCGGGCGGTGGTCGGGTTCCGGCGGGGCACCTTCGATGTCGCTCCGGTGCTCCACGGTCGGTCGATGGTGGTGTCCGTGCCCGAGCGGCGGCTGTCCCCGGACGGAGCCCGGCTGCTGGGGGCGATGGTGCTCGGTCGGATCTGGAGGCTGGTGCAGCGCCGGGATGTGACCAGCCCCATCCATCTCTATGTGGATGAGTGGCAGAAGCTGCCCATCCCCGATCTGGGAGCGATGCTGGCCGAGGGCCGCAAGTTCGGGCTGAGCCTGCGGCTGGCCAACCAGAACACGGCGCAGATCCCCTGGAAGCTGTGGGAGAGCGCCACCGGCAACGCCGGGGCCATCCTGTCGTTCCGCACCGGCCCCCGAGACGCCGAACGGCTCGCCCCGCTGTACACCGACATAGGATGCGCCCAGCTCAACCGGCTGCCCGACCATTGGGTGGCGGTGTCCGCCGGGTCAGCCGACTTTGTCGCCCCCGCCCCCGCCCCGTCCGGGGTCGAGGACGGCGGGGAGGCGCTGCGGGCCCTGCACCGTATCCAAATCGACAGGGCGCTCCCGGAAGAGCCTCCGGCCACCTTGGACGACCTCGCGGACGAGGGCATCCCGCTGGACGATGGCGTCCCCTCGGACGGTGGCGAAGAGGACGCCTTGGACTCCGACATGATCGGAAGGTGGCTGCGGGTCGGGGCGGCACGGTTGGCCGCCCGGGAGAACGCATCCCAGCCTGACGACGACGACTCCGATCCTTCGGCGCCGTCGCCCGACGCCACCATCCGCCCCGCAATCCAGAGGAGCCTGTTCGACGACGACTGACCGCATGGCCGGGAACATGAGCGGGCGTTTCGGTCCTCAGGCCTGGGGGGGCACGGCCGAGATGATCGGTCGGGTCTGGGCACTCCCAGTCGGTACCGCCGTTCTTTTCCCCTCCCGTTGGGAGGGGTGCCGAGGCTCTGCGAGGCGGGGTGGGAGGCCGAGAGGCCCAGCTGCTAGGTGGTCCGCCTTGTTGACCGGTCGTGCTACTCGGCCTCGATTTCCCTGTGATGGCCTCTCGCCAGGTCGAGAAGTGCCTGGCGGTCGATCTGGTCGCTGCGGGCCACGGCCACCTTGACCGGGGTCACGGCGCGCAGGGTGGAGGTGCGCATGCCTCCCTCCAGGATGGCGCGCTCGCCCAGGATGGTTCCAGGGCCAACCTCGGCGACGGCCTCTCCGTCGACCTCCACCGACAACACCCCGTCGAGCACCAGGTACAGCTCGTCGCCCTCCTCGCCCTGCTGGGTGAGGGCCATCCCCGATCTCAGCCGGCGGATCTCGGGCTTGTTCCCGCCCTGCATGATCACCTTCGACAGGATTCGCTCCAGCTCGCTCTCGGCGTCGGCGACCAGCAGCTCGTGCTGGTAGTTCCCCCACGGCGACTTCTCGCCGAACATCTCACCGGCCCATTCCTTGTAGTCGGCGATGCCCGACTTCTTCACCAGGTTCCCGTCGGCGTCGTAGAACCAATGGCGTGGGAAGGGGCTGGCACCGACGATCTCGTACTCGGACCGCCCGTCGCCGTGGATCTTCAGGGCGAGCGTGGTCCACACCGTCGGCGCGGTGATCTGCACGAAGGGGGGCCGGTTGACCCGGCGGGGGATCGGGGCGCCGGTGCGCCCGCCGACGGTCTGTTCGAAGCGCACCCAACCGTCGCCCCATTCGGGATCGGCCCGCAGGTCGGGGAAGGGGACCGGGGGGATGGTCACCTCGGTGACCCCGAGGCTGGCGACCGTCTTCGAGATCAGCCCACCACCCTCGTACCCGGCGTCGACGATCCTGCCGTCCTCCACCTCGATCCAGGCTTGGAGCGGGTTGGCGAACCGGAAGGAGCCGGCGGCGTGGAGCGCCTCGAGGTCGTCGAGATGGCCGGGAGGCGGCTGGTCGTAGTGGCTTATCCCGAGCACCATCGGAATCTTGAGCAACCCCGGGATCGCCTCGGAAGGGATCCATGAGAGCGACGTGAACGAAGCGTTGTGCCTCACCATTCCTCCTCGCAGTCGCGCCCTCCGATTATGCACCGAATGGGCAGCGGTCACACCAGGAGGCGGATCGTTCCGATCAGTTGGGTCAGAGCGAGGACGGGGATGGCCAGGAACATGCCGCGCACCGCGAGACGGAGGGCTCCGGACGAGGCGAAACGAAGGCTCCCGAGTAACGATCCGACCGGCGCCCACAACACCATGATCAGGCCGATCACCCCGACGAGGATGAAACTCAAGGGGAAGAAGGTGAGGACCGCCACCGGAACGATCCATCGCCTGTTCCCGGTGTTGACCCAGGAGTCCGGCCGTCGACACCACGCCACGGCGGGGCCGATCAACGCCCCGAACAACATCGGGATGGCGACGAACAGCCCGACCGCCAGCCACAGCGGCTCCAGCACCGTGAAATCGATGCCGTCGGCATGCACCAGCATCGCTCCGACCACGATCCCTGCTCCCAACGCCGCCGTGAACCGCTTGAACCAGACGGGGCCGATCAGCCACGGGGCGACCAGCAGGTAGACGGCGGCGCCGACCAGGCCGGCCCCGATCCCGATGCCGAGCAGGTTGTACGTCCCCGACAGGGTGAACCGGCCGATCTCGAACCCGTCGTCGCTGATCCTCCCGTCGACAAACGCCGGCGAGGTCACGCGGAGCAGGAACATGGCGAGCCGGCCGCCGATGCCGCCCACCAGCAGACCGAGCCCCGCCCCCGCCAACGCAATCACCCGCAGCCGCTCCAGGATTGGGCCGATGGGGGAGTCGGCGGTGAGTGCGGCCACTTCGGGGCCTGGGGTGAGGGGTCGGACGACCATGGTGCTCCTCTCCGGTCGATGCGGGGAGAGGTCGGCCGGAGCGCCCGGGGCGTGGTGCCCGGGGGCTCCGCCGTCTCCCTCTCGGTTGATGGATCAGCCGGCGGTGATCACCCCGCAGAAGATGCGGGCCCCGCTGTTGCCGCTGGGGTCGGTGACGTAATCGTCGCGGTCGGCGTGGACGACCAGGGCGCTCCCGTCTGCGTCGAGGATGCTGGTGAGCCCTACAGACAGCATGAAGTGGTCGTACACCCCGCTCAGGGAGCCCAGGCCGTTGGCCTTGGCCACCAGGTTGGGCAGATCACCCGCATGCGATCCGTGCAGCTCGGCGGTGGGGTTGAAGTGCGCCCCCGCCCCCGAGAACGTTGCGGTCACCGAGTCGCAGCTCCCCACGGTGTGGATGTGGGTGCCGTGCAGCCCCGGTGTCGCCCCCCGCACCGCTACGGAGAGCCGCACCTTGCCGTTTGCCTCCTCGACGAAACGGGCGGTGCCAACGGCGGCACCGTTCGCGTCCCTGAGGACGGTCGACGCCTCCGTGTCTCCGCTGCCGGCGGTGGCCGTCGCTGTCGCCACTGTGACCACGCCCAACGCCAACACGGCCAGCAATACGATGCGTCTGCGGCCGATGCGGTTGATGATTCCCGCCATGTGACATCCCTCCCTCTGTTGGAGCGCGGGTGTGCGCTCATTGGGACAGACGAACAGCACCCCTGTCTGGGTGACAACGGACCTCGGGGGGCCCCGGGATCGGGGGGACCCTGGTCCCCGGGGCTCACCGTGTCCGCCGAAGTACGCACCGCGCCCATCGGCCGGCGTATGATTGTCTCCGGAACCGACCAGTGGAGTTGACCGTGCTCAAGAAGGGCCAACACGTCGAGGAGCTCACCCGGAAGGTGGGGCAACGCCCCCGAGCCGGCGTGGTCGTCACCGTGCACGACGAGACCGTGGAGGTGCGCTGGGACGACGGTCACACGTCGATCCTCTCCGGTGGCATGCTCCGCCCCGCCCCCGCCAAACCGTCGTAGCCGCCCCGCCGTGCGGTGCTCGGCACCCTCAGACCTTCCCCCAATCCATGGAGGGGAGGTGACTGAGCCGATCGCGTAGCGAACAGCCCTTCCCCCGCCCCATCGGGGGAGCCGAGCCCCTACCCGGTTGCCGCGTGCCGGTCCCGCCGACTAGGGTCACAGCAGGACTGCGGATCGCGGGGAACGCGGTTCGCGTGAAGCCGGCGCTAAACCCGCGCCGACCGAAATCAACGGAAAGGGAGCAACGTGTCACGAAGATTCATGACACTCCTGGCGGTCCTTGCGCTCGCCATGGCACTGCTGTCACCTGCGGGTGGAGCCGGTGCCGCGCAACAGGACCTACCGAACCTCGGTGGCGCAGAGAAGGCGACTGTCGCCAAGAGCACCACCGGGAGCTATGTCGTGATCATGGCCGCAGACCCCCTGGTGAGGACCCACGGGCGCGACGGCCTCAACACGGCCGAGGCCAACGCCGACCGGGAGCGGCTCCGTGAGAGCCATTCCCGCGTGATACGCGATGCCGGCCTCGCCGAGTCGGACAAGGTGATTGACTACACCAACGTCCTGAACGGCTTCTCGGCGCTGATCTCCCATGACGAGGCGGTCGCCCTGGCTGCCCGTCCCGAGGTGGCGCTGGTGATGCCGGACGTGATGCGCTTCCCGACCACCGATGCCAGCCCCGACTTCCTCGGCCTCACCCAGGGCAACGAGGCGTGGGGCCGTGGGATCGACGGTCGCGGCGTGGTGGTCGGCGTCATCGACACGGGCATTTGGCCCGAGCACCCCAGCTTCGCCGACGACGGCACCTACCCCGAGGCCGACGTGAGCCCCGCTCTCCCCTGTGAGTTCGGCAACACGGCCCACAACCCGGCCGACCTGCCGTTCGAGTGCCAGAACAAGCTGGTCGGGGCCCGCCAGGTGCTGCCCACCTACCGGGCGCTGATCGGAGCCGAGGACTTCGAGTTCGACTCGGCCCGTGACGACAACGGCCACGGCTCGCACACCGCCGGCACTTCGGCCGGAAACAACGGCGTGCCCGCTTCGGCGTTCGGCCGTGACCTGGGCACGGTAAGCGGCATCGCCCCCCGCGCCCACATCATCGCCTACAAGGGCCTCGGTGCTCTCGGTGGGTTCAGCTCCGACCTGGCGCTGGCCATCGACTTCGCCGTCGCCGACGGTGCGGACGTGATCAACTACTCGATCGGTGGCGGCGCCGGCCTCACGGGTCCAGATGATCTCGCCTTCCTGTTCGCCGCAGACGCCGGCGTGTTCGTGGCCGCCTCGGCCGGGAACAGCGGTCCCGGTGCCGAAACCATCGGCGGCCCTGCCAACCTGCCGTGGGTGACCACGGTGGCGGCGAGCACCCAGTCCCGGTTCTTCCCGGGTCGGGTCATTCTCGCTGACGGCCAAGTCTTCGAGGGTGCCTCGTTGACACCGGGTGTCGGGAATTCCCCGTTGGTCGATGCCGCAGACGCCGGTGGCGACCTGTGTCTGGTGGGCACGCTCGACCCGAACGTGGTCTCCGGTGCCATCGTGCTGTGCCGTCGCGGCACCAACGCTCGTGTCGCCAAGAGCCAAGCGGTGCTGGAGGCCGGCGGCGTCGGGATGATCCTGTACGAGAACAGCGACGTCAACAACCTGTTCACCGATCCGCACTCGGTGCCGACGGTTCACGTCGACAACACGCCTGGCCTTGCCATCAAGGACTACATCGCCACGGCGGCGGACCCGGTGGCACGCCTCCGGGTGCCGAACCTCACCACCACGTGGGATTCGGCTCCGTCGATCACGTTCTTCTCGTCGCGAGGCCCCAACACCGTCGGTCCCGACATCATCAAGCCGGACATCACGGCACCGGGTATCCAGATCCTGGCGGCGAATTCGCCGTACGCCGGAGACGGCGAGTTCTTCCAGGCCATCGCCGGTACCTCGATGTCGAGCCCGCACATCGCCGGGATCTTCGCCCTGCTCAGCCAGCGGCATCCCGACTGGAGCGCGGCGGCGGCGCGTTCGGCGGTGATGACGACGGCGCATCAGGACGTGGTCGACAACGACCGGGTCACCCAGGCCGGGCCATTCGATACCGGCTCGGGGCACGTCGATCCGGGTATCCCGGCGATCCCCGGCTCGATGTTCCAGCCTGGTCTCGTCTACGACGCCGGATTCAACGACTATCTCGGGTTCCTCTGCGCAGAGGCCCCCGAGGTGTTCCTCGATCCGGTCGCGACCTGCGCCCTGCTCGAGTCGCTCGGGTTCTCCACCGACCCGAGCAACCTGAACTACCCGTCTATCGGTATCGCCCAGTTGGCCGGCTCGCAGACGGTCACCCGCACGGTGACCAACGTGGGCCAGCCACAGACGTACAACGTCTCGGTGGATGCGCCTCCTGGGTTCGACGTGACGGTCTCCCCGAGCTCGTTCACGATCAACCCGGGTGAGTCGATGAGCTACGACGTGACCATCACCAACGACGGCACCGCCACCATCGGCGAGTGGTCGACTGGGTCGCTGACCTGGAGGGCCGGTCGCTACGAGGTGTACAGCCCGATCGCGGTCAACGCCTCGCTGTTCGACGCACCCGACGAGGTGTTCGGCACCGGAACCGACGGCAGCGTCTCGTTCGAGATCAGCTTCGGTTACACGGGCGAGTACACGGCGGCGGCCCACGGTCTGGAGCCGGCGACGATCACCTCCGACACGGTGGTTCAGGATCCGGACCAGACGTTCGACCCGAACGACGGGTTCAGCAACCCGCACGACTTCGAGGTGAGCGGGGCGCTGTTCATGCGGTTCGCCATGCCACCGGAGGCGACCGAGCCCGAGGCCGACCTCGACCTGTTCCTGTACGACCCGAACGGTGACCTGGTTGCCTCGAGCACCTTGGGCGCCACCGACGAGGAGATCAGCATCGAGGCTCCCATGGATGGCACCTGGACCCTGTGGGTGCACGGATGGCAGACCATCGGCGAAAGCTCCGACTACGACCTGTACAGCTGGATCCTGTCGGAGACACCGGGCGGCAACCTGGTGATCGACAGCGCCCCAACCGAGGCGGTGCTGGGTACCACCGGGACGGTGACGGCGAGCTGGACGGGCGCACCGGACGAGTGGAACCTGGGTGCGGTCTCGCACTCGGACGGCGTCGGTGTGATGGGTCTCACCCTGGTGAACGTCGACAACCGGCCGTGATCACCGGGTGACACTCGGTAGAGGTGGGGGGGCGCCGGGAGGCGCCCCTCCACTTTTTCCCAGGGTTGTCCACCGATCGGGGATGCAAATCCGGTCACGCCGGTGCACTTGGGTCGCACCGTTCCGGGTCGCCCCCTGAGGTGTTCAACCCAGCGGCTCGGCGGGGTTGACACAGAGGAAGGGGTCGCCGGACCCGGCGGCGTGGAACAGGTACACGTCGCCATCGTGCTCGAGGGCGACCCTGGTCCCATCGACGATGGCCTGGGTGTACGACATTCCCGGTCTGGGACAACCGATGCTCCCGTTGCGCCACATCACCTCTTCGAAGCCGATGACGGTGATCTCGGACGGGTCGACGCCGAGGCCCTCGGCGAGCAGGTCGATGGCGGCGGTCACGTACCCGACGTCCGTAGGGTCGACCCCGTCGGGGATGCCGGGCAGGGGCACGTCCGGCGTGCTCGGTACCGGCTTGTCCGGGGCGGGGGTCGGGGACGGCACCAGGCTGGTGTCAACCGGGGGCGTCGTCGTGGTCGACGAGGTGGTCGACGAGGTGCCGGCCAGCGTCGTCGCTGTCGGGTCGATGGCGCCGCCACCGCAGGCGGCGAGGACGACCAGGAGGATGGCGACGGCCTGCGGTGCTCTCGTGCTCAGGTATGTCATATCCCTCCGACGTTGGGCGGCGAACTGAGGTTCCGGGGCGGGAGAGGCGCGGGCCGGAAAATGTCACCCGGCGTCGACATACTGTCCCCATGCAAGACGCAGGAGACGCCACGGCCGAGCCGCGGCCGGTCACCCGGTTCGGGCCCCTCGCCGGGCCCGACACGGTGCCACCCCGGCGGGGTTCCTACTGGGTGGTCGAGGGGCGGCTCGTCGGCGGGGCGTATCCGTACCGGTCCGACCCCGACGAGGGCGCCGAACTGCTGCGCCGCTTGCTCGGCGCCGGGGTCACCGCCTTCGTCGACCTCACCCAGGCGGGCATGGCCGGCGCAATGGACGGCCACCTCGACGCCTACCGGGGGGTGGTGGCATCGGCAGACGGGGTCGAGGTGGTGCGCAGCCCCATCCCCGACATGGGGGTGCCCACGGCGGAACAGGCGGTGGAGACGCTCGACTCCATCGACGACCTGCTCGACCGGGGCCACACCGTGTACGTCCACTGCTGGGGCGGCATCGGGCGCACCGGCGTCATGGTGGGGGCGTGGCTGCTCCGCCACGGGGCGGCCACCAACGACACCGTGCTCGACGTGCTGGCCGGGCTGCGGGCGGCGGACGCGGTGGCGGGGCACATCGCGGCTCCGCAGAGCGCGGCGCAGCGCGCCTTCCTCAGAAGCTGGAGGGGGTGATCGGGGGAGGACAACGATCGAAGCCCGAGGTCACCGAGCCATCGAGGCCTTGGCAGGTGTGGTTGCCAGCCGGCGACGGCGCACCGAGCTGAGTCGAGCGAGCATCCGGCGGAGTGCATGAGGTGACCGCTCCGCTGGTAAGGGTATCTTCGGCAACGGCGCAGGCTCCGTCTTCGCCTTGACCCGGGGGGTCCGGTGCGCCGCCAGTCCCGACCAGGGCCGGAGCCTGCTCTCATCCGATTCTCAGCCTTCGTTCAGCCTGGGCATACGTGGCCGGACGAACCTGCGGGCGATGACGAACGAGCGCCGACGGGTTCAGGGAAGGAGCCAGCCATGACCGGACCCAATCAGCCGACCCAGAGAACCGGGCATCGCCCCTCCATCTGCTGGGAGCCTCAGCCCCATCGTCCGCGCTGGACCAATCGCACCCCGGTCCTCAGTCACCGCGACAACCAGGTGGTCAGGTCGTGTGGACCAACTCGACCACGGCGTTGTAGTCAGGGATACCGGCCTGGGGAGACCGGCGCCTCCGGTCGATGAGCACCTCGGCCTCCGGCCAGTGCACCTGGAGCGTCCCGGTGGCGACCGGGGCATAGAACACCCGGCCCGCCATCTCGCCGATCCGGTTGCGGAGAACCACCGGGTCCCCGTTGGCCAGCCCGAGACGCGCCGCATCGGACTCGCCGATCAGCACCGCCTCTCGCCCCGCCCCGCTGAACGGGTCGGTGGTCTCGTGGACCATCGAGTTGAACTGCTTGCCCCGCCGGGTCGCCACCACGAACCATCCCTCGGGCACTTCCTCCCGCACCGGTAGCGCCACCGGCGTGAACCGGGCCTTGCCGTCCTTGGTTGGGAACTTCCATTGCCAGCAAAGGTGGGGGCCGCCGTACTGGAACTGGTCGCCCTCGGCGGCGAGGTGCTGGATGCCCTCGTAGCTGGGGATGGTCCTGGCGATGTCGGCCCTGATCTCGGGGGTGCCGGCGAACCGCACCGCAGCCGCCCGGTCGGGCCGGACCCTGGCGGCGAGCTCGCCCAGCACCTCCCATTCCGGTCTGGCCTGGTCGATGCGGGGCCCCTCGATCTCGGGGCTGAAGATCACCCGCCGCTC
>JBPCMS010000007.1:0-7453 GCA_051002015.1 Acidimicrobiia bacterium
TCCGGGTGGACGCCGGGGTCGATCCCGATCCCGCGCCCGATGCCCGCCTCGGCCATCATCACCAGGAACTCACCCTTGCCGCACCCGATCTCGACCACGGTCCCGCCGGTGAGCCCGTGGCGGTCCACCCAGTCGGGGGCCAGCGTCCGGGCGAAGTCCTGGAACCGGGGCGAGTACGCCTGGGTCTCCTCGTACCGCTCCGAGTACTCGGTCAGGGCAGGGTCGAAGGCGGTGTTGGCGATGAACCCGCACCCGGGGCAGAAGGCGAGCCGCATCGATCCGGTGGGGAAGCGGCGTGCCTCGTCCTCGTCGTCGACCAGCAGGCAGCTGTTGGTGGGAACCCCGTCCTGGATGTGGAACGACTCCAGCCCGGCGGCCCCGCAGGCGGGGCACACCAGCGAGGTGGCGGTGCGGGTCACGGCAGGATCCGCGGCTCGGGCACGGGGAGGATCATGCGGCCCCCGCCGGCCAGATAGCCGGCCTGCTGCTCGGCGATCTCCTTGGCGAAGTTCCACGCCAGCAGCAGCAGGTAGTCGGGGCGCCGCTCGGTCAGCACGCCCGGGTCGAGGATCGGCTGGTGGGTGCCGGGCATGTGCCGCCCCTGCTTGTACCGGTTGCGGTCGACCACGTAGCTGACCAGCTCGGTGCCCAGCGCGGCGTAGTTGAGCATGGTGGCCCCCTTGGCCGCCGCTCCGTAGCCGGCCACGGCGGCGCCGTCGGCGACCAGCCCGGCGATCAGCGCCCGGAGCTCGGCGGCCACCCGCTCCACCCGCTCCCCGAACCGGGCGTAGTAGCCGAACCGGTCGAGCCCGGCCTCCCGCTCCAGCTCGAGGTACTCGACCACCCGGGACGACGGATCGTCATGGTGGCCGATGTACCAGCGCAGGGTCCCGCCGTGCAGCTCGGGGAAGTACTCGACGTCGTTGAGGTACAGCCGGTGCCGCCGCATCAGCCGGTCGATCGAGGTGCACGAGTAGTAGCAGTGGTGCTCGTGGTAGATGGTGTCGAACTCGACGTCGTCGATCAGCGTCTTCACCCACGGGTTCTCCACCGTGATCAGCCCGTCGTCGGCCAGCAGGATCGCCATCCCGTCGACGAAGTCGTTGAGCGCCGGGACATGGGCGAGCACGTTGTTGGCGACGATCACGTCGGCCACCGAGCCGTCCTGGCGGAGCGCCTCGGCCAGGTCGGCCCCGAAGAAGGCGTCGATGGTGGCCACCCCGGCGGCGGTTGCGGCCGCCGCCTGGGCAGGGGCCGGGTCGATCCCCAGCACCGGGACGCCGGCGGCGAAGAAGTTCTCCAGCATGTACCCGTCGTTGCTACCGATCTCGACCACCAGCGAGTCGGGTCCCAGCCCGCGCTGGGCGACCAACCGGGCGGCGTGGCGGCGGCCATGCTCGACCACCGCATCCGAGAACGAGGAGAAGTAGAGGTAGTTGTCGACGAACAGCTTCTGCGGCGGCACCTCTTCGAGGATCTGGACCAGGGCGCACTCCGGGCAGAAGGCCACCTCCAGCCGATAACGGTCCTCGGGGGCGTCGAGCCGTTCGGCGACGACCAGGGCGTCGGCCAGCGGGGTCACCCCGAGGTCGAGGAAGGTCCGGAGGTCGAGCCCGCGGCACGATCGGCAGGGCACCGGGGTCGCCGCGCTCACCAGGTCGCCGTCATGTACCCGAAGGCGGACGACCCGACAAGCGGCGCAGATCGGGGCCGAGCATCCCTTGGTCGATCATCCCCAGGACGTGGCGGATCCGCTGATAGCGCGACCCTTCGAGCTGTTCAAGGGTGACGCCATCGGAGATATATGCCTCGGCGAGCTGCTCGATGCCCTTGCGCACCGTCCACCGGGGGCGGGCGGCGGGGAACGTCGTCTCCAGCTTGGTGCAGTCCACCCGGTGGCTGCGGGGGTCGTCGAACGCACCGTCGGAGAGGGTGACCACCGAGCCGTCCACCACCTCCTCCACCATCGACGCCACCGAGGCGATCCGGTAGTTCTCGTCGGTGGCGCCGACGTTGAACACCTGGTCGTGGATCAGGGAGCGGTCGGCCTCCATCAGCACCAGGAAGGCCATGGCGATGTCCTCGACGTGGATCAGCGGCCGCCACGACGAGCCGTCGCTCTTCAGCAACACCTGGCCCGTGGTGACGGCGTACCCGGTGAGGTTGTTGACCACCAGGTCGCCGCGCAGTCGGGGCGACACCCCGTATGCGGTGGCGATGCGCAGGTAGGTGGGGCTGAAGTCGTCGCCGGCGAGCCGGGCGATGCCTTCCTCGGCTCTTGCCTTGGAGACGCCGTAGGGGGTCAGCGGGTTCAACCCGCCGCCCTCGTCGATGGGGTCGTCCCCCTGCACCCCGTAGAGGCTGCACGACGACGAGAGCAGGAACCGGGGGACCCCGGCCGCCTTCGCCGCCTCGGCCAGCCGGACCGTGGCATGGTGGTTGATGTCGAGAGTGACCGCGGGGCTCAGATCGCCGAGCGGGTCGTTGGAGATCCCGGCGAGGTGGATCACGGCGTCGAACCCGGCGAGATCCCCGGCACCGACATCGCGCACGTCGAGCCGGACCGCAGGGGGGTCGACGGTGTCCGGTCCGAAGACGCACGACGCGAACAGGTAGCTGTCCAGCCCGACCACCTCGTGCCCCGCCTGGCGGAGAACGGGAACCAGGACGGTGCCGATGTAGCCATCGTGCCCGGTGACCAGCACCTTCAACGGGTCACCACACCTTCCACGGCGGGTCGTCCTCCCACATCCGCTCCAGCAGGTTCCTGTCCCGCAGGGTGTCCATGCACTGCCAGAAGCCGGGATGCCGGTAGGCCATCAGCTGGCCGTCGGCCGCCAGCTTCTGCAGCGGCTCCCGCTCGAACATCACCCGGTCGCCGCCGATGTACCCGGCCACCTCCGGCTCGAGCACGAAGAAGGCGCCGTTGATCCAACCCTCACCGGTCTGCGGTTTCTCGTCGAACTGGACGACCTGGTCTCGTTCGATCTCGAGGTGCCCGAAGCGGGCCGGGGGGCGCACCGCGGTCAGCGTCGCCAGCCGGCCGTGGCTGCGGTGGAAGTCGACGAGGGCGTTGAGGTCGACGTCGGACAGCCCGTCCCCCCAGGTGACCAGGCAGGTGTCGTCACCCAGGTGGGGGAGTAGCCGCTTGATCCTGCCCCCGGTCCCGGTCTCCAGCCCGGTCTCGATGAGGGAGACCTTCCAGTGGCGATGCTCGTCCCCGTCGCCAGGGGTGAGGTTGCGGTTGCCCAGGTCGAGGTGCAGGTCCCCCTCGAGCGACGCGTAGTCGACGAACCAACGCTTGATGTAATCACTCTTGTATCCGAGGGCGACGGCGAACTCGGTGAACCCGAAGTGCTCGTAGTAGCGCATGATGTGCCACAGGATCGGCCGTCCACCGATCTCCACCATCGGCTTGGGGAGCCGCTCGGTCTCCTCGGACAGCCTGCTCCCCAACCCCCCGGCGAGGATGCCCACCTTCACCTGCCACCCCCGTGCGATCCTGCTGGTCGGCACCGTTCGGTGCCGTGTCCCCCATTGTGGCCGACCCGGGCGGCATGGGCATAAGCCGAGCGACCCAGATTCGGACTCATCGGATTCAGCCGCCGCCGGCCTCGGTGGCGGGAAGGATGTTCTCCAGGGCCCTGTCGAGGTCGTCGTTGGTGACCTCGATGGCCTTGGAATCGCCGCGGAGCGCCTGGAGGGCGGCCTCCCGCATCATCCCCGACAGGTCTGCGAACGAGTAGCCCTCGGTGGCCTCGACCAACCGCTCGATCGAAACGTCCCCGGCGAAGGGTATGTCGCCGATGTCGAAGAAGGCCTTGCGGGCGGATGCCTCGGGTAGCCCGAGGTAGAGGTGGGTCTCCAGCCGGCCCGCCCTGATCAGGGCGGGATCGACCAGGTCACGCCGGTTGGTGGCGCCGATGACGAAGACGTTCCCCCGCTCAGTGACCCCGTCCATCTCGGTGAGCAATGCCGCCACCACCGAGTCGGTGACGTTGTTGGTGGACCTGCCCCTGACCGGGGCCAGGGCATCGATCTCGTCGAAGAACAGGATCGAGGGTGCCACCGCCCGGGCCCTGGCGAAGATCTCCCGCACCGCCCGCTCGGATTCGCCCACCCACTTGTCGAGCAGCTCGGCGCCCTTGATCGTGAAGAAGGCGGCCCCCGCCTCGTGGGCCAATGCCCGGATGACGAAGGTCTTGCCGGTTCCGGGGGGGCCGTAGAGGAGGATGCCCCGTGGCGGCTCGATCCCCAACCGGGAGAAGCGCTCCGGCTCCCGCATCTGCCAGATGACGCTCTCGGTGAGCCGCTGCTTCACCTCCTCGAGGTTGGCCACCTGCTCGAACCCGCTGGTGGGCATCTCGCCCAGCCCGGTGCTTCCCAGCGACGGGGTGATCTCGCCGATGGCGCCGAGCAGGTGGTCCTGGGTGAGGGTCCCGGCGCTGGTGGCGATCATCGCCGATGCCTGGACAACGGCGGCGAGGACGTCGGCTCCGGAGAAGCCGGCGCTGCGGTTGGCCAGCTGCCCGTAGTCGAGGTCGTCCCCGGTGGGCACCCTGCGCAGCGCCGCCTCGAACAGCAGGGCCCGCCTGGCGGTGTCGGGGGGAGGGATGGTCAGGGTGCGGGGGAGCAGCGGGCTCGTGGTGATCGCCTCGGGGAGCCTGGTCGCCGACGAGGTACCGAGCACGCAGGCGAGACGGGGTTTCTCGGCGACGGTGTCGAGGAACCAGCGCATGATCGCCGCCATCTGGGTGCGGAACATGGCGTCGTCACCGGCGATGGCGTCGAGCCGATCGACGAACACCACCGCCGGCCCGGGCACGTTCACCGCCTTCTCCAGCCGGTCGAGCAGGCCCTCGGGTTTGAACACCAGCTCGAGCGACACCTCGTGCACCTTGGCGCCCACCCGCTCCGCAGCGGAGGCGACGATCTCGGACTTGCCGCAGCCGGCGGGGCCGCTGAGCAGGACACCGGCGACCTTGGGCAGCCCCCAGGCGGCGGGGAGGTCGCCGGCCGATGTGAGCAGCGACAGCCATCCGGTCATCAGGTCGAGCTCGGTCGCCAGCCCGGCAAGCAGCGCCTCGGCGGTGGTGGGGCCCTCGCCGGCGACGGCGCCCTCGGGTTGCTCCACCACCTCGGCGGCGATGGTGCTCCCTGCCGGGTACACCAGCGTCCCGTTGCCGACCAGCCCGAAGGTGGCGGGCTCGACCGCGGTCACCTGGAGCCGGGTCTCGGTGGTGTCGCCCCGGTCCCCGTACGAGGCGCTCACCACCACGGTGTCGCCCACGGTGACGGGGAGGCCCTGCAGCGATCGGGACAGGTGCCTGGTGTCGAGCGCCGATCCGCCCCCGGACAGCTCGACCCGGCGGGCCTCGGCCAGCGGGGCCCGGAGCACCTCGGCGGTGTCGCCGACGTTGAGCCCGGCGTTGGCCAGGGCGATGGGGCCGAGCAGGATCGTCGACGGCGACGGCACCTCGCCGGCCGAGACCCGGCAATGGGTCCTACCCACCTTGACCGCTCCTCCGCCGGGGAGGCCCAGGGCGCTGAGAAGCGTGGCGTCTGCCCTGGCGATGGGGTCTGCACCCGCCTTGACGATGAACCGCATGGCGGGTGAGGCTACACCCGAGTGGAAACCCTCGAACCTGAGGTCCTGGGTGTCGTGGCGGTGTGTGATCCGCTGAAGTTCGGAGGGAGGTCTGCCGAGCGCCCCGGTGGGCTCACGCCGATGCGGGGAGGGCGGAGATCGACCGGCCCATCTCAACCGGCGCGGTGCTGTGCACCACGGTGACCCCGGGACGGTCGAGCCACCGCCACAGCAGCCGCAACTCCTCGGCGGCAAGGGCGGATGGCGGGGTCTCGGTCGGCTCCACGCTCGGCCCCGGGGCCAGCAGTGGGGGTGGGGACGGGCTCGCCCAGGCGGCGGCGAGGCTTCCCCCGTCGATGGCAACGGAATCACCGGCCTCGTCCTCGGCCCAGACCATTCCGGCGGCGGTGAGCGCCCGCCAGGTGCGTCGGGTCTCCAACGCACCATGGAGCGCCCGGTGGCGGTCGCGGATGTCGGCGGCCTCCTCGAACCGTTGCGCTCCCGCCAGGTACCGCATGCGGTCGACCAGCGGACCCAGGAGCAGGTCGGGGTCGTGGGCGATGCCGGCGAGCAGAGTCTCGGTCAACGCCCGGTACCGGTCGGGGTCGACCGAGCCGTCGCACGGGCAGACTGCCACCCCGAGCTGGGCGTACCGGCACCGAGGACCGCCCCCGGAACCGACGCAGCGGCGGATCGGCACCGCATCCCAGATGGCGTGGACCACCAGCTCGGCGGTCGTCTTGCGGCGGAACGGACCGAGATGGGCCAGCGCCCGACCCTGCTGGCTCCGCACCACCGACAGCCGAGGGAAGCGCTCGTCGGTGACCCGTACCCACTGGGTGCTCCGGGTCGGTCGGGACCGCCGGTTGTAGCGGGGGACGTAGCGGTCGATCAGCCGGATCTCGGTGATGGCGGCGTCGATCTCGGTGGGGCAGACCTGGTGGTCGACCGCGGTGAGCTCGCGCATCATCTGGGTGATCCGACGCCGCCGGTCGCCGTAGAAGTAGCTGCGCACCCTCGACCGCAGCTCCTTGGCCTTCCCGATGTAGATCACCTCGCCGGCCCCGTTGCGGAACAGGTAGACCCCCGGTTTGCGGGGCAGGCTGTCGGTCAGCCGCAGCTTGGCGTAGTGGGGGGCGCCGCGGGCGGTGGGGAGCCGCATCAGGTCCTCCAGGTAGACGACGCCGATGGTCCCCGCCCGTTGCAGCAACTCGAAGAAGACGTGGGCGGTCGCCTTGGCGTCCTCCAACGCACGGTGGATGGGGGTGACCGGGGAGCGCAGGTGGGTGGCCAGCGTCGCCAGGCGATGGTCGCGGACCTCTTCGGCGAGCAGCCGGCGGGACAATGCGCAGGTGTCGCTGGTGCGGTTGGGCATCCTGCCGTACCCGAGGCGTACGGCGGCGGCGTCGAGAAAGCCCTTGTCGAACCTGACGTTGTGACCCACGATCACCGCATCGCCGACGAACTCGAGCAAGGTGGGGAGCACCTCCTCGATCCGGGGCGCCCCGATCACCATCGCCGTCGTGATCCCGGTGAGCACGGTGATCAGCGGCGGGATGTCGGCGCCGGGGTCGACCAGGGTGTGGAAGGTCCCGGTCGGCTCGCCCCCCACATAGCGCACCGCCCCGATCTCGGTGATGGCGTCCGTGCCCGGCGAGGTGCCCGTGGTCTCCAGGTCGAGTACCACGAACGGCACGCGGTGCAGCGGTGCGCCGAGATCGTCGAACGTCTGCTGGACACCGAGCATGACGACGAGTGTGCATCGAACAAACGTTCGATGCAAGGATCGACATCGCCATGCCACCCCGCGGCCTAGCCTCGACCCGTGCGGTTCACCGGGGATCTCTACTTCGACTTCGACAGCGA
>JBPCMS010000008.1:0-44849 GCA_051002015.1 Acidimicrobiia bacterium
CCTTGCCAGCTCGTGCGGCCGACTACAACAGGTGAGTCGAGTCAGCGATCGTGCACGCTGGCAAGGGCTCTCGGCTACGGGCCGGTCGGGCGGGAGCAGTGGGTCGCCCGGGACTCGAACCCGGAACCTGCCGGTTAAGAGCCGGATGCTCTGCCAAATTGAGCTAGCGACCCGGCGAGGAGGATAGCCGACGCACCAGGCCCAGATGATCAGCGAGCAACGATTCAACCTCTTGGTGCCGGCGCCATTGTGTCGCTCGCGGGATGCCCTGCTGGCTGGGTGATCGCCGTTTGATGTCGGCGATCTGGTCGTCGGTAAGCGGGACTGTCCGGCACCAGCCGGAGACCGTGCCCTTCGCAACCGGGATCGGCTCCATGATTTCGGAACAGGTCCATTCCAACCTCCGTAGGGATCGGGCGAGCTCCGCACGTTGCCGCCGGATGAGGTCGCCCCAGTCCGCGGCCTGGCTGATGAGATCGGTGGGTGCTTCTGGTCTCATGCCGCCAACATATCCGTAGGGTGCGACACGCTCGGGGTGCTCGCCAGTCGATCAATACCGTCCCGTCGACCCGATGCGGGCCGTGGGGCGGCGGGTGAACACCACTAGGCTCGCCCGGTGGAGCTCGTCCTCGGAGGATCATGTACGACGTCATCGTGATCGGTGGTGGACCCGGCGGGTACGCATCGGCGCTGTACGCCCACAACTTCGGGTTGAAGACGGCCATGATCGAGATGGACACGGTCGGCGGCACCTGCCTGGTGCGGGGCTGCATCCCGGCCAAGGCGTGGCTGCAGACCGCCAATGTGTACGCCATGGTGGAGCGAGCCGCCGAGTTCGGTGTCACCGCCGGACAGGTGGGGCTCGACTGGGGCGCCGCCCTGGCCAGGAAGAACGGCATCGTCACCAACATGGTGAAGGGGCTGTCCGGCCTGCTCGCCGCCCGGAAGGTCGACGTGATCAACGGGTTCGGTCGGGTCGCCCAAGGCGGCAACGTCGAGGTGCGGTCGGCCGAGGGCACCTCGGTCCTCGAGACCACCAACGTGGTGCTCGCCACCGGCTCGGTGCCGCGCAGCATCCCCGGATGGGAGATCGACGGCACCAGGGTCGTCTCCAGCAACGAGGCGCTCGACTGGACCGAGCGGCCGCAGCGGGTCGCCATCATCGGCGGCGGGGTGATCGGCTGCGAGTTCGCCTCGCTGCTCTCCGAGACCGGCTCGCAGGTGTGGATCTTCGAGGCCCTCGACCAGATCCTCCCGGGGACCGAGGAATCGGCGGTCAAGGTGCTGAGCCGCCGTTTCCGCAAGGCGGGGGTCACCGTGACCACCGGGATGCCCGTGGGGCCTCCCGAGTTCCGCGGCGACGCCGTCGTGGTCACCGCCGGCAACACCACCGCCGAGGTCGACGTGGTGCTGATGGCGGTGGGCCGGGGGCCGTTGACCGACGGGATCGGGCTGGAGAACACCCAGGTGCAGGTCGACCGGGGTTACGTGCTGGTCGATCCCGAGACGCAGATGACCAACCACCCCAACATCTACGCCGTGGGCGACATCGTCGCTGGAACCCCGCAGCTCGCCCACGCCGGCTATGCCGAGGCAATCGCCGCCATCACCCACATCGCCACCGGCGAGACCGCTCCCGTCGACTACCGGGCGATCCCGTCGGTGGTGTACACCCATCCCGAGATCGCCTGGGTGGGGCTCACCGAGCAGGCGGCTCGCGATGCCGGCTACGACGTGGAGGTCACCGACCATTCGATGCGGGGGCTGGGTCGAGCGCAGATCGTCGGCGAGGTCGACGGCGTGGTTCGCATCGTCGCCGAGAAGGGCGGGCCCACCCTGGGGGCGACCGTCGTGGCCCCCAACGCAGGCGACCTTATCCACGAGCTGATGTACGTCGTGGCATGGGAGGCGCTGCCCACCGAAGCGGCGGCGTTCATCCACGCTCACCCCACCCTCTCCGAAGCGATCGGCGACACCCTGCTGGCCGCCGCCGGACGACCCCTTCATTGAACCCCGAAAGGAGCTGAGCCATGGCCGTAACCGTGACCATGCCCCAACTCGGTGAGACCGTCACCGAAGGCACCATCCTGTCGTGGGCCAAGCAGGTCGGTGACACCATCGCCGAGGACGAGATCCTGCTTGAGATCTCGACCGACAAGGTCGACACGGAGGTCCCCTCACCCGCCTCCGGGGTGATCCAGGAGATCCTGGTCGAGGAGGGCACCACGGTCAGCGTCGGCACCCCCTTGGTAGTGATCGCCGAGCCCGGTGAGGCCGCCGATGAGGGCGCCGCAGCCCCTGCCGCCGAGGCCGCTCCCGAACCCGCCTCCGAACCCGCCCCGACCCCCGAGGCGGCGGCACCGGCAGCCGAACCGGCACCGGTACCCGAACCCGCCCCGACCCCCGAGTCGGCGGCACCGGCAGCCGAACCGGCACCGGCACCCGACGAACCGGCGCCGGCTCCCGAGGCGGCGGCAGCCGAACCGGCGCCGGAGCCCGTTGCCGAGGCGGCTCCGGTCCCGGCTACCGAGGCGGCCGCACAGGATCCCGAGGCCGTGGCCCCCGAACCGGCACCCGCTGCCGAGGCGGTCCCCGCTGCCGAGGCGGCTACCCCGGCCCCGGCGGCAGCGGCCGACGCTTCCAAGCGCGGCGTGCTCTCGCCGGTGGTGCGCAAGCTTGCCGACGAGCACGGCCTCGATCTCTCTCAGATCACCGGCACCGGCGAGGGTGGACGGATCACCCGCAAGGACGTGATGTCCCACATCGACGACGCCGCCGCCAAGGTGGCGGTCGAGGCGGAGGCGGCCCCCGCCGCCCCGGCGGCGGCACCGGCCCCATCCGGGGCACCGGCCCCGGCACCCGAGCCCGCCCCGGTCTCCGAGGCGGCCGCTCCTGCAGCGGCGCCGACCCCGGCCCCATCCGAGGCCGCACCTGCAGCCGCGCCGGCCACGGCGCCCGAGCCCGCCCCGGTCTCATCCGAGGAGGCGGCTGCGCCGGCCCCGGCGGCACCGGCGACACCCGCCCCGGCTCCGGCCGTGGCCGCATCCGCCGACGCCGTCCCCATCGATCGGCTGCGCCGACGGATCGCCGAGAACATGGTGATGGCCAAGCGGACCGCGGCCCATGTGTGGACCTCGGTGGAGGTCGACTTCGAGAACGTGGAGCGGGTCCGCCAGGCCCACAAGGACGGGTTCAAGAACCGCGAGGGCTTCTCGCTCACCTACCTGCCGTTCGTGTCACGGGCCACGGTCGATGCCCTCAACGCCTACCCGGTGGTGAACAGCTCGTTCGACATCGAGGCCGGAGTCCAGACCTTCAACAGGAGCGTCAACCTTGGCATCGCCGTCGACCTGAACCAGAAGGGCCTGGTGGTGATGTCGGTGCGGGGCGCCGAGAACCTGAGGCTGGGGGGTCTGGCCCGGTCCATCAGGGGAATCGCCGACAAGGCCCGCTCCGGCAAGCTCGAGCCGGACGACCTGTCGGGCAGCACCTTCTCGATCACCAACCCAGGCCCGTTCGGGTCGTTCATGAGCAACCCGATCATCAACGTCCCCAACGTCGCCATCCTGTCGACGGACACCGTCACCAAGCGTGCTGCGGTGGTCACCCTGCCCGACGGCACCGACACCATCGCCATCAGGCATATCGGCTACCTCGGGCTCACCTGGGACCACCGGGTGTTCGACGGGTCGACGGCGGTGCTGTTCCTGCAGCGGATCAAGCAGAACCTGGAGACGTGGGACTGGGCGCAGGAGCTGTCGTGACCACCACCGCCTCGGGCGGGCTGCTCCGCACCCGGTGGCTGGGTCGGCTCGAGTACGACGAGGCGTGGGATCTGCAGAAGGCGTTCTGGGAGGGCCGCATCACCGGCCGCACCGTGGACGACCGGCTGCTGCTGCTGGAGCATCCTCACGTGTACACGGTGGGGCGCAACGGCGACGGCTCCAACCTCCTGGTCAGCTCGGAGCGGCTGACCGAGCTGGGCGCCACCGTCCAGTTCGTCGACCGCGGCGGTGACATCACCTACCACGGGCCTGGCCAACTGGTCGGCTACCCCATCTTCGCCGTGCCCCGCATGGGCGACGGCTTCGACGTGGTCGGCCACGTGCGCCGCATCGAGCGGGTGCTGGTGGCGACGCTGGCCCGGTTCGGGATCGAGGCCCGGATCGAGCCCGGCTATACCGGGGTGTGGACCGACCGGGGCAAGGTGGCCGCCATCGGCGTCCGCGTCTCCCAGGGTGTCTCGATGCACGGGTTCGCCCTCAACGTGCACCCGGACCTGACCTACTTCGGGCACTGCGTCCCTTGCGGGATCAGCGACCGCCCGGTCACCTCGATGGGGGAGCTGCTCGGCGCCGACGTCACCCTGGAGGAGGTGGTGGGGGTGCTGGTCGACGAGGTCGCCCCGGTGTTTGGCCACGGCTCGGTGGAGACCCAGCTCGGCGCCTTCGCCCGCGGGTCGCACCGCACCCCGTACGACGTCGACCGGATGGTGGCCGCCGGAGTGTTCTCTCCCGAACGGCGCAACGAGGTGCTGCTGGTCATCGGCAGGCGGCTCCCTGGCGAGCCGGAGCGTCCCGAGTGGATGCGGGTCAAGGCGGACATCACCTCGCAGGGCTACGGAGACCTGAAGCGACTGATGCGCGATCTCGAGCTGAACACGGTGTGCGAGGAGGCGGGCTGCCCCAACATCTACGAGTGCTGGGGCCAGGGCACCGCCACCCTGATGCTGCTCGGCGACCGGTGTACCAGGGCCTGCTCCTTCTGTGACGTGGCCACCGGCCGGCCGGGCGAGGTCGACGCCGACGAGCCGAGGCGCGCCGCCGAGGCCATCGAGAAGATGGGGCTGCAGCACGCCGTCCTCACCTCGGTCAACCGGGACGACCTGGCGGACGGTGGATCGGCGATCTTCGCCGAGACCATCGAGCGGATCCGCGACCGGCTCCCCGGCTGCTCGGTCGAGGTGCTCATCCCCGACTTCAAGGGGGACAGGGCGGCGCTGGAGACCGTGATGGCCGCCCGGCCCGATGTGCTCAACCACAACACCGAGACCGTGCTCCGGCTGCAGCGGGAGATCCGCACCGCCGCCAACTACGGGCGGTCGCTGACCCTGCTGGCCCGGGCCAGGTGGCTGGCGCCTCAGGGCACGGTCAAGTCGGGGCTGATCGTCGGGATGGGGGAGACCGAGGCAGAGGTGCTGGGCGCCCTGGCCGATCTGCGCGCCGTCGGGGTCGACATCGTCACCATTGGCCAGTACCTGCGGCCCACCCCGCGCCACCGTCCCATCGACCGCTACGTCCACCCCGACGAGTTCGAGCGCTACCGGCTCGAGGGTGAACGGCTCGAGCTGGGCCACGTCGAGTCGGGCCCGCTGGTGCGCTCGTCGTACCACGCCAAGGACTCGCTGGCCGCCGCCAGATGAGTGATCACGCCGGGCGGATCACCCGGGCCCGGGAGGCCATGTCCGCCGCCGGCGTCGATGTCCTGCTGCTCTCGGTGGGAAGCGACCTGCCGTACCTGACCGGCTACGAGGCGATGCCGTCCGAGCGGCTGACCATGGCGGTCATCCCGCTCGAGGGCACGGCGTCGCTGGTGGTCCCCGAGCTAGAGGCGCCGAGAGTCGAGGTCAACCCCGAGGTGTGCTCGGTGCTCGCCTGGGGGGAACACGAGCGTCCCGTCGATCTGGTCGGCGCCATGGTGGCGGGTGCTTCGAGGGTTGCGATCGGTGACCACACCTGGTCGAGGTTCCTCCTCGCCCTCCAGGAGCGCGTCTCGGAGATCCGGTTCGTCCCGGCATCGACGATCACCGCCCCGCTCCGATTGGTCAAGGACGCCACCGAGATCGCCCTGCTCGCCGCCGCCGGCGCCGCCGCCGACCGGGTCGCCACCCGGCTCGCCGGCCAGCGCTTCACGGGACGCACCGAGCGGAACCTGGCCCGGTTCATCGCCGACGCCCTGGTCGAGGAGGGCCACGACACC
Source organism: Acidimicrobiia bacterium (assembly GCA_051002015.1). Taxonomy (GTDB): domain Bacteria; phylum Actinomycetota; class Acidimicrobiia; order Spongiisociales; family UBA5794; genus JACDBE01. The sequence continues at coordinate 5,980 of JBPCMS010000008.1, forward strand.
GCCGCCTTCACCATCGTCGCCTCCGGTCCCAACGGGGCGTCTCCCCACCACGAGCCAACCGACAGGGTGATCGAGACCGGAGACACGGTTGTCCTCGACTTCGGGGGCCGGATCGGTGGCTACTGCTCGGACACCACCCGAACCTTCTCCGTGGGGGAGCCGCCGACCGAGGTCGCCGCCACCTACGCCGCGCTGCGGATGGCGCAGCAGGCAGGGTTCGAGGCGGTCCGACCCGGGGTGGCCGCCGAGTCGATCGACGCCGTCACCCGCCGCGTCCTCGACGACGCCGGGTACGGGCAGCACTTCATCCACCGCACCGGGCACGGCATCGGGCTCGAGGTCCACGAGGACCCGTACCTGATCGCCGGCAACCGCCGCCCGCTGGAGCCCGGTATGGCGTTCTCGGTGGAGCCGGGGGTGTACGTGCCGGGACGGTTCGGGATGCGGATCGAGGACATCGTCGTGGTCACCATGGACGGTGGCAGGCGGCTCAACGAGTCGTCGCGTGAACTGGTCGCGGTGGGCTGACGGCGAGCCGCTGGTCGCTAGGCCCCCTTTCACTATGGTGACCGGCACTGCGATCCGTAGGAGTGGCGTGACCGATCTCGACCTCACCAGCCCGCGGGCCGAACTGGCGGCCAATGCCATCCGCGTCCTGGCGATGGATGCCGTGCAGAAGGCCAACGCGGGCCATCCGGGGATGCCGATGGGCATGGCGGACATCGCCGTCGCTCTCTGGGGTAGGCACCTGGTGGTCGACCCCGACGATCCCGAGTGGCCCGACCGGGACCGGTTCGTGGTGTCCAACGGCCACGGGTCGATGCTGCTGTACGCGGTGCTACACCTGTCCGGGTTCCCCGTCTCGATGGACGACCTGCGCAACTTCCGGCAGTGGGGGTCGCCGACCGCAGGCCATCCGGAGATCGAGCACCACCTTGGCATCGAGACCACCACCGGGCCCCTGGGCCAGGGGTTTGGCAACGCCGTCGGGCTGGCGCTGGCCGAGGAGCGGCTGCGGGCCCTCTTCGGTCCCGACCTAGTCGACCACACCACCTATGCCTTCGTCTCGGATGGCGACCTGATGGAGGGGGTGGCCTCCGAGGCGGCGTCGCTTGCGGGTCACCTCGAGCTGGGCCGACTGGTCTTCCTGTACGACGACAACCAGATCTCGCTGGAGGGTCCCACCTCGTGGACCTTCACCGAGGACGTCCCCACGCGGTTCGACGCATACGGGTGGCACACCGTCACCGTCGACGGCCACGACCGGGTGGCGGTCGACGAGGCGATCACCGCCGCTCGGGCCGCGGCCGACCGCCCGTCACTCATCTCGTGCAAGACCCACATTGGCTCCGGCAGCCCCAACAAGCAGGACACCGCCGCCGCCCATGGGTCGCCGCTGGGCGAGGACGAGGTCGCCCTGGTCAGGGAGCGGCTCGACTGGGACCTGCCCCCGTTCGAGGTGCCGGACGACGTCAGGGGCTTGTTCACCACGGCGATGGACCGGGGCCGGGAGGCGCGCACCCGGTGGGTGGAACGGTCCACCGCCGCCTTCGGCTCGGACAAGACGCTCGCCGACCGCTGGGCCGCCGTCTTCAGCCCGGGACCGGTGCGTCTGGCGCCGCCAACCTACGAGACGGGCAAGAGCGTCGCCACCAGGGCGATGTCCGGCGACGTGATCCAGGAGCTGGCCAAGCTGCGGCCCGACCTGCTCTCCGGCGACGCCGATCTGGCCGGATCCACCAAGTCGCTGATCGTGGATGGCGGCGACTTCGCGGTTGACGATCGCACCGGGCGCAACATCCGCTACGGCGTGCGGGAGCACGCCATGGGCGCCATCGTCAACGGGCTCAACACCCACGGCGGGGTCAGGGCGTTCGGGTCTACCTTCCTCACCTTCTCCGACTACATGCGGGGATCGGTGCGGCTGTCGGCGCTGATGCACTGCCCGAGCATCTGGGTGTGGAGCCACGACTCCGTCTTTCTCGGCGAGGACGGTCCCACCCACCAACCCATCGAGCATCTCGCCGCCCTGCGCGCCATGCCCGGGCTGTGGGTGATCCGCCCCGGCGACCCCGGCGAGACCGCGGGCGCCTGGGAGGTGGCGATGAACCGCACCGACGGGCCCACCGCAATCATCCTCAGCCGTCAGGGGGTGCCCCTTCCCGAGACCGCCACCGATCCCGTCCTGGTGGCGAGGGGCGGGTACGTGGCCAGACCCGGAGAGGACGCCGTCGTCGTCGCCACCGGATCCGAGTTGGGTACGGCACGCGGTGCCGCCTCGCTGCTCTCCGACCGGGGGGTGTCGCTGCGGGTGGTGTCGATGCCGTGCGTCGAGTTGTTCCATGCCCAGGATGACGGCTACCGGGCCGAGGTGCTCGGCGACGGCATCCCCCGCATCTCGCTCGAGGCGGGCGCCACCTTCGGCTGGGGAGACGTCGTCGGCGACGGGGCGCTCCGCATCGGGATCGACCACTTCGGGGCCTCGGCCCCCGCCGAGGTGCTGGCCGAGCAGTACGGGCTGACCCCCGAGGCCGTCGCCGACCGCATCGCCGCCTTTCTCGGCTGAACCGCCCGAATGGAGCTGACGCCGGTTCTGGTCCTCGCCATATGGGCGTCCGGGCTCGCCATGGGCGCCGCCGTGGTCGCCTGGTGGCAGATCGTCGGCCCCGGATACCTGTGGACCACCGGCGCTTTGGTGGCCGGTGTCGGTGTGTTCGTCATCGCCACCGGGGGAGGGGCCGCCGCTTGGGTGGGCACCGCCGCCGCCGTCATCGCGATCGCGATGTCCCGGTCACCGGTCCCGGCGACGGTGAACCTGGCATTTGCGGCGATCTCCTTCCTCCTCGTCGCCGCCGACCGCTCCCCGCGGTTCGCCGCCCTCTCGGGGGCGGTGCTCACCGGAGGGGTCACCTCGGAGATGCTGCTCGGTCATTGGTTTCTGGTGGACCCGCGGCTGCCCCGGTGGGCGCTGAAGGCGCTCACCGCCGGGGCCGGGGCAGGGCTGGTGGCCGACGCCGCAATGGTGGCGGTTCGGGTGCTCGGCGACGGCAACGCCGCCGCCCCGGTGCTCGGTTGGGCCTACCTCGCCCTGGCGGTGATGACGGGTCTGCTGATCGCCGCCGTCTGGTTCTCGCTCGACGAGCCCCGCTATACCGGAGTGATGGCCGCCACCGGGCTCAGCTACCTGGCAGTGCTCACCTCGTTCGGGGTGGTTGTGGTCGGTCGCATGGTCGCCTACGGATGACACCGCGACCGGCGACCGGGTATGGCGACAGGGCGCCATCACACGGACGTCCCGACGCCCCGAGCTCGGTTCCCCATTGCCGGTGTGTCCGCCATCGGGCCTAACCTCGGCGTGGTGAAGATCTACACCAAGAAGGGCGACGACGGCAGCACCGGTCTGTTCTACGGTGGTCGGGTGGCCAAGGACGACACCGGCCCCGAGGCATACGGAACCACGGACGAGGCGGTGGCGGCGCTGGGGGTGGCCCGGGTGCTCGCCCCCGACATCGACTCCGATCTGGCTGCGCTCCTCCTCGACCTGCAACGCCAGCTGTTCGTGGTGGGTGCCGAGCTGGCCACCGCCCCCGCCAACCGCCACAAGCTCCAGCCGGGGGTCAGCCTGGTCACCGCGGCGATGGTGACCCCGTTGGAGGAGGCGATCGACCGGATCGAGGCGGAACGGGGCATGCCCACCGAGTTCGTCGTCCCCGGGCAGAACGCCCTGGCGGCGGCGCTGGACGTGGCCAGGACCGTGGTGCGTCGCGCCGAGCGGCGGTCGGTCACCCACACCGCCGCCCACGGGATCGAGGGGTCGTTCGTGGTGCCATACCTCAACCGGCTCGCCGATTACCTGTGGATGGCGGCCCGGGGCGTCGAGACCGCATGGGAGACGAGTCGGGGAGAAGGTGGAGCATGAGCATCGAGGTGAAGACGGCGACGTCGATCGCCAAGGCCAAGACCGAGGTCCTGGTGGTCCCCGTGTTCGACGGCCTCACCTGGGGGCCGGGCGCCGATGAGGTGGCAGACAGCCTCGGCGACGCCCTCACCGACTTCCTCGCCGCCCAGGAGTTCACCGGGGCGGCCGGGCAGACCGCATCGGTTCCCGGGGCCGCGCTCGGGTTCGCCCGGGTGGTGTTGGTAGGGCTCGGCGGCGAGCTCGAGGCCGAGGGGCTGCGCCGTGCCGCCGCCGTCGCCGGGAAGGCGACCACCGCCAATGCCACCGTCGCCACCACTCTGGCCGCCGTCGATCTCGATGGAGCCGCCGATCTGGTGGTGTTCGGGTTCACCACCGGCCAGTACCGGTTCACCCGGCACCGCAGCGAGCCGAAGCCGGCCAAGACCACCACCCTCACCCTGGTGGGCGAGGGCAAGGACCGCGGCACCACCGGAGCCATCCTCGCCCAGGCGGTGGCTGGGGTCCGCGACCTGGTCAACGAACCGGCGGCGGGCAAGTCGCCCATCTGGCTGGCGCAATGGGCCTCCGATCAGCTCGAGGCGGTCGGTGTCACGGTCGAGGTGTGGGACGAGAAGCGGATCGAGGAGGAGCGGCTGGGCGGGTTGTCTGCGGTCTCGTGGGGATCGGCCCAGCCTCCCCGGCTGGTCCGCATGCACTACAAGCCGCGCAAGCGCACCGGCAAGCTCGCCTTCGTGGGCAAGGGGATCGTCTTCGACAGCGGGGGCCTCTCGATCAAGCCGGCGGAGGGGATGATGGCGATGAAGACCGACATGGCCGGCGCCGCCACCGTGTTCGGGGCGATGTGGGCCATCGCCAGCCTCAAGCTCCCGGTCGAGGTCATCGCCTTCGCCCCGCTCACCGAGAACATGCCGGGAGGCAAGGCGGTGCGTCCCGGCGACGTGTTCACCGCCCGCAACGGGAAGACGGTCGAGGTGCTCAACACCGACGCCGAAGGCCGTCTCGTGCTGGCGGATGGCCTGTCGCTCGCCGCCGAGGAGCAGCCCGACCTGATCGTCGACGTGGCGACGCTGACCGGCGCCTGCAAGGTAGCCCTGGGGGAGAAGATCGCCGGCCTCTTCGCCTCGGACGACGAGGTCGCCGGGCGGATGACGGCGGCGGCGGCCGACGCCGGCGAGCCGGTATGGCGGCTCCCGCTGGAGAAGGAGTACCGCACCAAGCTCGACTCGACCATCGCCGACATGAAGAACACCGGCGACCGGTTCGGCGGTGCCATCACGGCGGCGCTACTGCTGGAGCGGTTCGTGGGGGAGGTGCCATGGGCCCATCTCGACATCGCCGGACCGGGCCGGTCGGAGAGCGAGGAGCACTACATCACCAAGGGCGGCACCGGGTTCGGGGTGCGCACGCTGGTGGCGCTGGCCCAGCACACCGCCGACCGCACCTCCCCTGCTTCGAGCGCTTGATCTCGTAGAGCGAGTACCTCGCTCCGAGTCCGGGTAGCGGCATGCGCACCGCGGCACCGCCGGCTCCCTGATGGCGTGAACCGCGGAACGGGTCGTCTCGTACTCCTCATGGGGGAATTGAGGAAGGACGAGATGATGAAACGACTCTGCTTCTTGCTGGCGGCACTGATCCTGGTGGTGGCCGCTTGTGGCGGTGACGACGCCACAGACACCACGACCGGATCAACCGAGCCGGTTGCTGCGGACACAACGACCGGGCCGACCGAGCCCGCCGCCACCGAGGCCCCGGCGGGGACCACCATGGCGCCGACCGGTGAAGCCACCGTGACCGTGGCCACCGGTGATCTCGGCGACTATCTCGCCGATGGGGCCGGGAGGGCTCTGTACCTGTTCACCAACGACACCCAGGACTCCGGCGCCAGCACCTGCAGCGGCGGTTGTGCCGACAACTGGCCGGCGTATGCCGGACCCGCCACCGCAGGGGACGGGGTCGACGCCGCCTTGCTGGGGACCATCCCCGGTGCGGACGGCGGAGAGCAGGTCATCTACAACGGCTGGCCGCTCTACCACTTCGCCGGCGACTCCGGTTCCGGTGAGACCAACGGCCAGGGCCAGGGCGGCGTGTGGTTCTTGGTGACGCCAGCGGGCGAAGCCATTTCCTGAGACCTCCGCCGAGAGAGACGCCGCCCGGTCGGCTGCGCTTACCCCGCAGCGCGCAGCCCGGCCGGGCGGCACGCCTCGTTGTAGTCGACCAGCGGCGGCGGGGCCGCCCGCTCGGAGCAGGCAGGGCAGGTCGGGTTCCTGGTGACGGTGTAGGTGCTCATCGTCTGATCGAGAGCGTCGTACACCAGCAGCCGACCGATGAGCGGATCCCCGATGCCGACCAGCAGCTTGAGCGCCTCGGTGGCCTGGAGCGTCCCCACCACGCCGGGGAGGACCCCGAGCACCCCGGCCTCGGCGCACGACTGGGCCAGGTTCGCCGGCGGTGGCAAGGGGTACAGGCAGCGGTAGCACGGCCCCCGGTAGGGCGCGAACACCGAGACCTGGCCCTCGAAGCGGAGCACCGAGCCGTGCACCACCGGGGTGCCGGTGTGGAGTGAGGCGTCGTTGAGCAGGTAGCGGGTAGGGAAGTTGTCCCCGCAGTCGATGATCACGTCGGCGTCGCCGATCAGGTCGAGCACGTTGGAGGCATCGAGGCGGATCGCCCTCGTCTCCACCGCCACATCCGGGTTGAGCCCGTGGAGCGTCACCGCCGCCGAGTCGACCTTGCGGTGGCCGATGCGGTCATCCGTGTGCACGATCTGGCGCTGCAGGTTGGTGATGTCGACGATGTCGTCGTCGATGAGGACGATGGTGCCCACTCCTGCGGCCGCCAGGTACATCGCCACCGGCGAGCCCAGACCGCCGGCTCCGATCACCGTCGCCGTCGAGTTGAGCAGTCGTTGCTGACCCTTCTCACCGACCTCGGGCAGGATGAGGTGACGGTGGTAGCGGTGGCGCTGATCCTGGTTGAGCGCCGACTCGCCCTCGAAGGGGAGCCCCTGCTCGACCCAGGCGTGGATCCCGCCCGCCATCGAGGACACCGTCTGGTAGCCGACGTCCTGGAGCGCCTTGGCGGCCAGCGCCGATCGGTTGCCTACGGCGCACATCACCACCACGTCGGCGGTCTGGTTGGGGATGGTGGTCTCGACCAGATCGAGCAGCGAGCCCATCGGGATCAGCACCGCTCCGTCCACGCCCGCCTGGGCGATCTCGTACGGTTCGCGCACGTCGAGGAGCACCGCTCCCCTGCCGATGCGTTGCCACGCCTCGGTCGGGGTGACCTCGGTGATCGTCGCCTTGGCACTGGCGACCATGTCGTGATAGCTCGTCATCCTGCCCTCCAGGGTTCGAGGGTAGCGATTGGTCGGGGCTTCATCGCCCGCTACCGCTCCCGCCGGGGTTGCCCGGGGGAGGGTCGAGCTCGCGTCGCAGCGCCGGAGGGAGACGGCGGTGGAGAGGCCGGGGGAGCGCCGGTATCGACGTCCTGACCAGGATCCGCTCGCCGGTGTCCCGGACGAACCCCATTCTGGCCAGCTCGACCAGATGGATCGGCCGGGGCAGGGAGCGACCGCGCTGGGCTGCGGTGGCGAGCCGGAGCAGATCGGCGACCGCTCCCGGCCCCAGGATGGCGGTCCAGTACCGCCGCACGTACGGGTGCGACGCCGGGTAGTCGCCCGCCACGTCCCACACCGCGGGGACGAACCGGGGCCGGTCGAACACGGTTCGTCTCAAGCGGAGGTACGGCTCGGCGACGCCCGGGGGCGGCACAGCCCCGATGGGAGGACGGTCATCGGTGAGAGACCCGAGCGTCGCCGAGATCGCATAGATCGTCATGCCGAAGACAATACGAAACACAATAAAACAACGTCAACCATCTCACCAAGGGACGCGAAACATTCCCCGGTACACCCCGGCTCGCAAAGCCTCGCCACCCCTCATCTGTTTCCCCTCCCCTTCAGGGGGAGGGGTGGCTGAGCCAATCGCCGAAGGCGAGCAAGGACAGCCGGGGCGGGGGAAGGCCGACCGCGCCGCCGGGGCCTCGTATCCCACCCCGGCTCGCCAACCCTCGCCACCCCTCCCAATGGGAGGGGAAAAGGAATGGGAGGGGAGGGGAAAAGGAATGGGAGGGGAAAAGGAATGGGAGGGGAAACGAACCGGGAGTCAGCGGGGAGTCGGGGTCAGTGGTGGGAAGCTGCCGCCGGTGGCCTCGCCGGTCTGAACCGCCCACAAGGCGCGGTAGAGGCCGGGCCGGGCGATGAGCTCGTCGTGGGTCCCGGTCTCGGTCACCCGCCCCTCCTCGATCACCACGATGGCGTCGGCGTGGCGAACCGTCGACAGCCGGTGGGCGATGACGATCGTGGTGCGCTGGTGGGCCACCGATGCCAGCGACCGCTGGATGGCGGCCTCGGTCTCGTTGTCCACCGCCGAGGTCGCCTCGTCGAGGATCAGGATCGGGGCCCGGGACAGCAGCGCCCTGGCGATCGAGACCCTCTGTCGCTGACCGCCCGACAGCCGCTGGCCCCGCTCGCCGACCAAGGTGTCGTAGCCCTGGGGGAGACCGGCGATGAAGTCGTGGGCCTCGGCCAGCTTGGCCGCGGTCACGACATCGTCGTCGGTGGCGTCCGGTCGTCCGTAGAGGATGTTCTCCTTGACCGTGCCGTGGAAGAGGAACACGTCCTGGCTCACCAACGCCATGGCGCGGCGCAGGTCGGCCACGACCAGATCCCGAACGTCGCCCCCGTCGAGGGTGACCGAGCCCGAGGTGGCGTCGTACAGGCGGAGGAGCAGCTTCATCAGCGTCGTCTTGCCCGAACCGGTGGCACCGACGATGGCGAAGGTCTCGCCGGGATCCACGGCGAACGAGACATCTGCGATCACCTCGTCACGGCCCGGGTACGAGAACGACACGTGCTCGAACCGGACGGCGCCGGTGGCGTCGGGGAGGCGGACGGTGCCGTTAGCCATCGCCGGGCTGGTGTCGAGCACGTTGAGGATGCGGGTGGTGGATGCCATCGCCCGCTGGTACAGGTCGAGCGTCTCGCCCAGCCCGGTGAGCGGCCACAGCAACCGCTGGGTGATGAACACCAGCACCGAGTAGCTGCCCACCGCCAGCCGGCCGTCGAGAACGAGAAACCCGCCGAAGATCAGGGTCGACATGAAGCCGGTGAGCACCGCCACCCGGATCAGCGGCGAGAAGGCGGCGCTGAGCCGGATCGCCCGTTGGTTGGCCTGACGGTAGCGGTCGCTCTCCATGCTGATCCGGGCGGTCTCGCGGTCCTCGGCGTTGAAGGACTTGATGGTCATGATCCCGGACAGGTTGTTGGCCAGCTGGCTGTTGAGCACCCCCGCCTGATCTCTCACCGCGGCGTAGCGGGCCTCCATCCGCTTCTGGAACCTGATCGATCCGTACACGATGAACGGGATGGGGAGGAAGGCGAGCCACGCCACCCCCGGGATCATGACCAGGAAGGTGATCCCGATCAGGATGGTGGCGGTCGCCGTCTGCAGCAGGACGTTGGCGCCGTTGTCGAGGAACCGCTCCAACTGGTTGACGTCGTCATTGAGGACCGACATCAACTCCCCGGTCGACTGCTGCTCGTGATAGGCGATCTCGAGGTCCTGGACGTGGTGGTAGGCGTCGATGCGCAGCTCGTGCTGGATGGTCTGGGCCAGGTTGCGCCACTCCACACCGAGGAGGTACTCGAACACCGACTCCAATGCCCACACCACGAAGGTGAGGGCGGCCAGCAACAACAGCTGGGTGCGGGGGTTCGCCAACCCGAAGCGGGAGAGGAACGATCCCTCCCTGCTCACCACCACGTCGACCGCCAGCCCGATGAGGAACGGCGGAGCGATGTCGAGCGCCTTGTTGATCACCGACCAGGCCGTTGCCCGCACCATCTCGGCCCTGTGCCCGGCGGCGTACCGCCACAAACGCACCAGCGGCGCCGCTCGCTCCCCGGTGATCGCAGGCCCCATGATCGGCGAGGCTAACCCGGACCAGATCCGCTCCGAACGCACCGCCCGGCCGGGAGGGGGTTTACTTGGGTGGATGGAGGGTCGGTTGCCGATGTTCCCTGTCGGGGGTGCGCTGCTCCCCGGGGAGCCCCACACCCTCTATCTCTTCGAGCCGCGTTACCTGGCGATGGCGGCGGACATCGGCGATACGGGCTCGTTCGGGGTGGTGCTGATCGAGCGCGGGTCCGAGGTGGGTGGGGGCGACACCAGGTTCGACGTGGGGACCGTGGCCACCATCGTCGAGATGGAACGGCTCGACCACGGCGAGCTGGGGATCCTGGCGCGCGGAGGGGAGCGGATCGCGGTCGACCGCTGGCTCCCCGACGACCCGTACCCGATGGCGCTGGTGCGCGGTCTGCCAGAGCACCAACCGCCCGGACCGGAACGAGTGGTCCGGCTGGTGGGGAGGCTCCGCAGGCTCTACGCCCTCGCCTCCGAGCTGGGGATGGACGGAGGCGACATCGACCTCACCCTTCCCGACGACCCGCCGTCGAGGTTGTGGCGTGTGGCGTCGCTCACCCCGGCCGGTCAGCTCGACCGCCAGCGCATGCTCGAGGCGGCCGACGCCGAGGATCTGCTCGCCCTGCTCGATGCACTGGTGGACGACGTCGAGGAGGAGATCAGGTGGCGCCTGGCCGGCAGCGCCTGACCCGGAGCGCTCAGCCGCCGCCGCCGCCACCCCCGCCGCCGCCGCCACCACCGCCGCCGGGAGGCGGCTCGTCGTCGGGTGGCGGCTCGCTGGGGGCAAGCTCGCCGACGTACACCGTGATCGTTCCGCTCTCGGAGATGGCGGCGCCGGGCGGCGGGTCGGTACGGACCACGATCCCGACGTTGGCCGGGTTGGTCACCGGGGTTCCGGCGATGACGAAGCCGAGGCTGAGACCGGTATCGGCGTTGTACGAGGCGACGGCACCGGCGACGTCGCCTGCGGCCAGACCGAGCAGGTTGGGCACCACGGGCGCCGCCCCTGACGAGTAGCGCACGGTGACCGTGCTGCCCTGGGGAACCTCGGCTCCCGGACCGGGGCTCTGGCCGATGAACGAGCCCTCGGGCGCGGTCGACGCCGCCTCGACGAAGCTGGGCCGCAGACCGGCCTTGGCGATGACGCTGCGGGCGTCCTCCTCGTTCAGCCCGCTGACGTCGGGGACGATCGTGGTCGGGATCCGGAACCACTCGCTGGTCCCGTCCGGCGCCTCGGGGAAGTCCTCCACGGGGAGGCCCTGGGTGACGTACCGCATGAAGTGGGCCCAGATGGGTGCGGTCAGCGTCCCCCCGTACGCACGCGAGAAGTACTGAGACACCCCCTGCGCCTCGTCGTACACCGAGAAGTCCACCATCTCGATCTGTGCGTCCGGGTAGCCGGACCACACCGCGGTGGTGAACTGGGGGATGAACCCGACGAACCAGACGTCACGGAAGTTCTGGGCGGTGCCGGTCTTCCCGGCCTGGGGACGGTCGATGTCGGCCCTGGTGGCGGTGCCGCAGCAGACCACCTTCTCCAGCGTGGAAACCACCGCCGCCGCCAACGAGGGGTCGATGACCTGCTCCGACTCGACCTGGTGCTGGTAGATCACCTCGCCCCCCACTGTCTCGATCTTCTCGATCAGGTAGGGCTCGATCCGCTCCCCGTAGTTGGCGATGGTGGAATAGGCGGCCGCCATCTCCAGCGGGCTCACCGCCTCGGCGCCGAGGGCGATCGAGGGCACCGCGTTGAGCGGCGACTCGATCCCCAGCCGGTGTGCCATCTCCACCGAGGCCTCGGGGCCGACCGCCAGCGACACCTGGGCGTACACCGTGTTGGTCGAGTTGTAGGTGGCCTCCTCGAGGCTCAACACCCCGGAGCCGCCCTCACCGGCGTTCCGCACCGTCCAGATGGTGCCGTCCTCGCTGCACGGGTAGCCGCACTCCAGCTCCTGGGGGCTGGCGGCATCCCAGTAGGTACCAAGGGTGATGTCCCAGCCCTCCAACGCTCCGTTCTCCATGGCGGCGACCAGCGTGATCGGCTTGAACGCCGAACCGGCCTGGCGCCTGCCCTTGGTGACGATGTCGTACGGCCGCTGCCCCGCCTCGATGTCGGTGCCGAACTCCACGCCGCTCGCCATCACCCGCAGCGCTCCGGTGCGGTTGTCCACCATGGCGATGGCGCCGGTGGGGCCGCCCGTCTCCTGGAACCAGGTGCGCAGGATGCGGGTCGCCTCGTCATTCCAGGCCTTGTTGACGGTGATCGTGATCCTCAGCCCGCCCCCACCGGCGCAGTCGCTGTCGTTGGCGGGGCAGCCGAACAGCGCCTGCTTGCGCTCGGCGTAGCTGTTGCCGAGGTTGTAGCGGCTGTCGTTGAGCAGCTCCTCCTTGGCGGCGATGAGGATCTCGGGGTTGTCGGCGAGCAGGTCGCGGTGGGGCGCCGGCTCGAGCGGGGTCCGCTTGGCCTCGATCGCCTCCTCCGTCGTGATGAACTCCTTCTCCTCCATCTGGTCGATGACGGCGTTGCGGGCCCGTAGCACCCGCTCGGGCTCGGTCCGTATGTTGTAGAAGCTCGGGTTCCTGATGGGGACCACGATGGTTGCCGCCTCGGCGATGCTCAGCCTGCCCAGCGGCTTGTTGAAGTACTCCTGGGCCGCCGCCTTGATCCCGTACGCGTTTGCGCCGTAGAACACCGAGTTCATGTAGAACTCGAGGATCTGGTCCTTGGTGTAGCGGCGCTCCAGCTCGGCGGCGACCACGCCCTCGCAGATCTTGCGCTCCAGGGTGACCTCGGCGGTGAGGAAGTTCTTCTTGACCACCTGCTGGGTGATGGTCGAGCCGCCCTGGAGCCCGGCGTCGCTCCGGAAGTTCTCCAGCGCCGCCCGCAGGATGCCCTTGAAGTCGAGGCCCTCGTGCTCGTAGAAGTCCGAGTCCTCGGCGGCGAGCACGGCGTAGCGGACGACCTCCGGGACTCTGTTGATCGCAACCGGCTGGCTGTTGCGCTCGGTGAGCTGACCGAGCAACGCCCCGTCCTCGGTGTACACCTCGGACAAGCGGGACAGGTCGGGAAAGGTCAGGTCGAACTCGTCGGGGTCGCAGATGTAGGTCGCCTCGAGGTCCTGGGCGGTGCCATATGCGGCGTTGACCTCGAGGAAACCGAACAACCCGCCAACCGCCGAGGCGAGCAGGGCGATGACGGCGAGCAGGGCGAGAGCCGGGAGACGCTTGCCCCGGCGCTCCTCACGTTCGGTCAGATGGAGGTTCGGTTTCATCACACCTTGATGCCGGGTGAGGGTTGGTGAAGATAGGACGGGATCTTCCGGCATCGGGGTTCCCGAGTACCATGCCGCCCCGGCCGACCGGGGCATGATAGGGATGCCGCAGGGCAACGGAGAGGATCGTCGGACCACCAGCGGCTACGAGATCGCCGCCCGGTACGTGGCGTCCGACCTCGACGGATGGAACGCTGACGTTCAGCTGGGCGCTCCCGGCGAGTTCCCGTACACCAGAGGGCCTCACCCGTCGATGTACCGGGCCCGGTTGTGGACCATGCGCCAGTACGCCGGTTTCGGCACCGCCGGTGAGACCAACCGCAGGTTCAAGTCCCTGCTCGCCGCCGGCCAGACCGGGCTCTCGGTCGCCTTCGATCTTCCCACCCAGATGGGGTACGACTCGGACCACGCCATGGCTACCGGTGAGGTGGGGAAGGTAGGGGTCGCCATCGACAGCCTCGACGACATGCGCACCCTGTTCGAAGGGATCCCCCTCGGCGAGGTGTCGACCTCGATGACCATCAACGCCACCGCGGCCATCCTGATGCTGCTGTACGAGCTGGTCGCCGAGGAGCATGGGGTCCCCCCCGACCGGATCACGGGGACGGTGCAGAACGACATCCTGAAGGAGTACATCGCCCGGGGCACCTACATCTACCCGCCGGCGGCTTCGATGCGGCTGGTCACCGACCTGTTCGCCTACTGCGCCGAGCGGCTGCCCCGGTGGAACACGATCTCGATCAGCGGCTACCACATCAGGGAGGCGGGATCGACCGCGGCCCAGGAGGTCGCCTTCACCATCGCCAACGGGCTCGCCTACGTGGAGGCGGCAGTGTCTGCCGGGCTCGACGTCGAGGCCTTCGCCCCCCGGCTCTCGTTCTTCTGGAACGCCCACAACCACCTGTTCGAGGAGGTAGCCAAGTTCCGCGCCGCCCGTAGGCTCTGGGCCCGGCTGATGCGGGACCGGGTGGGCGCCACCACCGAGGCGGCGTGGAAGATGCGGTTCCACACCCAGACGGCCGGCTCGACCCTCACCGCCCAGCAGCCGCTCAACAACGTGGTCCGCACCTCGTACCAGGCGCTGGCGGCCGTGCTCGGGGGCACCCAGTCGCTACACACCAACGCCTACGACGAGGCGCTGGGTCTGCCCACCACCGCATCGGCGATGATCGCCCTGCGCACCCAGCAGATCCTCGGCTACGAGTCGGGGGCGGCGGACACGGTCGATCCTCTGGCCGGGTCGTACTACGTCGAGACCCTCACCGACGCCGTCGAGGCCGAGGCGATAGACCTCATCGAGCGGATCGACGACCTGGGCGGTGCGGTGGCGGCGATCGAATCGGGGTTCCAGCAGTCCCAGATCGAGGAAGCCGCCTACGCCACCGCCACCGCCACCGAGCGAGGAACTGCGGTGCAGGTCGGGGTCAACCGGTTCACCGTGGCCGAGGAGGGACCGACCCCGGTGTTGGAGATCGACCCGACCCTCGAGACCGAGCAGCGGGCCCGCACCGCCGCCGTCAGGGAACGCCGCAACACCGCCGCCGTCGACAAGGCGCTCGGCGAGGTCAGGGATGTGGCCGAGGGCGGGGGCAACCTGCTCCCCGCCATGCGGACCGCCCTCGGCGAGATGGCGACGCTGGGAGAGGTGTCCGACGTGTTGGGTGAGGTCTTCGGCCGTCACCGACCCACCTATTGAGTCGAGGAGCCAGGATGCAGCGACAGGATCATCTCCGGTTGGTCGTGATCGGCGGCGGACCGGCCGGCAACGCCGCCGCCACCGGGGCGGCCACGCTCGGGGCCGAGGTGACGCTGGTCGAGGACAGCATCGTCGGCGGCGCCGCCCACCTGTGGGACTGCATCCCGTCGAAGGCGATGGTGGCCAGCTCCACCAGGTTGGCCGCCATCCGCACCGCCGCCGAGGTGGGGTTGAGCGACGCCGGGCAGGTCAACCTGGATATGGGCCGGCTCACCGAGCATCTGGCCGACATCACCGGGACCCTGGCGCAGAGCGCCACCGACATGCTCCGGTCCCAGGGGGTCGAGCTGCTGCAGGGACGGGGACGGTTCATCGACGCCAACATGGTCGAGGCCGAAACGGATGCGGGCCGGCGGCGGATCCCGTTCGACGTCGCCCTGGTCTCCACCGGGTCGAGGCCGTGGGTGCCCGACTGGGCGCCGGTTGACGGGGAGCGGGTCCTCACCACCCGCCACGCCTACAGCCTGCCCGAGCTGCCCGAGCATGTGATCGTGGTCGGTTCCGGTGTCACCGGGGTGGAGATGGTGCACATCTTCTCCAGCCTCGGCTCCAAGGTGAGCCTTCTGGTGAGCAGGCACCATGTGCTCCCCCACCGCGATGCCGAGGTGGCCGCCGCCCTGGAGGACAACTTCCTGGAGCGGGGGGTACGGCTGTACAAGGGCGGCCGGGCCCAGGCGGCCCGGGTGGTCGACGGCGGGGTCGAGATCGACACGGACGACGGTCGCTCCATCGTCGGCAGCCATGTCCTTCTCGCCGTCGGCTCCATCCCCAACAGCGAGGGTCTCGGGCTCGACGCCATCGGGGTCAAGTCCGACCGGGGCCACATCGAGGTCGACGAGTGGCAGCGCACCTCGGTGCCCCACATCTACGCCGCCGGTGACGTCACCGGGCAGATGCCGCTGTCGTCGGTGGCGGCGATGCAGGGCAGAAAGATTGCCCGCCACGCCCTCGGCCACGAGGTGACCCCGCTCGACTACGGCAAGGTGACCCAGGCGATCTTCACCGATCCGGAGATCGCCTCGGTGGGGCTCGAGGAGGTCGACGCCGCAGCCCAGGGGCGGAAGGTCCGGATCACCAAGGTGCCGTTTGCCGCCAATCCCAGGTCGCTGATCCAGGCCAGCACCCGCGGCTTCGTCAAGGTGGTGTCCGACCCGGCCACCCGGGTGGTGCTCGGCGGCACCGTTGTCGGCCGCTACGCCTCCGAGCTGATCGCCCCGATCGCCCTCGCCGCCCAGGCCAGGCTCCGGGTCGACCAGCTGGTGGAGACCCTCATGGTCCATCCCTCGATGTCGGAGAGCATCGTCGAGGCCGCCGAGTAGCCGGTCCCTCCGCGCCCGGTTGCGGGTGGGTCGCCCGGTACACTCCGGCGATGCGTGCCCGCCAGCTCGGTATCCGCATCGGTCGCATGGAGCCTGGCCCCGACAACGCCATCACCGATGTGGCCGGGGTCCGGGTCGGGCACACCACCCTGATCTCGGGGGACGGTCCGCTCCGCCCGGGCCTGGGGCCGGTGCGCACCGGTGTCACCGTCGTCATCCCCCACGACGGCGATCTGTGGAGCGAGCCCGTCTTCGCCGGGACGCATCGGCTCAACGGCAACGGAGAGCTGACCGGTCTGGAATGGATCCGCGAGGCCGGGATGTTGGGCGGCCCCATCGGGATCACCAACACCCACAGCGTCGGCGTGGTGCGCGACGCCATCATCGAGGCCGGGGCGAGGGCGCACGGCATGAGCGACGCCATCTGGGCCCTGCCGGTCACCGGTGAGACGTACGACGGAGCCCTCAACGACATCAACGGCTTCCATGTGGGCGCCGATCACGTCCACGCCGCCCTGGCGGCGGCTTCCGCCGGTCCCGTCGCCGAGGGCAACGTCGGTGGGGGTACGGGGATGATCTGCCACGAGTTCAAGGGCGGGATCGGGACCGCCTCCAGGCGGGCCGACGGGTGGATGGTCGGGGTTCTGGTGCAGGCCAACTACGGGGAGCGCCAGCTGCTGCGAATCGACGGGGTGCCGGTCGGCGCCGCCATCGGGTTGGACGAGGTGCCGTCGCCCTGGGACCAGCTCGACGCCGTCAACGCCAGGGCGACACCCGAGGGCGGCTCGATCATCGGGATCGTCGCCACCGATGCGCCGCTCCTCGCCCACCAGTGCGCCCGTTTGGCGCAGCGGGTCGGGATGGGGGTGGCCCGGATGGGCAGCTACGCCTCCCACGGGTCGGGCGACCTGTTCCTCGCCTTCGCCACCGGCAACCGCGACCTGTCTCGAGGCGGGGGCGAGGACGACCGGCGCCGCACCGTCGAGCTGCGGATGGTGGTCGACGATCACATCAACCCGCTCCTCGAGGCGGTCGCCGAGGCAACCGAGGAGGCGATCGTCAACGCCCTGCTCGCCGCCGAGACGATGACCGGACACGACGGGATCACGGCCCATGCCATCTCCCACGACCGGCTGATGGAGGTCATGCGGGCGCACGGCCGGGGCTGACCACCTCCATCGAGCCGGCCGTCCGGGCTAGCGGACCACCATGAGCACGGAGCCGGAGGCGACCGTGTCCCCGGCCTGGATGCGGAGGTCGACGATGGCGCCGTCGACGGGGGAGACGATCTCGTTCTCCATCTTCATCGCCTCCAGGACGCACAGCGGGTCGCCGGCGGACACTGTGTCGCCCGCCCCGTGGTGGACCTTGACGATGGTGCCCTGCATGGGTGCGGTGACCACCCCGGCACCCTCGGCGGTGGGGGCCTTGCGCTCCAGCCTGGGTGGCCGCCGCCGGGGCGCCATCCGCTGCCCGCCGCCGCCCGCAGGTGCCATCACCGGCGCCCAGAACTTGACCTCGAACCGCCGCCCACCCACCTCGACGGTGATGGTGCGCTCGTCCACCTCCTCGTCCTGGGGCAGGGCGGGTGACGTGGCGGGCGCCAGCCCGGCGAAGTCCAGGTGGTCCTCGACGAACCGGGTGTAGTGGGTGGCGGAGCGGAAGGCCTCGGTCTTGAGGATCTCGAGGTGGGCCGGGATGGTGGTGGCGATGCCGGTGATCCGGAACGCCTCCAATGCCTGCCGCCCCCGCTCGATCGCCTCGTCCCGGTCGCGGCCCCACACCACCAGCTTGGCCACCAGGTTGTCGTAGTACTGGCTGATCGCCGACCCGGCAGTGGCCCCCGAGTCGACCCTGACCCCGAACCCGCCCGGCTCCTCGTAGTCGATGATCGTCCCCGGGCTGGGGAGGAACCCCTTCGACGGGTCCTCGGCGTTGACCCGGAACTCGATGGAGTGGCCGTGGACCTCGGCCTCGGTGAACGACAGGGGCAGCCCCTGCGCCACCCGGATCTGCTCCTTGACCAGGTCGATGCCGGTCACCATCTCGGTGATGGTGTGCTCCACCTGGATGCGGGTGTTCATCTCGAGGAAGTAGACCTCGTCGCCGTCGAAGAGGAACTCGACCGTCCCGGCGTTGACGTAGTCGGAAGCCTTGGCGACGGCGATGGCCGCGGCCCCCAAGGCACCGCGGACCTCGGCGGGGAAGTGGGGGGCGGGTGTCTCCTCGATCAGCTTCTGGTGGCGCCGCTGCATGGTGCAGTCGCGTTCGCCAAGGAAGACGACATTCCCGTGGGTGTCGGCCATGAGCTGGGCCTCGATGTGGCGGGGGCGCTCCAGGTAGCGCTCGACGTAGACCTCGGCGTTGCGGAAGTAGGCGTCCGCCTCGCGCTGGGCCGATTCGAAGGCGGCGACCAGCTCGCCGGCCGCCCGCACCACCTTGAGACCCTTGCCGCCGCCCCCGTGCGCCGCCTTGATGGCGATGGGGTAGCCGTGCTCGGCGGCGAAGGCGGCGACGTCGTCCGGCGAGGCCAGCGGCTCCAGGGTGCCCGGGACGCACTTGACCCCGGTGGCCTCGGCGGCACGGCGGGAAGCGATCTTGTCGCCCATGATGGCTATCGCCTCGGGCGGGGGACCAACCCACACCAGCCCGGTGTCGATCACCGCCTTGGCGAAGCCGGCGTTCTCGGCGAGGAACCCGTAGCCGGGATGGAGCGCCTCCGCTCCGGACTCGGTGGCCACCTGAAGGATCCGATCCATGTTGAGATACGAGTCGGCCGAGGGGGCGGGGCCGACGTTCCACGCCTCGTCGGCGAGTTGGACGTGTCTGGCGTCCCGGTCGAGCTCGGAGTAGATGGCGATGGTGCGAAGCCCGAGCTCACCCGCCGCCCTGATCACCCTGACCGCGATCTCTCCCCGGTTGGCGATGAGGATGGACTTCATGAGCGGCATCCTAAGGACGTGCGCCGACAGGGCGCACGTAGCTTGGAGCGAGCGCGGATGGGCGCTCGCTCTTGCGCTGTTGTTGATGGCTCTTCGGCTGACGCCTCCTCGCGGTGTGGTTGGGGATCCCGGCCCCAACCACCGGAGCTACGCCCAATGGCGTAGCTCCTGTCATCCGCCCGACTCGGCGACCCCGTTCCAGCGCCCCCGCCGCTGGTGCTCACAGGGGGATGTTGCCGTGCTTCTTCGGCGGCAGCGTGTCCCGCTTGGTGCGCAGCATCTCCAGCGCCCTGATCAGCCGGGGACGAGTCTCCCTCGGCTCGATCACGTCGTCGACCAACCCGCGTTCCGCCGCCAGGTAGGGGTTGGCGAACCGCTCCTCATAGTCGGCGATCAGCTCGCTGCGCCTGGCGTCCGGGTCGGCGGCCTCGTTGATCTCCCTGCGTTGGATGACGTTGACGGCGCCGGCGGCGCCCATCACCGCGATCTCGGCGGTGGGCCAGGCGAACACGACGTCCGCCTTGAGCGCCCGCGAGTTCATCACCACGTATGCCCCCCCGTACGCCTTCCGGGTGATCACGGTCAGCCTGGGAACCGTGGCCTCGGCGTAGGCGTAGAGCAGCTTGGCGCCGTGGCGGATGATCCCGCCATGCTCCTGGTCGACACCCGGCATGAACCCGGGGACATCGACAAAGCTGATCACCGGGATGTTGAAGGCGTCGCAGAAGCGGATGAACCGTGCCGCCTTGACCGACGACTCGATGTCGAGCACCCCGGCCAGCACCTTGGGCTGGTTGCCCACGATCCCCACCGTGTAGCCGTCGAGCCTGGCCAGACCGACCACGATGTTGGCGGCGAAATGCTCGTGCACCTGATAGAACCCGCCGTCGTCGACCACCATCTCGATCAGCGACACCATGTCATACGGCTGGTTGGGGGAGTCGGGGACGATGCTGGTCAACCCCTCGTCCATCCGGTCGGCCCGGTCCGTGGGGGTGAAGAACGGCGGCACCTCCATGTTGTTGGCGGGGAGGAACGACAGCAGGTAGCGGACCTCCTCCATCGCCGCCCGGCCGGTGGCGGAGACGAAATGGGTCACACCGGACACGGTGGCGTGAGCCGTCGCCCCACCCAGCGCCTCGAAGCTGACGTCCTCGCCGGTGACCGCCTTGATCACATCCGGGCCGGTGATGAACAGGTGCGAGGTGTCCGCCACCTGGTACACGAAGTCGGTGATGGCCGGCGAGTACACCGCCCCGCCTGCACAGGTGCCCATGATCACCGAGATCTGCGGGATCACCCCGGAGGCCCTGACGTTGCGCACGAAGATCCGTCCGTAACCGTCGAGCGAGACCACACCCTCCTGGATGCGGGCCCCGCCCGAGTCCTTGAGACCGATCACCGGGGCGCCGGTGTCCATGGCCAGGTCGAGCACCTTGCAGATCTTGTCGGCGACCACCTCGCCCAGGCTCCCACCGAACACCCCGAAGTCCTCGGCGAAGACGAACACGGTGCGCCCGTCGATGGTCCCCCAGCCCACCACGACGGCGTCCCCCGCCGGGCGCTTGTCCTCGATGCCGAACCCGGCCGCCTGGTGGCGGGTGAAGAGGTCCATCTCCTGGAACGATCCCTTGTCGAGCAGCACCTCGATGCGCTCGCGGGCGGTCAGCTTGCCAAGATCATGCTGCCGCTCCACCGATCGAGGGTTGGCCGTCAAGGCCTCGTGGCGCAGCTTGCGTAGTTGTTCGATCCGTTCCTCGGTGCTCACGCCCACCTCGGGTAGTGTCCGCCGACCGCAGCTCTCGGACCGGGACGGCCTCGAGTTGGACACACCCTACGCGACCATCGCCCTCGACACCGTCGACTCCACCCAGGACGAAGCGCGTGCCCGGCTCGGCGACCACCCCAACGGTGTGTTGGTGACGGCGGCGGCGCAGACCAGGGGTCGGGGCCGGCGTGGCCATGGATGGATCAACGCCCCGCGCGGGATGGCCGCCTCGCTCGCCTTCAGACCGGAATGGCCGACGGCGGCCTGGCCCCGGATGACCCTGGTGGCCGGTGTGGCGGCGGTCACCGCCGTCTCCGAGATGGCGGGCACCACCGTCTCCCTGAAGTGGCCCAACGACATCCTCGACGCTTCGGGCGGAGCCAAGCTGGGCGGGATCCTCACCGAGTCCTCGGGTACGGTGACGGTGGCGGGGCTCGGTCTCAACCTCTACTGGCCCGATCCGCCCGCAGGGATCGGGGGCCTGCTTGGCGCCGATCCCGGCCCGGAGCTCGGCGGTGAGATCGCCGCCCGCTGGGCGGATCGGCTGCTGCCGCGGGTCACCGGCGACCCGGAGGCGTGGGGTGCGGACGAGTACCGCAGGTGGTGCGTCACGCTTGGCTCGGAGATCACCTGGGAGCCGGGCGGCGCCGGCCTAGCCGTGGACATCGACGAGGCGGGTCGCCTGGTGGTGGAGACCGCCGCCGGTATGGTGCGGCTGGTCGCCGGCGAGGTGCGTCAGGTGCGCCCGGCTACCGTTGCGCCCGGTAAGTGGACAGCGCACGGAGGCGACGAGACGTGACCGTTCTCAAGGGTGAGGGCAAGGTCCCCATCCTGTTCGGTTCGATGTCGATCACGGTCGCAACCAGGCTGCGCCACGGCTACCTGTCCCGCCCCGATCTCGCCGGCGAGTGGCCGACGGTGATCGTGGTGCCGGACGTGTGGGGCGTCACCCCCTCGATCAAGGACCTCTGTCGCAAGCTGGCTCGACGCGAGCTCGCCGCCATCGCCGTCGACCCGTTCCGGGACGGCGGTGGACGCCGGTTCACCGACCGCGCCGTCGCCACCGCGGCCTTGGCGGAGGTGCCGGCGCATGATCTCGACGCCGACCTCGAAGATGTCGCCTCCTTCGTCACCAATCCCGCCGGGTTCTGGTCGAGCGCCGAGCACGGGCTCGGGGTTCTGGGGATCGGGACCGGGGGAGCGGCGGCCGCAAGGCTGGCCGATCGCCGACCCGGGGTCGCGCTGGCGTTGGTGGCGGTGCCGCTGCAGCCCATCGCCGCCATATTGGGGCCGACCTCGGGGTTGCTCGGGCTGTACGGCCGGGACGACCCCGAGGTGCCGGTCGAGGAGGTCCTCGCCGCCCGACCGGCGCTGCCCCAGGCCGAGCTGGTGCTCTACGAGGGGGTGGGGAGCGACTTCCTCGACGACGGACGGCCTGGCTACGACCTCGACGCCGCCACCGACGCCGTGGAACGGCTCACCGGGTTCTTCATCGAGCATCTGCCGGCGGCGCCCGCCGAGCGCTGAGAATCCCCGGCTAACCGGAGCCCCGGCCCATCCCGACGTAGCGGAGTCCGGCGGCGGCGACCTTGAGCGGGTCGAGCCAGTTGCGTCCGTCGACGACCAGATCCCCCGCCATCGCCGCCGCCACCGCGGCCAGATCGAGGTCGGCGAACTCCGACCATTCGGTGACGAGGACCACGGCGTCCACCCCGGCGACCGCCTGGTAGGCGTCGGCCGCCATGGTGACATCGGGGAGGGCGGCCACCTGGCGGACCACAGGGTCGTAGCCGATGACGGTCGCCCCCTCGTCCATGGCAGCCCGGGCGATGGTGATCGCCGGGGCGTCGCGCAGATCGTCGGTGTTCGTCTTGTAGGCGAGCCCGAGCAGGGCGATCCGCTTGCCGGCCAAACCCCCGAGACCGATGTGGAGCTTGTCGACGACCGTAGACCGCTGCACCTCGTTGGACGGGTTCACCGCCTCGAGGATGGGCAGGACGATGCCATGATCGTCACCGAACCAGGTCAGCGCCTCGAGGTCCTTGCTGAAGCACGACCCGCCGTAGCCGATGCCTGCACCGAGGTACCTGCGTTCGATGCGGTGGTCGAGCCCCATGGCATCGGCAACGGTTTGGACATCGGCGCCCGCCCGGTCGCAGATCCTGGCGATCTCGTTGATGTAGGCGATCTTGGTGGCGAGGAACCCGTTCGATGCGTACTTGATGGTCTCCGCCGTCGCCGTGTCGGTGCTGACCAGCACCGGCTCGAGCCCGGGCCTGCCCGCCGGGAACGACTGCTCGATGATGGGCCGGTACAGCTCGGTGAGCAGCGCGACGGACTCGGGATCCTCGCCGCCGAGGACCACCCGGTCGGGGTAGAGGAAGTCGTCGATCGCCGAGCCCTCGCGCAGGAACTCGGGGTTGGAGACCACGGTGGTGTCGCCGCCCGTGCCCACGGCTGCTATCAGCCGGCGCAGCTCGGCCCCCCAGCCGATGGGGACCGTGCTCTTGGTGATGACAACGGTCCGCCCCGTCGCCGCCTCGGCCACGGCGCGGCTCGCCGCCTCCAGCGCGGTCAGGTCGGGGCGCCCGTCGGCGCCGGACGGGGTCCCGACACAGATGAACACCACGTCGGCCCCGGCAACCCCGGAGGCGAGGTCGTCGGTGAACCCGAGCCTGCCCGAGGCAACCGCCTCCCGCATCATGGCCTCGAGACCGGGTTCGTGGAAGGGGACGTTCCCGGCACGCAGCGCCACCAGCTTGTCGAGGTCGCTCTCGATCCCCGTGACCTGATGGCCCAGAACGGCGAAGGCAACGGCGGCGACGGTGCCGACGTACCCGCTGCCGATCACGGCGACGCCCAGCGCACCCGCGTCCGGGATGGGCGTGCTCTCGTGGGTCATGGTCTCCCTCAGGTTCGGTCACCCGGCGGCGACCACGGATGCCGGGATGGTACCGGTTGCCGCAGTGGGGGTCGGCGCCACTCACTTTCTTAGGATCGAAACGCATCGCCAGTGACGCGTTTCGGTCCTAAGAAACGCGTCACCGGGTGGTCCCGTACAATCGGCGCCCATGATCACCAGAGCGGTAGTGACCGGTGGTGCCGGGTTCATCGGGGCGACCCTGGTGGAGCGGATCGCCGACGAGGGGGCCGAGGTCCTGGTGGTCGATGATCTGAGCAGTGGGCGCCTGGCCCGTCTCATCGACGCCAGGGCCACCGGGAACGTCACCTTCCACCAGGCCGACATCCGCCAGCCCGAGCTGGTCGACCTCCTCTCCCGGTTCGGCCCCGAGGTGGTCTTCCATCTCGCCGCCCAGATCGACGCCAGGCGGTCGGTGGTGGAGCCGGTGCTCGACACCTCGATCAACCTGGTGGGGACCGTCAACGTGCTCCAGTCTGCGGTCGAGGCGGGCGCCTCGCGGGTGGTGTTCTCGTCGTCCGGGGGCGCCCAGTTCGGGACCACCGATCACCTCCCCACCCCCGAGAGCGAGGCGAGACGGCCCGAATCCCCATACGGGGTGGCCAAGGCGGTCACCGACCGGTACCTGGAGTACTACGCCGACAACCACGGGCTCGACTACGTGTCGCTGGGATTCTCCAACGTGTACGGGCCGGGCCAGGACCCCCACGGCGAGGCCGGCGTGGTGGCGATCTTCGTGCAGACCCTGCTCAGGGGCCGCACCCCCAAGATCTTCGGGGACGGGACCATCACCAGGGACTACGTGTACGTCGACGACGTGGTCGACGCCTGCATCCGGGCCGCCGAGCGGGGCGCCGGGCACTACCTCAACATCGGCACCGGGGTGGAGACGTCCGTCAACCGAGTCTATGACCTGGTTGCCAAGGCGGTGGGCTCCCCGCTCCGGCCCGATTACCAGCAGGGCAAGCCGGGCGACGTCGCTCGCTCCGCCCTGGACGCCACCAGGGCGAATCAGGTTCTCGGCTGGGAGCCGTGGATGACCCTGGACGAGGGCATCGCCCGCACCGTCAAATGGTTCCGCCAACACCCCGACTTCTGAGCGAATACCCGACCGTCCTGGTCCCCCCAGCGATCCGTTCCCCCTGCCCCTGCGAGGGCGTCGGTGTCCCACCCCGCCTTGCAGAGCCTCGGTACCCCTGCCAATGGGAGGGGAAAGGCCTGCCGTGCTCAGGCGTCCTCCAGGTCGTCGATGGTTTGGGGCCAGTCGCTCTTGAGGAGCCGGCTCAAAGAACGGTCGGCGAGGAGCTTGCCACCGGTCTGGCAGCCGGGGCAGTAGTTGGTCTCCCGGTCGGCGTACACGATGCGCTGCACCCTGGTCCCGCACACCGGGCACGGCTCCCCGTACTTGCCATGCACCGCCATAGCCGGGTGGAAGGCGGTCACCTTCTCGGGGAAGCCGTCGCCCACCTCGCCCACCCTGAGGTCGATCCACTCGGTCATCACCGCCACCGCCGCTTGGTGCAGGATGCGCAGCTCGTCCTTGGTCAGGTTGGTGTTGATCTGCATGGGGGAGAGCCGGGCCCGGTGCATCATCTCGTCGGCGAAGGCGCCCCCGATGCCGGACAGCCGCCTGGCGTCGGTGAGGGCCCGCTTCAGGGTGTGACGCTCGGCGGTGACGGCGGCGGCGAAGTCCTCGAAGCTGCTCCCGATCACCTCGATGCCCCCAGGGTCGAGGGCGGCGACGCCCGGCCGTCCCCCAACCACGTGCAGCGATGCCCGCCGTTTGGTCCCCGCCTCGGTGAGGGTGAGCGTGCCGGTGTCGAAGTCGAAGGCGGCCAGCCCGTATCTGCGCGGCAGCGGCCTGCGCTCCTCGACCCAGTGCAGCCTCCCCGCCACCATCAGGTGGAGCACCAGGAACAGGTCGTCTTCGAAGCCGATCACGATCCGCTTTCCCAAACGACCCAGCTCGGTCACCCGCTTGCTCAGCACCGCCGAGACCGGAGGGTCGAACGACCGCAGCAGCGAGAACGACGGGATGCGGACATCCTCGAGGACGGCGCCACCGATGCGGGGTCGGAGCGCCGCCAGATAGGCCTCGATCTCGGGGAGCTCGGGCACGTCAGCGGAACAGGTCCTCGGAAGCCGGGCGTACCAGATCGGTCGCCCGCCCATCGCCCCCCTCCCATTCGAGCCCCCGCACCACCGCCACCGGGATGTTGGCCGCCTTGCCCATCACCAGATCGGCGGCGGAGGCGATCTCGTCGACGATGGCCACCTCGGTGACCTCGAGCAGATGGCCCGACCCGTCCGTCGTCCCCCGCAGGTCGAGGATGGGGTCGATCCCGGAAACGCCGATGGCGACGTCGGTGAGACCCCGCCGCCACGGCCGGCCAAAGGTGTCGGTGACGATCACCGCCAGCCGGGCGCCGGTGGCCCGTTCCCACCGGGTCCTGAGCCGGTGGGCGGAGCGGTCGGGATCGACCGGCAGCAGCACCGCTCCGTTCCCGGGGACGTTGGAGCGGTCGACGCCGGCGTTGGCGCATACGAACCCATGCCGGGTGACGGCGATGATCATCTCCCCCTTGCGTCGCAGGACCTGGGCGGCCTCTGAGGCGGCCAGTGCCCGGTAGTCGTCGTCGGTGACCACCTCGACCAGCCGACCCTCGGCCTTGGAGACGATCTTGTGGGTGACCACCACGATGTCTCCGTCCGCCAGGGCGATCCCGCCGCCGGTCATGGCGTCGAGGACCTTCGAGGCGATGTCGTCCCCCGGCAGGATCTCGCCGATCCCGGTAACCGGGTGCACACAGAGGGTCATGGCGCGAGCATGGTACGGAGCCCGGTCATCCGGTCGAGCCGATGTCGAGCAGGCGAATGGCCAGCGGAGCCCCCCGGTCGGGCCCGGTGAGCCGGGTGGGGGCCACATGGATCGCCACCCCGGCGGCGTCGAGCTCGCCCACGGTGGCGGCGTCGCCCTCGTCGATCACCAGGTGGGTGAGCAGCCCCCGGTAGGCGTCGAGGACGCCGAGGTTGCCTGCGGGGAGCCCGAGCGAGTCGAGCACCTCGGCGGCGGGTCCCTTCAGCGCCCTCCCGGAGAAGAAGGGGCTCACCGCCACCACCCGGGGATGGGCGGCGATGGCGTCTGCGAAACCGGCCACGGCAAGCATCGGGGCGATCGAGAGCACCGGATTGGACGGGGCAATCACGATCAGGTCGGCACCGGCCACCAGGTCGGCCACCCCGGGGGCGATGGCGGCATCGACCGCGCCGGCGAACACGACCTCCGCCACCCGGTCGGCGTGGTGGCGCAGCACGAAGTACTCCTGGAAGGAGAGCCACACCCCGTCGGTGGTCCGGATCCGGGTGCGGATCGGGTCGTCCGTCACCGGCACCACCCTCACCGTCACCCCGAGCGCTGCGGCCAAACGCTCCGTCACCGCAGAAAGGGGCACCCCCAGGGCGAGAAGCTGGGTGCGCATCAGGCAGTTGGCGAGGTCGGTGTCGCCCAGCCGGAACGTGGTGTCGACCCCGAGGGCGGCGAGCCGGTCGAGCACGGTGAAGGTGTCGCCGGCCACCCCCCAACCCTCCGGTCCCTCGATCCCGGCCAGGGTGTAGACCACGGTGTCGAGGTCGGGGCAGACCCGCACCCCGTAGAGGTCGTCGTCGTCTCCGACGTTTACCACGATGCTCAGCGACGCCGGCGAAACCACCTCGGCCAGGGCCCTGACCATGCGGGCGCCACCGACGCCACCGCCCACCACCAGGGTGTGGAGATTGCCATACGCCCTGTTCGACTCCAGAATGCCAACCTCCATGTCCGCTCCCCCGGTGCAAGCACCCCCTCTGTCGGTGGCGGCCGCCGTCGTGGTGGGCGACCCCGCCACCGTGGCTTCCACGTTGTCGACGGTACGCCGGCAAGCTTACGGCGCCACCCGGATCGCCCTCATCGGGGGCGATCGCGAGGGTCGGAAGGCGGCGGACGAGGCCGGGATCGAATGGATGTCGACCGTGGGAGCCTTGCTCTCCGCCCTCGATCCGTCGATCAGCCACGTGTGGATCGTCCAGTCGGGCTCCGAGCCGCGACCGGACGCCCTCGGGTCGCTGCTCGAGGAGGCCGAGCGCGAGGACGTCGCCGCCGGCATCGCCGGATCCAAGCTGCTCTCCCGCGACGACCCCGACCGGCTGATCTCGGTCGGGTTCGCCACCGACGTGTTCAACGCCCCGTACACCGGGATCGACGAGGGTGAGGTCGACCACGGCCAGTACGACGTGGTGCGCGACGTCGCCGCCGTCGGCGGGGCCTCGATGCTGGTGCGGCGGGACCTGCTGCGCGGGCTCAAGGGCCCTGACCCGCTGCTCCCCCCGACCGCGGCGTCGATCGACCTGTGCCAGCGAGCCCGGCTGCGGGGGGCCCGGGTGGTGGTGGTGCCGTCCTCCGAGGTGCTGGTTCCCGAGGTCGATCCGTCAGACTGGCGGGAGGACGCTGGCGAGATCAGGGCGATGCTCAAGGTGTACAGCCCGCTGACCCTGCTCTGGGCGCTCCCGGTCAGGTTCCTGGTCGGTCTGCTCGAGGCGGTCGCCGCCCCCTTCCTCGGGCGCTGGACCCTGTTCGGGTGGGTCAAGTCGTGGGTGTGGAACCTGATGCGGCTGCCTTCGACGTTCCGGGCCAGGTTGGCCGCCAGGAACAACCGGGTGGCGGGTGACGAGGAGCTGTTCCGCTTCCAACTGCGTGGATCCACCGACCTGCGCAAGCTCGGCTCGGAGACGGGCACCGCCCTGCGGGAGCGGCTGCCCGGAGAGGACCGGCTGAGCCTCACCGAGCTGGGACGCGAGCTGCGCCAGCCGGCGTTCGTGGTGGGCGCCTTCGTGGTCGGGTTCGTCGCCGTCGCCACCAGGACGCTGTGGAACGGGTTCCCCTCGGTCGGCCACAGCCTGCCCCTCCCCGCCTCCGGGATCGATTTGGCCGGGGCGTACGCCGGGGGATGGAACCCGGGCGGCTTCGGTAGCGTCGAGCCCCTCGAGCCCTTCACCGGGCTCGCCGGCATCGTCCAGACCCTCGCCTTCGGGTCGCCGCGGCTCGCCGCCGGGATCCTGATCGGGGGCGGCTTCCTGGTTGGGGTGTGGGGGACGACCCGGCTGCTTCGCACCTGGGGCGTCAACCCGGTCCCCGGGACGCTGGCCGGCCTCGCCCTCATGGCGGGCCCCGCCGGTCGGGCCATAGCCGAGGGGACAGGGCTGGGAACCATGGTTGCACTCGGCATCCTCCCCTGGGCGCTTCGCCTCCCCCTGGCCAGGGCTCCCCGCACCAGATCGGGATGGGTGGGGAGGGTGGCCGCCACCGGCTGGGTGTCCGGGCTCCTCGCCGTGGCATCCCCCGCCCTGCTCCTCCTCCCCGTCGCCGCCGTCGCCGCCCTCGCCGTGATCACCCCCAAGGAGCCGGGTCCGTGGCGCGCCGCCGGGATCTCGGGTCTGGGGACCCTGCTGGCGGTGCCCGTCATGCTCCCCTGGGTGGCGGTCGCCGATCTCAGCTCGTACCTGTCCGCCGGTGACGCATTCTGGGACCCGGGCTGGCTGTTCGTCATCGCCACCGCGGCGGCGCTGGTGTGCGCCCTGGTGGCGGCGCCGAACCGGCTCGCCCAGATCGCCGGGTGGGGCGGGGTGATCACCGCCGCGGGGGTGCTCATCGCCCGCACCGCCTGGCTGGGATCGGGGCGGGAGGTGGAGCTGGCCGGGACCGCCACCGCCTCGCTCGGCGCCGCCATCGTCTGCGGTGTCGCCCTCGAGGTCATCACCCAGGTGAAGCTGGTGACCGGGTGGCGGAGGGTCGTCGCCGGGCTCGGGGTGATCGGGTCGATGGTGTTGGTGGTCTCCACCGTCCTCGTCTTCCTTCCCGGGCGGGCAGGGCTCCCCAACGACCAGCTCAGCGATGCGATGCGATTCATCGCCTCCGCAGACGGCGACCCAGCGCTTTCCCGGGTGCTCCTCGCCGGTCCCCCCGGTACCCTGCCCGGCGAGTCACGGCTGATCCAGGGCGCCGGCTACCGCGTGGTGTCCGCCCCATCGCCTGCCCTGTGGGAGGTCGACCTGCCCGGGTCGACCGGGGCCGACGAGGCGCTCAAGGAGGTGCTCGAGTCGCTCATCGCCGGCGAGTCGTTCCGCGGCGGCGCCGACCTCGCTCCGTTCGGCATCCGCTGGGTCATCCTCACCGGGGAGACGCCGTTCCAGGCGGTGCTCGCCAGCCAGCTCGACCTGGTTCCCCTCCAGGGTCTGCGCAGCCCCACCTACTCGTCGGACGCCGAGGACGCGGTCCGTATCCGCCCGGACGCCGGGTGGAGCCGCCACGGGACCGGTTTCGTCGGAACCGCCGACGCTGACGGGAGGGTCTTCGTCGCCGACACCGCCAACACCCGGTGGGGCCCGGACCGGGTCGTCGAGTCCTGGGGCAACCAGGTCTCGGCCGCCGATGGGATCATCGGATTCGATCCCATCCCGGCGCGCCGGACCATGGGGTGGGCCGCCCTGATGTCGTTCCTGGTCATGGTCGGGGTGTCGATCTGGGGCAGGAGGCGGCAGCGATGAGACGTGTCCTGCTGATGGCGATTGCCGTGGTCACCGCCCTCGCCGCCGCCGCCCTGCCGCGCCCGGAGGCGGCCGAGGGCCCCAGCTTCACCGGCCCCGCCGTCATCGAAGAGGAGGCCACCGCCTCGGGCACGGTGTGGTACTGCCCGTGGCTGGCCGCGGACGCCACCAGGGACGGCTGGCTGATGCTGGCCACGACCACCGCCACCGACATCGAGATCACCATGCCCAACGAGGTCCCCAACGTCGAGCCGACCACGCAGCTGCTCAGCTACTCGGGGCCGACCGCCGAGCCGATCGACGTGGGCTCGCTGGTGCGGCGCGGCCCGGCACCGGCCTTCGTCGAGTTCACCGCTGGGCCCGCCGCGGTGTCCGCCATCGTCACCCAGGACCTCCCCACCGGCTCGACCCTGGTGGCGGGGGACCGGTGCACCTCTTCGGTGCCCAAGCTGTGGCACCTCCCGGGCGGCACCACCCGGGAGGGCAGGCGATCGATGCTGCGGCTGTTCAACCCGTTCCCCGACCAGGCGAAGGTCACCGTCACCGGAACCAGCGAGTTCGGCGAGGTCGGCCTGGTCGATCTGGCCGCCCTCGACGTCCCCGGCCGGTCGTGGCTCACCGTCGACCTCAACCAGCTGGTGTCGCTCATCGAGACCATGAGCCTGACCATCACCGCCGACCAGGGGGTCGTGATCCCGTCGATGGTGGTGGCGTCGGACGTCGACGAGGCGACCTGGCCGGGGACGGGGCTGTCGACCACCTGGGAGTTTCCCGTCGCCCGCCAGACCGGGCTGACCCCGCGGCTGGTGGTGACCAACCCGGGCGACACCGAGGTCACCGTCGAGATCGACGTGTACAGCCAGGAGGACTCGGTGGAGGCGGCACGCATCGTCACCATACCGGCGGGTACCCCGACGTCGATCCCGGTGGACGATCTGATCAACGGGCCGTTCGGGCTGCGGCTCCGGGCCTCGGACCCGGTGTCGGCAGTGTTGATCGCCGAGGACATCACCACCCGTGAGGACGGCGCCGCCGCCACCGAGGCCGACGACCGCGTCGCCGGCACCGTGGGCGCTCCGGTGGCGCTGCGACGCTGGCTCCTCCCCGGGCCGGGGGCGCTGCCGACGGCGGCTTCGGCCATCTGGGTCCTCAACACCGGGCCGGAGCGGGTGACGGTGTCCCTCCAGCCGCTCGGCATCGACGCCCTCGAGCCCGAGAAGGTGGTGCTGCGCCCCAACCGGATCGCCCGCATCGTGCTCCCGCAGGGCGACGACGTCTACGGGTACGAGGTCTCGGCCCCGCAGCCGATCAGCGCAGCCTGGACCGTGGAGTCCGGGGACGGGGTGGCCTTCATCGCCGGGATCGGCGTGGAGGGATGACCGAGGGTCGGGGAGATGGCTGACGACCTGGTTGCCCGGCTCGCCATGCTGGCGGGGGTGGCCGCCATCGTCGTCATCGCCGCCCGCGCCATCGGCCGCCGCCCCAACGCCGGTGATCCCATCGACCTGCGCGGCCTCGGCCTTCCCGCCGGGCTGGTTCTCTTCACCTCGACCGACTGCACCAACTGCGCAACGGTGCGCACCATGATGGAGGCGGCAGGGCTGCGACCGCGCGAGGTGACGTGGGAGCTGGAGCCGGAGACCATGGAGCGGGCAGGGGTCATCGTGGTCCCCCTCACCGTGGTCGTCGACGGCGACGGTGTCGTCCACGACCGATGGGCAGGGGTGCCACCGTCCCGCTGGATGGGGAAGGCCGCCGCCGCGGCGAGGCGGCTCGCCCCACCACCCGGATGAGAGGGGTTGGATCCTTGGTGGGGGGACCGGCCCCGCCTAGCTTGTCCACCATGAAGCGGTGCGCCAGATGCCAGGACCCTGCCGGCGTCGTCCTGTGGTTCTCCTACCGGGAGCGGACCGCGTGGCTGGGCGACCCCGACGGAGGATTCGACCGCTTCCGCCACCACCCGCGGTGCCACCGCCACACCGACCGCTTGGTGTCACCAGGGGGCTGGCACCTCAACGACAACAGGGCAGCCCGACCGCGGCCTCTGTTCTTCGCCGACGCCGTTTACGTAGCCGACGCCGCCTGACATGCCCCTAGACCGTGACGTCCTCGAAGCGGTGCGTGACATGGATGTACACGAGCTGCGCCGGCTGCTCATCCTCGCCACCGCCAGGCTGGAGCGGCGCGGGGTCCGGCTGGGCGACGATCCCGGCGCCAAGGTGAGGCTCCGCCGCCAGATGGTCCGCTGTGGCAAGCCGTCATGCCAGAGCTGCCCCCACGGCCCCTACTACTACGCCTACTGGTACGAGGAGGGGCGGAGGCGCTCGAGATACGTCGGCAAGCTGGCGGACGTCGACACCCTCGGTCACTAGTGCTGCCGGGGGACCCGCCGCTGCGTCGCCTGGATACCCGGCTTCTCGTCCACCGACAAGACCAGGGCGTTCTGTGGCGGGGAGATACAGACCGCACACATCACGGACATCTTCCCAGAGCTCGGGGTGGTCGCCGCGGTTCAACCAACCGACCACCTTGTGCGGACCCCGCTCCCGCGCTCGGCGTCGTGGCGACACCGAGCATCGGCTCACCCACGACATCGATGTCTGGGTGGCGAGTGCCTCGACGGACGGTGCGCCGCATCTGGTGCCGATCTCCCCGCGCCGCATCCGGGTCTGCCACTGGTGGCGGCGGGGGCGGCGACGCGGATCGAGCAGTTCGGAAGAAGCCGCCGCCGCGGCGGCTCCCTAGCATCTGGGTCGTTCCCATCAGATCTCGCAGAGAGGAAACCTGCAATGAAGGACACGCAGAAGTCCGCCAAGGGATTCTCGGACGAGGAACGAGGCGCGATGAAGGAGCGCGCCCGAGAGCTGAAGGCGGCCACGGACAAGGCGGACGGGGAAAGCGCCGTGCTCGCGAAGATCGCCGAGATGCCGGAATCGGATCGCGCCATGGGCGAGCGGCTCAATACTGTCATCAAAGCCAGCGCGCCAGCCCTCTCGCCGAAGCTCTGGTACGGGATGCCCGCGTACGCCAAGGATGGCAAGGTCGTCTGCTTCTTCCAAAGCGCGCAGAAGTTCAAGACGAGGTACGCGACGTTCGGCTTCAACGACTCGGCGAACCTCGACGAAGGCGCCATGTGGCCGACCGCCTTCGCTCTGACGGAGTTGACCGCCGCCGGCGAGGCAAGGATCGGCGCGCTCCTGAAGAAAGCGGTGAGCTGAGGACTGAGCTCGCCACTGGGCCCCCGCCCTAGGCGGGACGGCCTGGAGCGGTCCGGCCTGGCCTGGCTTCTAGTACGACCAGATGGACGTAAAACCCAGGCTTGGCGCGAGATGAACGAGATGTCCGACCGCGAGCTGATGCGCTACGGCCGCTGGTTGGTCTGCGCCTCGGCGGGCACGCCGCGTGGCCGGGGCCCAGAGACTCCACGGCCCGAAGCGAAGGAGAACCAGACGTACTGCTCGAAGCTGGTCAGATCGAGCCAGGCGACGCCGACGGAGACCGCGAAGGCGGCCCCGCCTAACAGATGGAGACACGAGGAGCATGGCCACGAGGACGGACACGCAGTCGCCTGCGCCGCACGTTGCCGACAGCCACGACCTGATCCGCGTACACGGCGCGCGCGTGAACAACCTCAGGGACGTCAGCATCGAGATCTGCAAGCGCCGGCTGACGGTGTTCACCGGCATCTCCGGCTCGGGCAAGAGCTCGCTGGTGTTCGGCACGATCGCCGCGGAGTCGCAGCGGATGATCAACGAGACCTACAGCGCCTTCGTGCAGGGCTTCATGCCGACGCTAGCGCGGCCGGATGTCGACCTGCTCGAGGGCCTGACGACGGCGATCATTGTCGACCAGGAGCGGATGGGCTCGAATCCCCGCTCCACCGTCGGTACGGCCACGGACGCCAACGCGATGCTCCGGATCCTGTTCAGCCGTCTGGGCAACCCCCATGTCGGGCCCCCCACCGCGTTCTCGTTCAACGTCCCGACGCGCAAGGCGAGCGGGGTGATGAGCACCGAGAAGGCCGGCAGAGTCGAGAAGAACGTGGTGCGCAACGTGGTCTACCTAGGGGGCATGTGCCCGCGATGCGAGGGGATGGGCGCGGTCAGCGACTTCGACCTGACGGCGCTGTACGACGACACCAAGTCGCTCGGTGAAGGTGCGCTCACGATTCCCGGCTACAGCATGGACGGCTGGTACGGCCGCATCTTCAGCGGCGCCGGCTTCGACATGGACAAGCCGATCAGGAGGTTCACGAAGAAGGAGATGCATGACCTCCTCTACAAGGAACCGATCAAGATCCAGGTCGAAGGAATCAACCTGACCTACGAGGGCGTGATCCCGAAGATCCAGAAGTCGATGCTCTCCAAGGACGTCGATGCGATGCAGCCCCACATCCGCGCCTTCGTGGAGCGGGCTATCACCTTCACCAGCTGTCCCGAGTGCGAGGGCACCCGACTCAGCAAGGAGGCCCGGTCGTCGAAGATCGAGGGGAAGAGCATCGCCGACGTCTGCACGATGCAGATCAGCGACCTGGCCGGCTGGGTCAGGGACCTGGACGAGCCGTCGGTTGCCCCGCTGCTTACTGGTTTGCAACACGTCCTCGACTCGTTCGCGGAGATCGGTTTGGGCTACCTCTCGCTCGACCGTCCGGCGGGCACCCTGTCCGGCGGTGAGGCGCAGCGCACCAAGATGATCCGCCACCTCGGCTCGTCGCTTACCGACGTCACCTACGTCTTCGACGAGCCCACGATCGGTCTGCACCCCCATGACATCGAGCGGATGAACGACCTGCTGCTGCAACTGCGGGACAAGGGCAACACAGTGCTCGTCGTGGAGCACAAGCCCGAGACCATCGCGATCGCCGACCACGCCATCGACCTCGGCCCCGGCGCTGGCACGGAGGGCGGCACCCTGTGCTTCGAGGGCACCGTGGAGGGACTGCGGGGGAGCGACACCGCGACTGGCCGCCATCTCGACGACCGGGCCACCCTCAAGGAATCGGTGCGTTCGTCCTCCGGCGCGCTGGAGGTCCGCGGCGCGTCGACGCACAACCTCCAAGCCGTGGACGTCGACATCCCGCTCGGGGTGCTCTGCGTGATCACGGGCGTTGCCGGCTCCGGCAAGAGCTCGCTGATCCACGGCTCGGTCGACGGCCGCGACGGCGTGGTGGTGATCGACCAGGGTGCGATCCGCGGCTCGCGACGGAGCAACCCGGCGACGTACACCGGACTGCTCGACCCGATCCGCAAGGCGTTCGCAAAGGCCAACGGCGTCAAGCCGGCGCTGTTCAGCTCCAACTCCGAGGGCGCCTGCCCCACCTGCAACGGCGCCGGCGTCATCTACACCGACCTGGGGGTCATGGCCACCGTCGAGTCCATCTGTGAGGAGTGCGAGGGGAAGCGATTCCAGGCGTCGGTGCTGGAGTATGACTTCGGTGGGAAGAACATCAGCGAGGTGCTCGGGATGTCGGTGGCCCAGGCCGAAGAGTTCTTCGGCGCCGGCGACGCGCGCACGCCGGCCGCCCACAAGATCCTCGACCGGCTCGCCGACGTCGGGCTCGGCTACCTCCGCCTCGGCCAGCCACTCACGACGCTGTCCGGCGGCGAGCGGCAGCGGCTCAAGCTGGCCACCCACATGGCCGAGAAGGGCGATGTCTACGTCTTCGACGAGCCGACCACCGGCCTCCACCTCGCCGACGTCGAGCATCTGCTCGGCCTGCTCGACCGGCTCGTCGACTCCGGCTGGTCGGTCATCGTCATCGCGCACCACCAGGCGGTCATGGCGCACGCCGACTGGATCATCGACCTCGGCCCCGGCGCAGGCCACGACGGCGGCCGGATCGTCTTCGAGGGCACACCGGTCGACCTCGTCGCCGCCCGGTCCACCCTGACCGGCGAGCACCTCGCGGGCTACGTGGGCACCTGACCGAGGGCTGTCGCGGACACCGTGAGACGAGTCTCGCATCTCGTTGCGCTCGACCTATCAAACTGGCACCGCAGGGGAGTTAATGGGACGGGAGTAGCCCGGGCTCATGGTCTTGCGGCGGCCTACCATCGCCGCCGCCAGGCTCTGATCGGGACCGGAAGGCGGGGCGATCGGGCAGAATGTCGTCGTGGAAACCATTGACAGCAAACAGGTGTACGCCAACCCGTGGCTGACGGTCCGAGAAGATTCGGTTCGTCGTTTGGACGGCTCCACCGGCACTTACTGCGTCGTGGACAGTCCAGACGTCGCGCTGGTCATCCCGGCTGACGGAGATCGGCTGCACCTGGTCGAGCAGTACCGCTACCCGGTGGGAGGCCGGCGCTGGGAGTTCCCTTCCGGGAGCACCGACCAGCGACTCGACGCCGACCCGGCTGCGCTGGCTGCCCGCGAGCTGCGCGAAGAGACCGGACTGGTGGCTGGCGCGATGACCCTGCTCGGCACGCTGGAGATCATGCCGAGCACGTTCAGCCAACGGTGCTGGGTCTTCATGGCCACCGACCTGACCCAAGGCCCGCCGCAGCGGGAGCTCGAGGAGCAAGACATGCGGTCGGCCTGGTTCACTCGTGCCGACGTCGAGCGCATGATGAACGCCGGCACAATCTCCGACGCGAAATCCACTGCGGCGTACACACTGCTGCTCCTGCATCGGCAGACGTCGCACGCCTGAAGTGAAACGATGGTTCCTCATCGAGTCCACTTCCCGTGAAGTGGACTGGTAGCGAGACGCGTTGAAGTGGGACGAGTAGGAGAGTCCGCGTTGCCCTTAGGGTCAGAGCGTGCGCACTCATCCGCTCTGGAACCCGTTCGAGACGCCTTCCGAGGAGGACATCAACGCAGCCCGGGGCCAGGTGGGCGTCTGGGTGCCGGCGCCGGTCGAGGTCGTCGCCGCCGACCCGGCCTGGCCGCAGTGGTACGCCGCCGCGCGCGATCGGGTCTTCGCCGCGCTGGGAGAGCGCGTCCTCGCGATCGAGCACGTCGGCTCTACGTCGGTGCCCGGGTTGTGGGCGAAGCCGATGATCGACGTCGACCTCACCGTCGCCGACTCCGCGGACGAGGACGCCTGGCTGCCCGACCTCGGGGCGGCGGGCTTCGTGCTGAGGGTCCGCGAACCTGACTGGGAGGAGCACCGCTGCCTCCGGGGGCTGGAGCCGACCACCAACCTGCACGTCTTCTCACCAGGCGCACGGGAGCCCCAGCGGCACCGGATGTTCCGCGACTGGCTGCGCACCCACCCCGAGGATCGCGACCGGTACGCCGAGGTGAAGCGCGAGGTGGCCGCCCGCGGGTTCACCGACGCGATGCGCTACAACAACGAGAAGGCATGGTTCGTCTACGACCTGTACGAGCAGGTCTTCGCCGGCGACCCCGAGCACGAGCACGACCCGCACCCGAGACCCTTGGCGTGACTGGGCTCAGCTTGACTCTGCATCGCCCTGATGCGGCTATGATGTACACATGCGGACGACAGTGAACTTGCCGCCAGAGGTGCACGAACGTGCCAGGCGGATTGCGGACGAACGCCGCCAGTCGCTCTCCGCCACGCTGGCCGACCTCACCATTCGGGGACTCGCCTCGCTTGGGGAGCCCGCCAAGGTCTCCATCGACGCGATCAGCGGCTTGCCCGCCTTGACGCTAGGGCACCGGGTCACAGCGGCGGATGTGGCAGAAGCGCTGGACGACGAGTGACTCCGACCCATCTTCTCGACGTCAACGCACTCATCGCACTCACCCTCACCGACCATGAGCACCATCCGCGGGCCGTTTCCTGGGCGGCCGGCGTGGACCACATCGCGCTGTGCCCGGTTGTCGAAGGTTCCTTGATTCGCTTCCTGGTTCGCTTGGGACAAAGCCAGTCGACAGCAAAGGCCCTTCTTGACGTGCTGTACACAAGTCCGCGTTGTGAGTTCTGGCCCGACGCGATCTCATACCGCCAGGTAGACCTGGAACATGTGGTCGGACACCGACAAGTCACCGACGCCTACCTGGCGGCACTCGCCGCAAGCAACAACGCACTGCTCGCGACCTTCGACCAGGCATTGGCTCAGGCGGTCCCGCAGGACGTCGTGCTGATTCCTCGCTGAACCACGGTTCGCTCAGGCGTCGTGCCTGTGATCTCGCGCGGCAGACGCGGGGATTGACTGGTCGTGAGCCGTGTCGAAGTGGGACGAGTAGGGGCGAACCCAAGCGAGCCCATATGGCAGCGGACAGAGAGGCCGCTGAACTCGAACTCCAGTTTCGGACGGTGATCGTCCGGAATGCCGGTTACGGTGACATTCATGGACATGCGTACTGGCGGGCAGACCACCGCGACCAACCTCACCGACCGGCGCAAACTGGGTCAGGGACTCCATGCCCGCTACCTGGTCAGCGACTTCGGCGCCGGCATACGGTTCGTCGCCACAGTGGGCGAGGCCGGCGACGCGCTC
>JBPCMS010000009.1:0-7031 GCA_051002015.1 Acidimicrobiia bacterium
CGGCCGCATCGGCGGCGGCACCCGATTCGGGGGACACCGGTTCCTCGGCGGCCTCCTCGCCGTTGGTGGGATCAGACGGGGAGGTGGTCACGCCGGTTCCACTTCTCGCGCACGTCCTCGTTGCCGATCATCTGCTGCAGCAGGACGATCCCCTCCATCAGCGCCTCGGGCCGTGGTGGGCAACCGGGGACGTACACGTCAACCGGGATGACCTGGTCGACGCCCTTGGTCACCGAGTACGAGTCCCAGTAGGGACCGCCGCAGTTGGAGCACGACCCCATCGAGATCACATACTTGGGTTCCGGCATCTGGTCGTAGAGCCGGCGCACGGCGGGGGCCATCTTGTCGGTGACGGTGCCGGCCACGATCATCAGATCGGACTGTCGGGGCGACGCCGGCAGCGGGATGATCCCGAACCGCATGAAGTCGTAGCGGGGGCTGGACGCCGCCATCACCTCGATGGCGCAGCAGGCCAGCCCGAACTGGAAATACCACAGCGAGTACTTGCGCGACCAGTTGAGCAGCCAGGACACCGGCTTGGGCGCCCCGAACTTCTCGATCACTCCCACCGCAGGACCCCCTTGCGGATGGCGTAGACCAGCCCGAGCACCAGGACGCCGATGAAGATCACCATCTCCACCAGGACCAGGGCGCCGATCCCGGCGGCTGCGAAGTCCTCGAGGCTGACCGCCCAGGGGAAGATGAACACCGCTTCGATGTCGAAGATCAGGAAGAGCAGGGCGAAGATGAAGTACCGGATCTGTGTCTGGGACCAGGTGCTGGGGACGGCGTCGATCCCGCACTCGTAGGTCTCCGACTTGACCTTCTCGGGCTTGTCCGGCCGGAGCAGCTTGGAGGCGGCCATGCCGCCGAGCACCAACAGCGCCCCCAGGGCGAGGAACGCGGCCACGGTGATGTACTCACCGAGGTACTGCTCCAACACGTCTTTCGGACCTCGCAGGTCGGGGGCGGTGTCGTTTCCAGGGCCTGTATCCGTCGGCGAGTATAGGTTGGGGTCCTAGGGCGCCAAAGTTCCCGGAGACGGCGGGGACACGGCTACGGTCGCGGCGGTGACCGCCGATCCCCGCACCGCTCCGACGCCGTCCGCAACGGTGTCGGAGGACGCCGTTACCGGGCCACCGGACTACGGCGGCGGATCGCTGGTCAATCTGGTGGCCGAGCTGGAGCACCGTCTCACCGGGTCGGCTCCGTCTCCACGGCTCCACCGCCGGCTCGGCATTCTGATCCCCGA
Organism: Acidimicrobiia bacterium; assembly: GCA_051002015.1. GTDB lineage: Bacteria > Actinomycetota > Acidimicrobiia > Spongiisociales > UBA5794 > JACDBE01. Next base: position 1,253 of record JBPCMS010000009.1, read on the forward strand.
TGCGCCGAGCTTTCTCCTCGTGGTGTGCGACGGGTTGGGAGCGGCCCAGCTCGAGCATCCCGCCGCGGTGGCGCTGCGACGGTCAACGGCCGCCGCCATCGACGCCGTCTTCCCCACCACCACGACGGTCAACCTTTCCACCATCGCCACCGGTCTGCCCCCTTCCCGCCATGGGATCCTTGGCTACCAGCTCTACCTGCCCGACCTCGACGCCGTGGCCAACACCATCAAGTGGACCACGCTGTGGGGCGTCCCCCTCGAGATCGACACCGCCGCCATGCTCCCCTCCCCCAACCTGTGGGAGCGTCTCGGAGCCGCCGGGGTGGAGGCGATCACGGTGCAGCCCGCCAACTTCGCCGGGTCGCCGCTGTCGAACCTGGTGTACCGGGGTTGCCGGTTCGAGCCGGTCCACACCCTGGGGGAGCTGGTGGAGGCGGCGGTCGACCTCGCCGCCGTTCCGGGGCGTCTGGTGCTGGCCTACCTGCCCCAGGTCGACTTCGCCGCCCACGTCCACGGCCAGCGCTCCCCCGAGTACGCCGCCGCCCTGTCGCTGGTCGACACCGTGTGGAGCCGGATGGCGGGGCGGCTTCCCGGTGGGGTCGCCATGGTCGGGACCGCCGACCACGGCCACGTCGACTTCCCCGCCGACCGCCAGATCCGGATCGCCAAACCGCATCACGAGGGCAGGGTGTTCTCCGGCGATTCCCGGGTGATGTTCGTCAACGGCGACGGCGCCGCCCTGGCCGACGACCTGCCGGCGACCTGGATCCCTGCCGCCGAGATGGAGGGCTGGTGGGGGCCGGGACCGCACCACCCGGAGTTCGCCGGCCGCCGCCCGGACGGGGTGCTGGTCGCCGACGACGGCTTCATGGTCCTGCACCGCTTCAGCGACCAGCGGCTGATCGGCAACCACGGCGGTCTCACCGCCGCCGAGCGCCGCATCCCCCTGCTGGTGGCGGCCGGCCGCACTCCCATCGCTCGGTGAACAACCCGCAACGGGGTGTACCATTCGGTTCGCCAGGATCGTATCCACCGGGTCGACCAGAGGGGATGGGGATGCCGGGCTCCAATCCCACAGCACATACCCCCCGCCGGGCGTTTCACGCCCGCAGCGACCGCGAGGGCGGCGCCACCCTGGTGGAGATGGCCCTCGTGCTCCCGTTGTTCTTCGTTCTCGTGTTCGGGATCATCGAATTCGGCTGGTACTTCGCCCAGGTCAACGAGGTCCGGCACGCCGCCCGCGAGGCCGCCAGGGTCGCCGGGGTCGATGGCGACCTGGACGAGGTCCACGATGCGGTGTGCGGCAATCTGAACCTGGTCAATGGTGGCGCCGAGTACACCATCCGGGCATCGACCTCCGAGACGGGTGGCAACGGCGAGGTCAACGTCACCGCCACCTACGAGCCGCTCACCGGCTTCCTGAGCCTGCCGGTGCTCCCCGACTTCCGCTCACAGCACAGCTTCTTCGTGGAACCGGAGAAGCTTCCGGATCTGGCGACGGGCCAGCCATGCTGAAGCGCGGCAGGGAGGACGGAGTTGCCGCCGTGGAGATGGCGATGGCCGCCCTGCTCCTCGTCACCCTGGTGCTCGGCATCGTCGAGGCTTCGTGGGCGCTCGCCCAGCAGAGTGCAGTGCGAGGCGTGGCACGGGAGGGTGCCCGAACGGTGGCGGCCGGTGTGAGCTTCGACTGCACCGGGACCGATGTCGCCGGGGGCGCCTCCTGCTCGGTGTCGCTTGACGGCAGCGAGTGCCAGGGAACCCATGGGACGTTCACCGTGGCCGCACCCTATACCCCGCTCACCGGGTTCTTCGGGGCGTTCAACGGACTGACCATCGACTCGCAGGTCGAGTTCGTCGTCCTCACCGACGAGGGTTCCGGATGTTGAGGGGATGCACCCGGAGGAGCGAGGGCGGCGCCGTGCTGGTGATGACCGCCATGCTGCTGCTGGTGTTTATGGGCTTCGCCGCCATCGCCGTCGATGCCGGCATCGCTTGGTCCGACAAGCGCCGGGTCGGGACCGCCGCCGACATGGCCTCGCTCGGTGCCGCCGAGGCCATCGCCGACACCCTGCGCAGCGAGGTCGACGGCGTGGTCGCCGGCGTCGCCACCGCCCTGGTGGCCACCAACGCCCCGGGCGCCACCGCCACCGTGGGACCGGCCACCGGTCCCGGGCCCGGTGACCCGGCCTGCGCCGATGCCCAGCGGGAGTGCCTCACCAACGTCGCCGTCGAGGTGGACGACAACCCCGACGAGGCCTTCGCCCCCGCCATCGGGGCCAGCATCGACTCGGTCGGTGCCAGCGCCGAGGCCCAGATCTACAAGATCGAGTACCCGCCGCTGAAGCTGCTCCCCATCGGCGTCGACGACATCGGGGGCCCGGCGCTCCGCTGCGCCCCAGTGGAGTGCAAGGTGCACGAGGAGCCGCCGGAGCCCCCGCCACCCTCGCCGACCACGACCACCACCATCGCCCCGCCCCCACCCCCCGAACCGCCGGGCGCCGAGACTATCGGCTCCGACGACGTCGACCTGCTGGAGCTGCGCCGGCTCGACACCAGGTGCGCCGACGCCGCCGGAACCACCATCGGCAACCTGAGCGGAGGCGCCGACCACCTGGTCGGGCTCGATGCGGCCGCGGGGGTGCGCACCGAGGCGGATGCCTGCCTCAACGGGCACGAGCTGACCAGACCCAACTCGGCCGGGACCCTGCCCTCGCACCCCGCGGTCGTCGGCGGCGGCATCCAGCCGATGATTCCCGGCCCGACCGGGACCCATCTGTGGGACTTCCTCACGGGGACGAATGTCGGCCCCTGCGACCCATCCGAATTCCAGGTTCCGCCGTGGGTCACCGACCCCGAGACCGCTTTCATGCGCCGGACGGCGGCGATGGCCAACTGCTTCGCCAACGGGAACCCGAGCCTTGCCATACCCTTCGGTGACCCCCGCTTGGGGTGGGCGATCGAACTCGACGGAACGAACTTCGCCCGGTTCGTCCCGGTGTGGATCCACTCGGTGATGGACCAGGACGCCTTCGGCAACCTGGTGATCAGCACCACAGGGGACAGCGGTTTCTCGGTGTTCGTGCTCGACGAGGGCATGCTGCCGGCCGATGCCGTCTCCGAGGTCGACTGGACCGGGCGGCTCTCCTTCAAGCTGGTCGACTGACGTTGGCGACCGGTGAGCCGTAGACCGACGGACTGGTCGGGTTGTGGCTCACCGGTGGGCGATCCGAATCCGCCGTCTCTGCCAGCCGACCGGCAGCCATGCCCCCAGACCCCAGACCAGGGCGATCGTGTAGGCGACGGCGCCCACCAGCGATGGCCGCCACCTCAACCGGCGCGGACGACGATGGGTCTCGACCGGGCTACGGCAGCAGCCCCGTCTCGTATGCCCATGCGAAGAATCCGCGTCCATCCACTGGAAGCCGCATTTCTGTGGCTGCCAGATCGTCGACGATGTGCTCGGCGTCGTCTCGACCGAGCACCCCGAACCGGACACCGTTGGCTACCAGCCAGAGCGTCCCGTGGACACTGATACCGCCTCGTCGGGCGGCCCGCGCAGCCACCGCGTCGTCCACGATCACCGTGCCGCCGTGGACCGATGCCCATGCCAGAACGGCCGCCTCGCCGTTGTTGCGTTCGGGTCCGCCCCCGAACTCGGTCTTGTACCGAGCGAACGCAACCAGCTCACTCACCAGCTCAAGCTCAACCACATCGATCCAGTCAACACCGACGGTCGATGCCAGCCCCGGATGCTCGGAGATGCCGGCCACCACCTCCCTCATTACCTCGGCAGGTGTCACCCGGCGGAAACCGTCGGTCACGTTACGCAGCGTGTCGAGCTGGCCCGCCCGTGCGAAGTGGCTGAGGACACTCGTATCGAACACGAGTGCGGTCACCGCAAGGGTTCGAACTCACGCCGCACAGCCGCCAAGGGAATCTCAAGAGGCTCGGGTAGGTCAGCTTCCTCGATCGTCCCCCACAGGAGCTCTACGGCCTTGGCGGCGGTCACCTTCCCCGATCTGTAGGCCCTAACAATCCGTCGGCCGTAATCGGGAGGAACATTGGGAGGGTCAAGCTCGGCAACCCATTGCTCTCCGAGTGCTACGAAATCACCGCTCCGCGGAGGGTCGTCGATGAAGTGCTCGTAGTCCTCGTGGTCGAACAATCCGAGGTTGACGAGGTGACCGCAGGCCGTCGTCCAGCTCGTGCGAAACCGCGTCGCGATCGCGAGGACACCCAGCCGCCTGTCACTCTCGGCGAAGTCCTGCCAGGTCTTCGCTACATCCTCGCGCGGCATGAGTAGGTGCGCCACGAAGGCATTCAGCATGCGTTCCGTCTCATCGTCAGCCAGCACGACAACCTCCGGCGCGTACGCGTCACCGACCAGGTGGTGGCCGAGTTCGTGGGCGAGGTTGAAGCGGCGCCGACCCGGCTCCACGTGACCGTTCACCACAGCTACGCCCCAACCGTCGAGGCTGACGTATGCGCCGTCTCCACCGTCGGTTCCAAGATCGAGCGAGAACCCCAGCAAGCCGACACGCTCAACGGCGCGCTGGAGGTCGGTCAACGGACCCCCCGGTACGCCCATGAGCGAGCGAGCAGTCCGTGCGAGGGCTTCGCACCCCCCATAGTCAGTCGGAATCTCCAGTGAAATGCGCTCGCGCTGCAGGAGTAGGCGCTCCCCGAGTAGGAACTCGACATCACGACTGATCCGCTCCACCACACCGTCAAGCGAGCGTGAGCGGCCTCCTACCCCGGAGTCCTGCCTCCGGCTGACCACTGCAGGCGGCGACTCGGTCACCAACCAATCGACAGGTCGATCCAGCGCAGCCGCGGTCGCCATAAGCTCGATTGCCGACACCTTCCGCACGCCCTTCTCCATCTTGGCAACGGCCGTCCGGTCGACTCCGATCGCATCGGCGAGATCTGCCTGCGTCAAACCGGCTTCACGTCGCCCCTGGGCGATCCGCCTGCCAAGGTCATGCGCTGTTTCGGTTGCTTCGCGTGCCACCGTGCGATTATCGCACATCCGACCTCCATTCGCTCAGCCGGACTCGGCGATCCGGGTCCGCCTCAGCTGCCAGCCGGCCAGCAGCCATGCCCCCAGACCCCAGACCAGGGCGACGGTGTAGGCGACCGCGCCCACCAGCGGTGACACCACCGCCACCGCCGCCCAGATGACGGCGCCGAGGACCAGCCCGCCGAACACCCCGCCCCGGCCGGACAGGAGTCGGCTACCCACCGCGGTCAGCAACGGCACCGAGCCGAAGGCGACCGCCACCACCATCGCCAGCAGCACGGCCAGCGCCAGCGGGATACCGACCAGCGACACCACCAGGGCGGCGAACAGCGCCGGGAGCAGCACCAGGGCGGCCAGCCCCACCCCCATGCTGGGCCACGGCCTGGTGGCCGCCACCTCGACGGCGCGCCCGGCGGTGGCGTCGAACAGCCACAGCGCCACGATCCCGCCGACGATGAACCCGAACAGCCCGAACAGGGCGAGCAGCCGCATCACCATCGCCACCATGAACGGCGCCCGCACCGGGATGGGCACGACCTGGCCGTCGACCGCGGTGGGGTCGATCGAGGCGTCGCCGCTCGACCGGTAGACCACGTCGCCCCCCACCGCTCCGGCCACCGAGAGCGTCGACACCGCCACGTCGACATCGTGGCCGACGCTCCCGGCAACGGTGGCGGACGAGAACCGGCCCAGGATGTCACGTCCGACCTCGCCGGTCATCCCCAGCCGCCACGACCAGGCGGCGACATCCCGACCCAC
>JBPCMS010000010.1:0-15215 GCA_051002015.1 Acidimicrobiia bacterium
GGGTCGGGCCATGGGCTGGGCCACCGCGCTGGTGCTCACCGGGGTCACCTCGTCGGCCGAGGCGGCCACCGAGACCGTCGACCACCTGCTCGACTCGGTCGCCGATCTTCCGGCGGTGCTCGGTCTCGGTCGGCTCTAGCCCCGGCGAATCCCGTCGAATCCCGTCGAACCTAAGGCTCCAGGGTGTCGCCACGACACGTAATCCGCTGATGTTCGCCGAGCGGCGGCCGCTTCGGCCGAACCTAAGTCTTACCCGCCTGGACATCGTTCCGTCTGTTGGGAGGTGGGTGGGCGGTCAGGAGATCGTTCCGCTGTTGGAGGTCTTGTTCCGTCGGGACATCGTTCCGGTCATCGCAGGACATGGGAGAGGTTGAAGTCGCCGTCGTGGATGATCTCTCCTTGGAGGGTGACGACGATGACACGCTTGGAACGGACCTTGATGATGGCGGTGACGTACTGGTGGGTTTGGTCTTCGGCGACGGTGATGCGTTTCCCGAACAGGTCGACGTGACGGTTGGAGCGGACGTATCGGATGACCTCGATGCGGCCTCGGGCAGGTAGCCGGGTTGGTGGCCGGTAGGTGACCGGCAGCGGCTGACGCACACGCCCTTGCCACATCTGGTTCGGGCTGGCGCCACCGTGCACCGAGTACCGGTGGTGTGTGTTGTGGAACTCGATGAAGGTGTCGTTCTCGGTGCGGAGATGGTCGAGGCTGGAGAACACTTCGGTCCGGAAGAACGACTTGTCCCACACGTCGTTGAAGTGTTCGATGATCCCGTTGCGCCACGGTTCACGTACCGGGATGAACCGGGGGGTACACCCAGGTCCAAGCAGGTGGCCACGATCGGACCGAAGTGCTGCCAGGCCGGCTGGATCCCTCCCCGGAAGGTGGCGTGGTTGTCGAACTGGGCGACCCTCGGAATCCCGCCACGGGTCCAGATCCCAGCCAAAGACTGGGCCAGCAGCGGTGGCCGCAGCTCGGTGACGATGTCGTTGCCCGCCAGGTGAGAACCAACATCGATCAGGTTCAACGCATGGAACTGGGTGGCGCCGACGAGGTGACGGGGACCGACCATGTCGATCTGATGGGTTGTGCCGGGCTCGACATCGACCGGGGTCGGGTACGGCACATGCTTAGAGACGTAGCCGGTCGTCTGGCGGCGACGCTGCTTGACCACCCCGGCGCGGGTCAGGACCCGTTCGATGGTGCGTCCCGGTGGGATCTCGGTCACACCCACCCGGCGCAGCTCCCACTGGATCGCCAACGCTCCGTACTGGGCTCTGGGGTTCGCCACCAGCCTGGCCCGGGCCGCCAGAATCAACGACTCGAGCTCGACAGAGGTTCGCGTCGGTGACCGGTGCGGAGCCCTCGACCTCGACGCAGCCCAGGTCTCAGCGTCTGTCTCCTCACCGTGACGGGCCACCCACTTGCGCACCCACCGCGTCGTTCGTCCCAACCCCTCAGCGATCTCGCTCGGGCTCTCACCAACCAGTCGGCGACGCACAGCCTCCCGACGCAACTCTTCCTCGGACACAACGTTCTCCTCGTTCGATCAACATGACCAAACGAGCCAACAAACGGAACGATGTCCCTGCGGTAACCCACCTCCACCAGCGGAACGATGACTTGACGGTTCCACCGGAACGATGTCCTGGCGGCCGTCACCTAAGGTTCGCCGTACCCCTGGCGAGTACCAATCCGCTGAAGTTCGGCCAGGACGTTCAGCGGAGCCCACCCGCACGGCGGGCTTCTACCGGGCGAACGCCCTGGCATGCGCCCGTTTCACCCTGCCCAGGAGGACGGGGCGGAGCGGCAGGGCGAGCAGGGCACCGGCGGCGAACCCGGCGGCGTGTGCCTGCCAGGCGACCCCCTCCACCGGGATGAGGAACTGGCTGAGGAACCAGATCCCCAGGAAGATGACGGCGGGGACGGGGACGAAGAACAGCAGCAGCCAGGACATGACCCTGTGGGTCGGATACAGCACCAGGTAGGCGCCGAGAATGCCGGCGATCGCCCCCGAGGCGCCGACCAACGGGATGGTCGAGTCCTGGTTGAAGATGACGAAACCGACGGTGGCGATCAACCCGGTGAGCAGGTACATGGCGACGTAGCCGATGGTCCCGAACGCCTCCTCGACGTTGTTGCCGAAGATCCACAGGAACCACATGTTGCCCAGCAGATGGCCGATACCGCCGTGGAGGAACATCGACACCAAGGCCGCCAGCCACACGTTCTTGCCGGTGAAGTGGCCGGCACCGTCGTCGGTGCAGGTGTCGGTCTCGATCTCACCCAGGGTCAGGGGGTCGCCCGTGGTCAGCTCGCAGGCGATGGCGGCACGCTCGTAGACGAACTCGGTGGCTTCAGGGCCCGTCCCCTGTGGCTGCCACAGGAAGAACACGGCGACATTGAGGGCGATGATGGCCAGGGTCACCAGCGGGGTGGTCAGCGTCGGGTTGACGTCACGTATGGGGAACAAGGCTCGTGTCTCCGGCCCTGGCCTGGGATGATGGGCACATGGATACTACGACGCCAAGCCCGATCGACCCGGACGACGCCGTTTTGGACGAGCTGCCGGACCCACACCCGGACGACCTGCTCGCCCGGTTGGCCGGTGCCGATCCCGGGGAGAGCCCCGCCGTAGCCGACCGTCTCGCCGATGAGCTGGAGCGCAGGCTCGATGGGGTCTCCTGAGCGGCGGCTCCGCCGGGAATGTCACACCTCCGGACCATGATGGTGCCCGTCGGCGACATTCGCGGAGGTGCTCCATCGACATGAGGCTCGGGCTCGTGGTCCACCCCAGCCGCCCCTCGGCTGCGGAGGTGGCGGCGCGCCTCGCCTTCGCCGCCGGGGAGCGGGGCTGGAAGGTGGACACAACCGGCATCGGGCGGTGGTCGGGCGAGTCGTTCGACGTGGTGGTTGGGGTGGGCGGCGACGGGACCCTGCTGGAGGCGGCCCACCTCGCCCATCGGGCCGACATCCCGGTGGCCGGCGTCAACCTGGGGACCGTCGGCTACCTGGCCGAGTTCGACCCCGACGATCTCGAAGGTCTGCTCGACACCCTGCTGCAGCGACCACTCCCCGAGATCGGGCGGATGACGCTCGGCGCCTCCACCGCAGACGGTTCGACCTGGCACGCCATCAACGACGTCGTCATCGAGAAGGTGCTCAGCCAGCGCATCGTCCAGCTCACGGTCGCCATCGATGGCGAGCACTTCACCACCTACCGGGCGGATGGCATCATCGTGGCCACCCCGCTCGGTTCAACCGCATACTCGCTGTCAGCGGGCGGTCCCGTGCTCGACCCGGGCCTCGAAGCGCTGGTGATGACCCCGGTGGCGCCGCACAGCCTGCTGTCGCGGTCGCTGGTGCTGCGGCCGGACACCACCGTCACCTTCACCGTCGAGGGCGATCGCCCGGTGCGGGTCAACCTCGACGGCCGGGAGGCGACGATGCTGACCGGAGGGGAATCGCTGACGGTCCACCGCGGCGACCGACCGGTCCGGTTCGTGTCGGTCGGGGGGCGGCCGTTCCCCCAGGGAGTGCGCCGGCAGTTCGGGCTCGACCATGCCTGATCGGCAGTTGGGACGTGGCTGAGCCGGTGCTGGGCCGCCGTCGAGGAACCGATCGTCGACACCCTGAGGATCATCGAGCACGCCCATCCCGAGCCGGGACCGGGTCTGGTGGTGTTCACCGGCGAGACCGGCGACCGCGTCATCAACCAGATCGAGATCAACCGGGTCTGGCGGGGTGGCTGGTAGGGTGAGGCCCCGGGCAAGGAGCGAACATTGACCAAGTACGTGTTCGTCACCGGCGGGGTGACGTCGAGCCTGGGTAAGGGGATCACATCGGCATCGCTGGCCCGTCTCCTCAAGGCCCGCGGCCTCAGGGTCGTCACCCAGAAGCTCGACCCGTACATCAACGTCGACCCGGGGACGATGAACCCGTTCGAGCACGGCGAGGTCTTCGTCACCGACGACGGCGGCGAGACCGACCTCGACCTCGGCCACTACGAGCGCTTCCTCGGCCAGAGCCTGCGGCGCGACTCGAACGTCACCACCGGCTCGATCTACCAGTCGGTCATCCGCAAGGAGCGCCGCGGCGACTACCTGGGGGCGACCGTCCAGGTGATCCCGCACATCACCAACGAGATCAAGGCCCGCATCCGCAAGCTGGGGGAGCGGGACGACATCGACGTGGTGATCACCGAGGTGGGCGGGACGGTGGGCGACATCGAGAGCCTGCCGTTCCTCGAGGCGATCCGCCAGGTGCGCAAGGATGTCGGCCCCTCGAACACCTGCTACATCCACGTCACCCTGGTCCCGTACCTCTCCACCAGCGAGGAGCTGAAGACCAAGCCGACCCAGCACTCGGTGGCCGAGCTGCGTGGAAGGGGCATCCACCCCGAGATCATCGTGGTCAGGTCCGACCGTCCGCTCGACGACGGGTCGCGCCGCAAGATCAGCCTGTTCTGCGACGTCGAGCACGACGCCGTCATCAACGCCATCGACGTCGCCAACATCTACGCCGTTCCGCTGGAGCTGCACGCCGCCGGGCTCGACAACGTGGTGTGCCGAGAGCTCGACCTCGACACCCCGCCCCCTGACCTGGCCAAGTGGCGCACCATCGTCGAGCGCATGGCGGCGGCCACCGAACCGGTCACCATCGGCGTGGTCGGCAAGTACGTCGACCTGCCCGACGCCTACCTGTCGGTGGTCGAGGCGCTACGCCACGCCGCCGCCAACAACGACGTCGTCCTCGATCTGCGTTGGATCCCGGCCGAGGAGGTCGACGGGCTGCTGGCGGCGTCGCATCTCAACGGGGTCGACGGCATCGTGGTCCCCGGTGGCTTCGGCTACCGCGGCATCGAGGGCAAGGTGCAGGCGGTGCGCCATGCCCGGGAGGAGGGCGTCCCCTTCCTCGGGCTGTGCCTCGGCCTGCAGTGCGCCGTCATCGAGTACGCCCGGTCGGTTCTCGGCTTCACCGACGCCAACAGCACCGAGTTCGACCCCACCACCGAGCACCCGGTCATCGACCTGATGGCCGATCAGCAGGACGTCGAGGACAAGGGCGGGACCATGCGGCTCGGGCTCTACCCCGCCAAGCTGGTCCCCGGGTCGCTGGCCGCCACGCTCTACGACGAGCCGCTCATCTACGAGCGCCACCGCCACCGGTACGAGGTCAACAACCGCTACCGCAAGGAGCTCGCCGCCGCCGGGATGGCGCTGTCCGGCGTGTCACCCGACGACCGGCTGGTCGAGATCATCGAGCTGCCCGGCCACCCGTACTTCATCGCCTCGCAGTTCCACCCCGAATTCCTGTCGCGGCCCGACCGTCCCCACCCGATGTTCGACGGGTTCATCGCCGCCACCAGGCGCAGGGCGCGGGGGAGCGGAGCCGAGCCGGATCCGGCCCGGGTCGGGCGCGACGTCAACGTAGACGTCTGATCCTGTGGCCTCGCCCCGGGGATTCACCGTCATCGGGTCGGCCACCGTCGCCGCCACCTCGTTCCTGCGCATCGAGCGGATACACCTGGCCGCTCCGGACGGCACCGCGGTGCGGCGCGACGTCGTCCGCCACCCTGGTGCGGTTGCGGTGGTGGCGGTGGCGGGCGGCGCCGTCGCCCTCATCCGGCAGTACCGAGCGGCGGTGGACGCAGACGTGTTGGAGATCCCGGCGGGCAAGCTCGACCTCGACGGAGAGGAACCCGAGCAGGCGGTGCGGCGCGAGCTGGCCGAGGAGGCGGGGCTGGTGCCCGGAGAGCTGCGGCTCCTCGCCGACTTCTGGAGCGCCCCGGGGTTCACCGACGAGCGGATGCGGGTGTACCTGGCCACCGGATGCACCCCGACCGATCGGATCCCCCACGGGGTCGAGGAGGAGGCGGCAGAGGTGGTGATGGTGCCCCTCGAAGACGTGCGGGCGATGATCGCCGGAGGCGCCATCGGCGACGCCAAGTCGCTGGTGGGGTTGCTCATGGCGCTGGGGGAGCTGGGGTGATGGACCTCGCCGACGGGGTCGAGGAGTACCTGGCCTCGCTGCGGTCGGAGCGGGGTTTGGCTGGGAATACGGTCACCGCCTACCGGCGCGACCTCGACCAGTACCGCAGGGTGATCGAGGCGGACGCCACCGTCGCCGTCGATGAGGTGACCCCGGTGTTGGTGGACCGGTTCGTCACCTGGCTGGGGAGCCAGGGATGGTCGGCGGCGACCGTTGCCCGCAAGATCGCCGCGGTGCGCGGTCTGCACCGCTTCCTCGTCGCCGAGGACCTGACCGAGGTCGATGCCACCGGGTCGATGGAGTCGCCGGGGCGCACCGCCTCGCTCCCCAAGGCGCTCACCGTCGACGAGGTGGAGGCGCTGCTCGTGGCGCCCCACCCGTCGTCTCGGCTCGGACTCCGCGACCGGGCGCTGCTCGAGCTCATGTACGCCAGCGGAGCCAGGGTTGCCGAGACGATCGGGATCGCCGTCGAGGATCTCGATCTCGAGGCCCGCACCGCCCTGGTCACCGGGAAGGGTTCGAGGCAGCGGGTGGTCCCGCTGGGACGCCACGCCGTCGACGCCATCGAGCGGTACCTGCCGGTGCGGCTCGAGCTGAAGTTGGGCGGAGCCGATCCCGGGTGGCTCTTCCTCAACGCCAGGGGGGCCAAGCTGTCCCGGCAGGGGGTGTTCCTGATCGTCCGCAGACACGGTCTGACCGCCGGCATCGACCCGCCGCGGCTGTCGCCCCATGTCCTCCGCCACTCGGCGGCGACCCATATGGTGGAAGGGGGGGCCGACCTGCGAACCGTTCAGGAGATCCTCGGTCACGCTAGTATCTCGACCACACAGATCTACACCAGGGTGTCCCCGCAGTTTCTGCTCGAGGTATTCGTCACCTCGCACCCGCGGAGTAGATGAGCGCCGGGGCCCGGTGAGGGCCTCGTGGAACAAGGGTCGAGGGAGATCTTCTGGTGAACACCGATGCAGCCGTCGCCGTCCTGCACGAGGAGCGGGAGAAGCTGATCCGCCAACTGGGCGATCTGGGCGCCAACGAGCAGGGCGATCTGACCGGCGACGTGGAGTTCGGCGACGGGTTCGCCGACGCCGCCGCCGCCACCGCCGAGCGCACCGAGGTGCTCGGGCTGGTGGAGAACCTCACCACCCTGCTCGCCGACGTCGACACCGCGCTGAAGCGGGTGGCGGACGGCACCTACGGGATCTGCGACTCGTGCGGCGAGCCGATCGGAGCCGAGCGGATGAACTACCGGCCCATCTCCCGCTACTGCTTCGACTGCAAGTCGAAGCGCTGAGCCGCATCGCCCCTTCGTCCGTTCGTTCTTCCAGCCATCGTCGCCCGCCTCCTGACCGCAGCCGAGGCCGCCACCACCGAGGTGCTCGGGCCGGCCCTGTGGTCGAAACTGCTCGAGACCGGTCTGAGGTGAGGGCGACCATGGCGTCCCCGGCAAAAGCCGCCGATCGCCGCCGCAGCCCCGATACGATGGCCGCCCCATGAGCTACGAGGTGCGCACCCGGGTCTTCGAAGGCCCCCTCGACCTGCTGTTGCAGCTCATCACGTCCCACCAGGTGGACATCACCGAGCTCAGCCTGGGCAGCCTGGTCACCGAGTACCTCGAACATCTCGATGTGATACGGACCCTCGACCTCGACGTGACCTCCGAGTTCCTGGTCATCGCCGCCACCCTCATCCAGCTCAAGGCCAGGCATCTGCTTCCCGGCATCGAACCGACCGATCTCGACGAGGAGCTGGCGCTGCAGGAGGAGCGGGACCGGCTGCTCGCCAGGCTGCTCGCCTGTCTCACCTTCAAGGACGTTGCCGCCGTGCTCGCCCACCGCATGGCGGGGAACGCCCGGTACGTCCCCAGGCTGGCGGGTCTCGACGACGACATCCGACCGGCCCCACCCGAGGTGACGCTGCACATCGGCCCTGCCCAGCTCGCCCTGCTGGCCGAACGCGCCTTCGCCTACGTGGCCGAGGAGCCGGAGATCGACCACCTCGAGCTCGACCTGCCGTCGGTGGAGGCCGCCATCCACGATGTCAGGCTCCGGCTGCGTCACGGGGCGCGGTCCGAGTTCGAGGACCTGGTGGCGCACTGCACCCGCCCGGACGAGGTCATCGCCTACTTCCTGGCGCTGCTCGAGCTGTCTCGGTGGGGGATCGTGCACATCGAGCAAGAGGAGCCGGCGGGGGCGATCACGCTGCAAGGCGACCCCGAGGCGGACGCCAAGGGCATCGACATCGACCAGACGGAGTGGTGACGTGGAGACGCCGGCCATCATCGAGGCGATGCTGTTCGTGGCCGAGGAGCCGCTCACCGTTGGCGAGATCGCCGAGGTGCTCGAGATCCCCAGGACCAGGGTCGAGGACGAGCTGGCCGGGCTGGCCGCCCGCTACCAGACCGGCAGCGCCGGGATCGTCCTCCGTCAGGTGGCCGGTGGCTGGCGGTTGTACAGCCATCCGGACGCCCACCCGTACCTCGAGCGCTTCGCCGCCACCGAGAAGGCGACTCGCCTCTCCAACGCCGCACTGGAGACGCTGGCCGTGGTCGCCTACCGCCAGCCCGTCTCCCGAGGTCAGATTGCCGAGATCCGGGGAGTCGACTCCGAACAGGCGCTGCGCACGCTGGAGAAGCGCGGGCTGGTGACCGAGGTGGGGAAGGCGGGCGGCTCCGGGGCGGCGCTGCTCTACGGCACCACCGATCTGTTCCTGGAGAAGCTCGGGGTGGGCGGTGTGGAGGATCTGCCCCCGATCGCCGATCACGTGCCCCCCGCCGATGTGGTCGAGACGCTGGAGCGGCCCTTCCGGCCCGAGGCGTGACCGAGCGGCTCCACAAGGTGATCGCCAACGCCGGGTTGGCCTCACGGCGGCGCGCCGAGCAGCTCATCAGCGTCGGCAGGGTCACGGTCGACGGCGAGACAGCCACCATCGGACAGCGGGTCGACCGGGAAACGGTGGCGATCGAGGTCGACGGCATCCCCCTTCCGGTGCGTCCCGATCTGGTCTACCTCCTCGCCTACAAGCCGGTCGGGGTGGTCTCCACCGCCTCCGACCCTCAGGGCCGGCCGACCGTGGTCCAACTGGCCCCGACCGGGCAGCGGGTGTACCCGGTGGGGAGGCTCGACACCGACAGCGAGGGGCTGTTGCTGCTGACCAACGACGGCGACCTGACCTTTCGCATCACCCACCCGTCGACCGAGCTCCCCAAGACCTATTCGGTCCTGGTGGCGGGCGGGGTCACCGGGCGCAGCGCCCGTATGCTGGTGGAGGGGGTGGAGCTCGACGACGGCCCCTCCCGCGCCGCCTCGGCTCGGGTGGTCGACCGGCGCCCCGACCGCAGCCTGCTGGAGATCGTGATGACCCACGGGCGCAAGCGGGAGATCCGTCGCATGTGCGACGCCATCGGTCATCCGGTCTGGCGGCTGGTGCGGACCGCCATCGGGCCCCTCCGCGACCAGGCCCTGGCCGCCGGGGACGTCCGGTCCCTCACCCTGGACGAGGTGCGGATGCTGTACGCCGCCGCCGGTCGCCCCGCCGAGGCCTCGCCTCAGGAGGGACCATGACCGGGCGAACGGTGTCGTTCCCGCCGGGGCCGGTGGCGGCCACCGTCCCGGTCCCCGGCGACAAGTCGCTCTCGCACCGGGCGCTGATCCTGGGAGCGCTGGCCCGGGGCAGGAGCCGGGCGATCGGGCTCGGCCCCGGGGCGGACGTGGCGGCGACCATCGGCGCGGTGCGGGCGTTGGGGGTCACCGTCGATGCCGGCTGGATCGACAGCCCCGGGATCGATGGGTGGTCGGCCCCGGACCGCCCCATCGACTGCGCCAACTCGGCGACGACCATGCGGCTGCTGACCGGAGCCCTCGCCGGGTGCCCGTTCCCCACCACGCTCACCGGCGACGCCTCGCTGCTCCGCCGGCCGATGCGGCGACTGGTCGGCCCCCTTGGGGCGCTGGGCGCCGAGGTCACCGTGACCGAGCCGGGAGGGACCGCGCCGGTGACGGTTCACCCCGTGGCCGGGCTCCACGGCGGCACCGTCACCCTCGACATGGCCTCGGCCCAGCTCCGGTCGGCGGTCGCCCTGGCCGCCCTTGGGGCCGATGGATCGACCCTGATCACCGGTCCGGGCGGCTACCGCGATCACACCGAGCGTTGGCTCGGGTCGCTCGGCCTGGGGCGTTTCGAGGGGGCGGACGGGTTCAGGATCGTTCCCGGCCCGGTGCCCCCCACCGAGTTCCGCATCCCCGGGGACCCCTCCAGCGCCGCCTTCCTGTGGGCGGCGGCGGCGATGCGGCGGGGGTCGACGATCACCACCCCCGGCGTCTCGCTCAACCCGGGGCGTATCGGCTTCCTCCAGATCCTCGAGGAGTTCGGCGCCGAGATCGCGGCCGAGGTCACCGGTTCGGTGCTCGACGATCCGGTGGGGACGGTGACGGTCACCGGCCACGGTCTGTTTGCGGTCGAGGTGCCCGCCGAGCTGGCCGCCGCCACACTTGACGAGCTGATCCTGGTGGGGTTGCTCGGGTCGGTGGCCGAGGGGATCAGCACGGTGCGGGGAGCGGCCGAGCTGCGCACCAAGGAGACCGACCGCATCGCAGGCACCGTCGACCTGATCGGGAGCCTGGGCGGAGCGGCCGAGCCCACCGATGACGGGTTCGCCGTGGTCGGCATCGGCCGGCTCGAACCGGGGACCGTCTTCACCAACGGCGACCACCGGCTCGCCATGGCCGGTGCCGTCGCCGCCGTCGCCGTCGACGGGGCGGTGGTCATCGAGGACGCCGAGGCGGCGGGCGTATCGTGGCCCGACTTCTACGAGGTCATGGAGGGGCTGTGGTCGTAGCGATCGACGGGCCGGGCGGGGCCGGGAAGAGCACGGTGGCAGGTCGCAGCGCCGAGCTGCTCGGGTTGCCGCATCTCGACACCGGGGCAACCTACCGGGCGGCAACGGTCGCCGCCCTCCGTTGGGGAGCCGACCCGGGGGACCCCGATGCGGTGTTCGCCGCCGTCGCCGCTTCCGACATCCGCTACGAGGGCGGGCAGGTGTGGCTCGACGGCGAGGACATCACCGCCGCCACCCGGTCGAGCGAGGTGGCCGGTGCGGTCAGCGCGGTGGCGGCCCACCCCGAGGTGCGCCGGATCATCGTCGACCTGCAGCGGGAATGGGTCGGGGAGCACGGCGGGGAGGCCGTGGTCGAGGGGAGGGACATCGGCACCGTGGTGTTCCCCGGCGCCGCGGTCAAGGTGTTCCTCACCGCCCGTCCCGAGATACGGGCTGCCCGACGCGCCGACGAGGACCCCGAGGCCCTGGAGCGACGGGACCGGTTCGACTCGTCGCGGGAAGCCTCACCGCTCCGAGCCGCCGAGGATGCCCTGGTCATCGACACCTCCGACCTCAGCATCGAGGACGTGGTGGCCACGGTGGTGGGGCTGGTCCTCGAGGACGAGTACTGACCGGCCTCATTCTTTGAGCGGGTGACGTCGCTGGGCGGTGTGACCCGCTCAAAGAATGGAGGACCACCGATGACTGAGCTGGCCGGTCAGACGGCGAGCAGCTCGAGCGCCTCGGTGGCCCCCCAGTCCCGGTCGTGCTCGATGGGCCCGGGTAGGCCGGGGGTCCGGCAGGCGTAACCCCCCTCGACCAGCGCCTGCAGGGTGGCGGCCATCCTGCGCAGCGACGGGGGCAGCGGGAAGTACTCGTCCTCCTCGGTCAGCCGGAGCAGCTCCACCCCGTCGGCGGGGGCGACGGCGTCGATGACGGCCCGCACCCGCTGGTCCGGCGCCGATGCCCCGGCGGTGACCCCGACCTTCGCCGCCCCCGCCAGCCAGGTGGGGTCGACCGCATCGGGCCCGTCGACCCGGTGGGCGGCGACCCCGGCATTTCGGGCCACCCTGACCAGCGCCTGGGTGTTCGACGAGTTCTCCGAGCCGACCACCAGCACCACGTCGCAAACCCGGGCCAGGGCCTGCACCGCCGCCTGGCGGTTGGTGGTGGCGTAGCACAGGTCGCTGCGCCGTGCCGTCCACAGGTCCTCGTATGCGGTCTTGGCCTCCTCGAGCACACCCTCCCACTCGTACATGCCGAGGGTGGTCTGGGCGAGCAGGGCGACCTTGGAGGGATCGGCCGGGTCGAAGCCGCGTAGCCCGACCCGGGGATCGACCAGGGTCACCGCCTCGGGGGCCTCGGCCACGGCGCCGATGGCCTCGTCGTGGCCCTGGTGACCGACGTAGATGATCTCGTAGCCCATGCCGGCCATCCGCTTCACCTCGTGGTGGACCTTGGTGACCAGCGGGCACACCGCATCCACCATCACCGCCGCCCTCTCCTCGGCGGCGCCGACCACCTCGGGGGCGGAGCCGTGGGCGGAGAGCATGATCGGCCGGCCGGGGGGCACGTCGGCGATGCCGTCGACGAACACCACCCCGGCCCGCTCGAAGGCGGCGACGACGGCGGCGTTGTGGACGATCTCGTGGTAGCAGTACACCGGCGGTTCGAAGATGCGCACCATCCAGGTGAGCGCCTTGATCGCCATTTCCACCCCGGCGCAGAAGCCGCGCGGCTCGGCCAGAACGACCTTGGAAACCATGGGGGCAATGGTAGGCCACCACCGCCTCCCTACACTCCGGTCGTTCCCGCCTGCAGGTTCAAATGTCGTATCCCACCATCCTCGAGGTCGTCGCCGGCAGCCCAGCCGACATCGCAGGGCTGCTGGTCGGTGATGAGCTGGTTGCGGTCAACGGCGTGTCGCCGACAGACGTCATCGAGTACCAGCAGCTCATCGACGACGACGATCCCGAGATGGTGGTTCGCCGATCCGGGGTCGAGGTCGAGGTGGTGGTCGACAAGCCCGTCGCCCAGCCGCTCGGGATCAGGCTCAACGCCTCGATCTTCGACCGGGTGCAGACCTGCGACAACCACTGCGAGTTCTGCTTCATCTACCAGCTTCCCCCAGGCATGCGGAAGTCGCTGTACCTCAAGGACGACGACTACCGGCTGTCGTTCCTGTACGGCAACTTCACCACGCTCACCCGGTTCACCGAGCTCGACCTGGCTCGGGTGGTCGAGGAGAAGCTGGGGCCGCTGTACGTGTCGATCCACGCCACCGACCCCGTGGTGCGCACCAGGATGCTGCGCAACCCGAGAGGGGCGACCAGCCTGCGCTGGCTGCGCGGGCTGCTCGACCGCGACGTGACGGTGCACGGCCAGATCGTGCTGTGCCCCGGGATCAACGACGACGGTGTGCTGGCTCGGACCTGCGCCGAGATCGTGGCCCGCTACCCGAGGCTGGCCAGCGTCGGGATCGTCCCCCTGGGTCTGTCGAAGTACAACACCGAGACCAACCTCGTGGTCCACACCCCCGAGGGGGCGAGGCGCGACCTCGAGATCGTCCACACCTGGCAGGAGCGGGCGCGAGCCACGCTGGGGCGGCGGGTCTTCTTCGCCTCCGACGAGATGTACCTGGTGGCAGGGCTCCCGTTCCCGCCGACCGAGGCATACGAGGGGTACAACCAGCACGAGAACGGCATCGGGATGGTGCGTGCCTTCTACGACGAGCTCGACCGGATCGAGGGCGGGAGCCGCTACGACGTGCCGGTGGTGACGGGCGAATGGCGGTCGATCCCGGCCGCCCCCGCCCTCGGCTACCGGGCGCCCCGCCACCTGGCCGCCGATCCTGCGGGCAATCCGGTGGGGCCCGCCGTGGTCCTGACCGCCCGCTACGGGGCGGCCGCCATCGAACCGGTGCGATCCCGGCTCGAGGCGCTGTCGGGGCGGACCATCCGGCTGCTCGAGGTACCCAACGACTACTTCGCGGGCAACGTCGGGGTGGCCGGGTTGATGGTCGGCGACGACGTGCGACGCGCCATCGCCGCCGACACCGGGCCCGCCGCCGTCTACCTCCTCCCCGACGTGGCGCTGCTGGGCGACCGCTTCCTCGACGACCTCCCCCTCGCCGACATCGCCGCCGCCGCCCCGGCCCCGGTGCGCGCCGTGCCGGCGACGGTGGCCGGGCTGCTCGAAGGGTTGGCGGCATGACCGCCCGCCCCGTGGTCGTGGTCATCGGCCGCCCCAACGTCGGCAAGTCGACGCTGACCAACCGGATCCTGCGCCGTCGCCTCGCCGTCGTCGACCAGCAGGCGGGGGTGACCAGGGATCGTCGCCAGTTCGAGGCGGAGTGGAACGGGCGCATGTTCCTGCTGGTCGACACCGGCGGCTGGGAACTGAGCCCGGACGAGCCGTTGATCGCCGGGGTGCGGGGTCAGACCGAGGCGGCCGTAGCCGCCGCCGACGTTGTGATCTACCTGGCGGACGCCACCACCCAGGTCACCGACGACGACCAGGGGATCGCCCGGCTGCTGCTCCGCTCGGGGGTGGCGTACCTGTTCGCCGCCAACAAGGTCGATGGTGACCGCCAGGAGGCCGATCTCGACCACCTGTGGGCGCTGGGGCTCGGTGCCCCGATCCCGATCAGCGCCCAGCACGGCCGCGGGGTGGGCGATCTCCTCGATCGGCTGGTCGCCCTGCTTCCCGAGGAGGGGAGCACCGAACCGCCGCCGGGGATCGCCCGGCTGGCCATCATCGGCCGCCCCAACGTGGGCAAGTCGACCCTGCTCAACAAGCTGGCGGGGGAACAGCGGGTGCTGGTCGACGACCAGCCGGGCACGACCCGCGACCCGATCGACATGGTGGTCGAGCTCGACGGCGAGCCGTTTGAGATCGTCGACACCGCAGGCATCCGGCGCCGAGCCAGGATCGAGGACGACGCCGACTTCTACGCCGTGCTGCGCGCTCGGGAGACCATCGCATCGGCCGACGTGGCGCTGCTGGTCATCGACGGGCCGCGCGGGGTCACCCAACAGGAGCAGCGGCTGGCCGAGGAGATCGCCGAGGCCGGGGTGGGGCTGATCGTGCTGCTCAACAAGTGGGACGCGGTCGACGAGGAGAGCAGGGCGGTCACCGAGGACGGGGTCGGCGATCGGCTCGCCTTCGTGTCGTGGGCGCCGGTGCTGCGGATGTCGGCGTTGACCGGCAGCCGGATCCATCGGCTCCCCAAGGCGATCAGGGCGGTCCTCGAGGCACGCCGCACCAGGATCCCCACCCCCCAGCTCAACCGGCTGATCCGGTCGTGGCAGGAGGCGCACCCACCCCCGATGCGCAACGGGAAGCGGCCCCGGATCATCTACGCCGTCCAGGCGGACAACAACCCGCCCCGGGTCGTTCTGTTCATCC
>JBPCMS010000011.1:0-14376 GCA_051002015.1 Acidimicrobiia bacterium
CCGAGCATGACGACGAGTGTGCATCGAACAAACGTTCGATGCAAGGATCGACATCGCCATGCCACCCCGCGGCCTAGCCTCGACCCGTGCGGTTCACCGGGGATCTCTACTTCGACTTCGACAGCGATGAGTGCTGGCGGTTGTTCCTGCTGCTGACCAGGGCGGAGCAGGAGGGGATCGGGGTCGACGTGGCATGGCAGGGAATGGACCGGGCGTGGGACGGTGGCGATGCACCGCTCCGGGGCGGGTTGCGGGCGCTGGCGATGCATGCCGCCGTCCACGATTTCTCCCGGCAGCGGCGGCTCCGCCAGGCGTTGTTCACGCTGACCCATCGCCAGGGGGATTCGTTCGACGACGACCTCACGCTGCTCGCCGCGGCCAAGGTGGCCGGCCTCGACGGCGAGGTGATGCTCGGTGCCGTCGACACCACCGGCGCTTCCGAGCTGCGCCGCAACCGGGAGGCGGCAGCGTCGTGCGGGGTGGTGGCGGTACCGTCGTTCGTCCGGGGCGGGCCCCCGTTGCTGATTGCCAGCACCCCCGCCCTCGAGGAAGGCTTGGCACGGGGCAGGCTCGAGGTGATCGATCGGATGCTCGACGATGACGGGCTGTGGAGCCTGTCCAAGCCGTGACCGGCTACCACTGCACCCACTGCGGCACCCGGACCCGGTTCGACGCCTACGACACCGTCTCCCGGCGCCGCTTCGCCCACTTCACCCTTGGCGGCGACATGGAGATCGACGAGGAGGGGGTGATCGCCGCCACCATCGACCGGGTGGCGTGCCGCTTGCGAGAGGGACGACCGCATCGAGACCCTCACCGACGTCGACCCGGAGTGACCGATTCAACTTCAGAGGATCGCGTGTCGTGGCGACACCCAGGAACCTCAGGTTCGGCGGCGCGCCCCAACATCAGCGGATCGCGTGTCGTGGCGACACGCAGGAACCTCAGGTTGGACGATGCGGGCGTCGGTTATCGGCTCCCTCCGGTGCGGGTCGAGCGCTGCCGGCGGGCCTCGTAGGCGATGACGGCGGCGGTGGTGGCGGCGTTGAGGCTGTCTGCGGTGCCGGTCATGGGGAGGGTGACCGAGGGGTGGCCCGCCCACACCGCCGACACTCCGGCGTGCTCGCTCCCCACCACGACGGCGCATCCGAGGGTGAGGTCGAGGTCCCACGGGGCGGTGTCGCCGTCCGGTCGGGCCACGCAGATCGCCAGGCCGCGCCCGGTCAGCCAGGCGGCGGTCTCGGGGGCGCCGGCGACGGCCAGCGGGACGCTGAACAGCGATCCCTGCGACGCCCGCACCACGTTGGGGTTGAAGGGGTCGGTGGCGGGGTCGGCGGCGATGACGGCATCCACCCCGGCGGCGTCGGCGGTGCGGAGCACGGCGCCCAGATTGCCCGGCTTCTCGATCGCCTCGAGCACGAGGACGAACCCGTCCGCCGGCACGGTCAGACCTTCGAGGGGGAGCGCCCCGGTCCGGGCGACGGCGAGGATCCCGTCCGGGTTGCGACGGTAGGCGACCCGGCGGAAGGCGTCGGCGCCCAGCTCGGTGACCGGGATACCGGATCCGGCCGCCACCGCCGACGCCTCTTCGGTGGCCAGCTCGGGGGCGAGCACCAGCTCGTCGACGGTCCAGCCGGAGGCGAGGACACGACCCACCACCCGCAGCCCCTCGACCAGGAAGCGACCGGTGCGGTCCCGTTCGGATCGCTTGGACAGGGCGGCCAGGGCCTTGACCCGGGGATTGGCGGTGGAGGTGATCACCGGGTGGAGTCGATGTCGGCGGTCACCAGCCGCTCCCGCCCCCGCCTCCGCCGCTGAAGCCTCCACCGCCGCCGAATCCGCCGAAGCCACCGCCACCCCACGAGCCGCCGCCCCACGACGAGCCGCCGCCGCCGCCGCCGCTGAAGCCGCCACCGCCGCCCCAGCCGCCAAACACCCCACCGCCGCCGAACCACGAGTCCCGGTCGTCCGCCCACGACTGGTCGCGGTAGATCGGCTCCCAGCCAAAGCTGCCGCTGTGGCCCCTGGTGATGATCCAGTGGTAGAAGAGCAGGGTGTACGGATCGAACGAATAGAGCCCGCTCGGGATCTGCTCGCCGGTGGTGCGGTCGCGCTGGTTGCGGACTCCCTCGTGCGCCAGCTCGGGGGCGAACCGGTCGGCGTCGTCGATGTCGCTGCGGGCGAGCGACTGGCGTTGGGCGGCGTAGGCCAGAGCGAACACTCGGGCCCCGCGGGGATCGGAGGCGCCGAATGCCGCCGCCACATCGGCGTACGAGCCGGTGAGCCCCAGCGCCCCCAAGGCGTGGCGGGCCTCGATCCAGCGCCGCATGGCCTGGGCAGGCTCGAGCGAGATGGCGAGGATGCCGGCGATGGTCTGTCTGGTGCCGTCCTCGACGCCGCCCGATGCGAGCTCGTCGAGCAGGGCCTGGTAGACCTCGGGCCCGTCGTCGCGCCTGCGCAGCAGGGCGGTGGCGATCGAAACCGGGAGCCCGAACCGTTTCGCCTCCTGCTTGACGTGCTCGATCTCACGCGGGGTGCGGAGCCCGGCGAGGGCGTACTCCACCGCCTCGTCCGGGTCGTTGCCGCGGTTGCGCAGCTCGGTGTACACCTCGAGAAACTCGGGGATGTCGTCGTCGTCGTTGTTCATCAGCAGGAGGGCGGCAACGGCGGGGACGGCCAGACCGTCTGCGGTCAGCGCCGAGCCCTGCTCCACGAGGGCGGTGCGGGCCCTCTCGTACCGGGCGGTGGCGCTGTCGAGGTCGTCGTCGAGGTCGCTGAGGGCGGCGGCGACCGCCGGTCGCGTCGTAGACGAGGGCAGCCGGTGGTACAGGGTGTTGAGCCGGTCGGTCTTGGTCTGGGCCGCCCGGTAGAGCGTGTCCAGCTCCTCGACCGAGGCGGAGGTGGGGGCGGTACGGTCGAGCGCCGGAGCCGAGCGGAGGAGGCGAGTACCGGCGTCGGTGAGCAGGGCGTCGCCGACCGGGGTGTCCACCATGCTGTTGGCGAAGCTGGTGGCGACCCGGCTCCTTGCCGCCGCCACCCGGTGGGGGCGGAGGCTGGCAACCAGACGCTGCACCTCTTGGCGCTTGACGTCGAAGGCGTCCTCGTGGCGCGGGCCCACATCGAGGGCTTCGGCGGCGGCGTCCTGAACCGCACCCTCGAGGAGATCCCGCTCCTGGGCGGCGCGCAGCTCGAGCGGGACCTCGGCCTCGGCCATCATCCTGTCCCGATCGACCACCGCGATCAGCCCGGTCGCCCACGCCGACTGCGTCGCCACCTCGTCGGTGATGTCGTTGCCGGCGTCGACGGCGGCAAGCAGGTCGACCACCCGGGCGGTCTCGACGTCGATCCCCGTGGCGGCGGCGTCGATGTCGTAGTCCTCCACCCGGGGCAGCTCGTGACCACCCGGCTCCAGCTTGGCCAGGTCGTCGTCGATGAGGTTCTTCCGTTGGTCCTGGATCTTGCCGTTCTGCTCCCGACGCTTGGCGTACCTGGTGGCTCCGATCCCGCCGAGGGCGACCAGGCCGACCACGCCGAGCACCACCAGACCACCGTTCCCACCGTTCCCACCGTTCCCGTCCGACGGGCGATCCGGCCCGACGATCGGTTCCTCGTCGGGATCGACGGTGCCGCCATGGACCGCGGCGAGCGCCTGCTCCAGGCTGCCGACGATGGCGAGCATCCCGCCCTCGAAGTCGCCGCCGGCGAAGAACGAGTTGGCGGAGCCGGCGATCCCGTCCGGCTCGGGGAGGTCGGCGATGCCGCTGCCGGGGCTCACCGCGGTGAACCTCTGGCCGAGGTCGACCAGCACCACGATCCCGTCGTTGGCCGTCGAGCCGACGCCCCATGCATTGCCGATCTCGGCGGCGAGCTGGCCGGGGGTGCGGCCGAGACTGTCGTCGACGATGACCATGGCGATCTGGTTGCCGTACCGCGCCACCAGCCGGCCGATGGCGTCCTCGACCCGCTGGTCGTCGTCGACCACACCGGCGTCGTCGGTGAACCATCCCTGGCAGACCACGCCCTCGTAGTCGCCGCAGTCGGCGGGGGCGGTCGGGGTGGTGGTGTCGGTCTGGGCCGCCGCCGGTACGGCGAGAGCGACCAGCAGGAACAGGGCGGTGAGGGCGAGGCGGGTGACTCCGTGCACGGCGCGACGGTAATCGGGTGGGACCGATACCCGGGCGCCGGTCACCCGAACCGGAGGGGGAGGTCGGTGGGACGGTAGAACGACGGGGAGAGCTCGGTGCACCTCCGCAGCGCCGTGGTGATCTCGGCCGCCGAGCCCAGATCGCCCTGGTAGCCGCCCGGCATCACCAGCTCGAGCGGCGGCTCGCCGTCGACCACGATGGTGTCGCCGGGGTCGGCGAGCCGCCAGAAGGCCTCCAACTCGAGCCGGATGGTCCGCTCCGCCGCCCGCACGGTCACCCGCTGGCGCATCCCGGTGGCGTTGTTGCCGTCAAGCACCGGCTCGATGATCTCGCTGACGTCGTGGTTGGGCCAGCCGAGGGCGTGGGCGAGCAGCTTGGCGCTGGGCACCAGGCCCCGATGGCCGACCGTTCCGGCGGCGACGGCGTATGCAAAGTCGACGGCACCGAGCCCGCGGCCGGTGCGGGCCAGGAACGACTCCCGCCGGTCGGACGAGTCGATCCGCCTGCTCACGGTGACGCTGCGTACCCGCCGGCTTGCCGCCGCCGACAGCAGCGGGAGGCGATCCATCACGAACCCGGCGTTGACCCCGGTCATGATGATGACCCGCTGGTGGGTGCGGGCGGCAGTGTGGAGGGCGTTCCAGGTGTGCCGGGGCGGCCAGGCCAGCTCCTCGCAGGTCGAAACCACGTGGTAGCCGAGCGCCAGCAGGCGGAGGATGACCGGGGCCACCCGGTCGACCTGCGGTCCGAGGACGACCAGGGCGCGGTCGCTCTCCCTCGCCATCCCCAGCTCCCCCACCGAGACGTATCCGGGGGCGTCGAGGGCGGCGGCGAGCCGTTCCCGGGCGGTGCCGTCGGCGTCGACGACGCCGGCGATCGAGTCGACCACGTCGTCCTCCAGGGAGGCGTGCGCCGCCGCCGTTGCGATCTGCCCGGCCCCGACCACGAGAAGGCGCGCCATGGCCCGGCATGATGGTCGGGCCCGACCTCCCCGGCAATCAGCGCCGGTTCTGCGGTCGAACGGTGGCGGAAGCAACCGCCACCTCAGCCGATCTTGTGGTGCCTGGTGGCGCGACGGATCAGCGCCTCCTCGTCGACGACGAGCGCCGACCTCGGGGTCAGGTGGCCGCCGATCAGCCGCCAGGGCGGGACCACGAGGTCGGTGGCGAAGTAGCGGTCGCCGGCGGCGAGGTCGGAGGGCAAGGTGACCGCGGTGTGGGTGGCGAGGGCCACCAGCAGGTGCCGCCCGATGCCGGTCTCGACCAGCCCGCCGATCTTCACCCCGAGCCCGTTGCGGGCGGCGATGCCGAACGCCTGCACGGTGAGGGTGGGTCCGAGCCTGCCCGGCTTGAGCACCACCGCATCGGCGAAGACGGCGGCGGGGGCGATGTCGGCGAGGCGGCGGATCGACTCGTCGAGGCAGATCGGGGTGGTGACGGCGGAGCGCAGCTCGATCAGGGTTCCGATGTCGTCCGGGTGGAGCGGCTGCTCCACATAGTCGAGTCGGAGGTGGTCGAGGGCGATCAGCCGGTCGACGGTGGCGGCGTCGAACGATCCGTTGGCGTCGACGGCGATCCCCAGCGACGGATGGGCGGAGCGCACCGCGGCGACCAAGGGAGCGGTGGCCGGGTCGATCTTGACCTTGACGTGGGGGTAGCCGGCGTCGACGGCACCGGCCACCTCGGTGAGCAGGTCGGTCTGCGAGCGGGGGAGATCGATGGCGGCCGAAGCGGGGACCGGCTCGATCTGTCCGCCGAGATGGGCTGCCAGCGGCGATCCTTCCGCCCTGGCGGCGAGATCGGTCAATGCGGAGTCGATGGCGGCGGTGGCGGTCGACCCTTCGATCGACACCGCCTCGCCTCCGGCCAGGACCCGCTCCGCCTCGACCGTCAACAGGGTCCAGGCGTCGTCGGCGGTGTCCAGGGTGTGCCCGGGAACCGGCGCCGCTTCGCCCCAGCCGGTGTGGCCCTCCCCGGTGACGGCGACGATGACCGACCGGCGCTGGCCGATCGACCCGGTCGCCGAGCGGAGCCCCCGCCGCATCGGCAGCGTGACGTCCCACAGCCTGACCCTGGTGGGCCGGATCACGGAATGGGGGAAGACGAGCGGTGCATGCGGATCGAGGTTACGGGGACGGCGGTACCGTCGGCGGCATGCCCAGCCGCACGCTCACCGTCCCCGCGCCGCTCGACGTGGCGGCCACGCTGCGCACCAGCGCCGCCAAGGCGGTGGGCCGGGTCGGCGCCGGCGACGGCGGCATCTGGTGGGTGGAGCGTTCCCCGGTGGGACCGGTCAGCGTCTCGGTTCAACGGACAGAGGACGGGGTCGAGGCCGAGGCGTTCGGGCCGGGGTCGGTGTGGGCGCTGGAGCACCTGCCCGACCTGCTCGGACTCGGCGACGACCCGGCGGCGTTCGATCCACCGCCCGGCCCAATCCGCCACCTCCACGGGCGTAGCCGGGGGATGCGGATGGGCCGGAGCGGGCTGGTGTGGAGTGCACTCCTCTCGGCGATCGTCGGCCAGCGGGTCACCGCCGAGGAGGCGCACAACGCCTACCTGGGGATCGTCCGCCGCTACGGGGAGCCGGCTCCGGGACCCGTGGAGGCGATGGTCCCGCCGGCACCCGATCGCATCGCCTCGCTCGGCTACGAGGACCTCCACCCGCTCGGGGTCGAACGGTCGAGGGCCGTCACCCTGATCGAGGCGGCGAGGCGGATGGGACGGCTCGAGGCCGTCACCGGTCTGCCCCACGCCGACGGGTACCGGCTGTTAACCGCGGTCAGGGGTGTCGGGCCGTGGACCGCCGCCATCGTGATGGGAGCGGCATGCGGCGACCCGGACGCGGTTGCGGTGGGGGACTACCACCTGCCCAACCTGGTGGCCTGGGTGCTCGCCGGCGAGGCGAGGGCGACCGACGAGCGCATGCTCGACCTCCTCGAGCCGTACCGGGGCCACCGCCGGCGGGTCATCGCCCTCCTCGAGCGCTCCGGGTTGCGTGCGCCCGCCTACGGCCCGCGGGTGGCTCGGCGTCGGATCGGCTCGAGCTGATCGCAACTTTGAGCGGCTCACCTCGCTGGGCGGTGTGAGGCGCTCAAAGTTTGTGGTGTGTGAGTTTGGCGCCGCTTCAACCACGCCCACCCGACCGTCTCAGTAGAGCTCGTAGAGCCCGGCGATCAGGCGGTCACGGACCCCGGCCCAGTCGGCGAATGCGTCGGTGACGGCGCCGGTGATCGTCTCGTCATCGACGTCGCCGGCGACCTCGACGTGCACCGCCTGCGGGTCGGTCACCGGGTGACCGATCGAGCTGAGCAGGCGCAGGGTGACGTCCTCGGCCCCGGTCTCGGTGAGGAGCCGGGTGGCGATGTCGAACCCGAAGGCGTGATAGGTCTTGCCGACGTGGGCGGCCGGGTTCTTGCCTGCCGCCGCCTCCAGGCTCATGGGGCGGTACGGGGTGATGAGGCCGCCGAAGCGGTTGCCCCTCCCCACCTGGCCGTCGTCGCCCGCCTCCGCCGAGGTCCCGGTCAGGGTCAGGTAGACGGAGTCCGCCAGGTCGGCCTGGTTGACCACCACCTCGACCGGTGCCCCGAAGGCCTCGCCGGCGGTGGCGGTGGCGGCGGCACGGATGGCGGAAACCACCTCGTCGTACTCGGCGCGGTTGTGCACCTTGACCGCCATCACCGGGGCGGCGACGGTGAGCCTGGCCTTGTCCCCGATCCGGGCCCCCATCACCTTGATGTCACGGCCGACGGGGACTTCGGTGCGGAAGTCGTCTGAGTTGAGCCTGTGCTCGACCTCGTACACGGCGCGCTCCAGCGGGGAACGGGGGAGGGAGACGGCGGCGAACGAGGTGTCGTTCGCCCTGGGGACGGTGTCGGTTCCGCCGGCGACCGCCTCGAGATCGACCGACGACGGGTTGAGCCAGATGTCGACCTCGAAGGCCTCGTCGGTGGCGTCGGGGAGGAGCGCCATCAGCTTGGCCAGGTACTCGTTCTTCAATTCCTCGACGTTCGGTCTCCAGTCGCCGCCCATGTAGGCCTTGCCCACCAGAACCAGCTTGGAGGCCTTCAGGTGGTGACCGCCGCCGTAGCCGACGTCGACGGCGCCGGCGGCGAATATCGCCTTGTCCACGTTGAAATGCTGGACCTGCCCGGTGTTGGCCAGGTACTGGCCGGCGAGGCGGCGGGCCAGGTCCTCGGCGAGGTGGTCACAGATGGTGTCCGGGTGGCCGGCGCCCTTGCGCTCGACGAACTCGATCTCGGGCCGGTACGGGCTGCGACGGGTGATGGACAGATTCATGGGTGCAAGGCTCCAGCGCACGGAAGTGTGGGGCGCCGGCAACGAGGGAGCCCCGGATCGGATCGAATGGTAGCCGACGCCGCCGACCGGTCGAGAACCCGGGTCAGATCTCGGCGCCGCGGAACGCCTCCCTCGCCTTGGAACGGCCGCCGGAGCGGAGCAGACCGCCGGCGTACACCCGACCCCCGATACGGATCATCGCCGCGGTGGCGGCGATCATGAGGGCGACCGATAGGGCCACCTCCCAGCCGGCCGCATTGCCCGAGACCTGGCGCAGCGGCATCACCAGCGGGGAGAAGGGCGGGATGATCGACAGCACCCGCAGCACCGGGTTGTCGCCGCCGAAGGCGCTGGAGGCGGCGAAGTAGCCGATCATCAGCACCATGGTCAACGGGAACGAGGCGTTCTGGGCGTCCTCGCTGTTGCTCACCAGCGACCCGGCAACGGCGTACCCGGAGGCATAGAAAGCGAACCCGAGGACGAACCAGCCGACCACCGTCGCCACCGTGGCGATCGTGATCTGGGGGATGTCGATCCCGTTCACCATCCGGGCGGCGACCAACCCGGTGACGGCGATGACCAGCACCTGGACCAACCCGAGGGCGCCGATGCCCAGCACCTTCCCGGCAAGCAGGTGGCGGGGCATGACCGCCCCCAACACCACCTCGACCACCCGGCTCGTCTTCTCCTCGACCACACCCTGGAGCACCCACTGCCCGTAGGTGACGATCGAGACGAACAGCACCAGGGTCCCGATGAAGGCGAGCACGGACCGGGCGAACTCGTCGTCGTCCGGTTCGATCTCCTCGACGTCGGGCCCCGAGGAAAGCAGGTCGGTCAGGGTCTGCTGGTCGATGTCCAAGCGGGCGGCGGTCTCGAGCAGCGCCTGGGAACCGGCGGCGGCCATGACCAGCCCGTTCAGCTCGGTGAAGGTTCCGGGCCCGATCACCACCGTGGTGCCGTCGATCATCCCGATGTCGACCTCGCCCTCCACGACCGCGGTGCGTAGCGCATCGGCATCGGTGACGTGCCGGATGGTCACGGTTGTCTCCGGGTCCGACGAGCCGGCCTCGATCCCGGCGGCGAGTCCCTCCGGGGGGTCGCCGACGACTCCCACCGTGTAGTGGGTCGAGTTGGCGAAGAGGGAGGGGATGATCAGCAGCCCACCCACCAGCAGGATGGTGATCACCGTGGAGAGCTGGTAGGCCCGGCTCGATACCCGTTCGGTGAACTCACGCCTCGCCACCAGCCAGATCGACCGCATCGCCCCGGCGTCGGGTCTCATCGGTCCACCGCCTCGACGAACACCTGGCTCAGGCTGGGGGGCGTGAAGGCGAAGGACTGCATGGTGCCCGCCTGGCGGGCTGCGTGGAGCATGGCCTCGGGGTCGGCATCCCGATCGACCATGAGCACCACGCGGTCCGGCTGTCGTTCCACCACCTCGACGCCGGGGAGGGTCTCGTACCACGGCTCGGTCGGTCCGGTGTGCTCCACCTCGAGGTAGCGGTGCGGTGAGGCGGCCCTGAGCCGGGCGACCGGACCGGAGAGCACGATGGCGCCACGGTTGATCACCACCACCGACTCGCACAGGTCCTCGACCAGGTCGAGCTGGTGGCTGGAGAAGACGACGGCGTTGCCGGCGGCGGCACGCTCGGCCAGGATGTCAGCCATGTCCCGCACCCCGAGCGGGTCGAGGCCGGAGAACGGCTCGTCCAGAACCAGCAGCTCGGGATCGTGGACCAGGGCGGCGGCCAGCTGCACCCGCTGCTGGTTGCCGTGGGAGAGCTGCTCCAGCTTGGCGTCCTTGCGGTTGCTCAGCCCCAGCGTCTCCAGCAAGCGGGCGGCGGAGGCCTCTGCGTCCGGCCGGCTCAGGCCGTGGAGCTGCCCGAAGTAGGCGAGCTGCCTGGCGATCTTCATCCGCGGATACAGGCCGCGCTGCTCGGGCATGTAGCCGAAGCGGTGCCTGGTCGTCATGTGGATCGGCCGTCCGTCCCAGGTCACCTCGCCCCGGTCGGGCCTGACCAGACCGAAGACGGCGCGCATCGCCGTCGTCTTGCCCGCCCCGTTCGGTCCCAGAAAGCCGAGCAGGGCGCCGGGGGCGACCTCGAAGGAGCAGTCGGCCAGGGCGACAACGTCGCCGTACCGCTTGGAGAGGTGATCGAGGCGAAGCATGCCGGGGCGATCCTAAGAGGCTGGGCCCCGACCGCACCGCGATGAGACGCCAGCCGATGAGCCATGAGCACACAGGTGGAGCCTGCGATGCGGATCGGCGGGGTCCGGGCTAGCTTCACCGCCGTGAAGGGACGGGTGCTGCGCATCGCCACCGGCGAAGGGGAGCGTTCGCTGGGGATCGACCGTGAAGGGCGCTGGGCCGAGGCGAAGGCGGCCCGTGCCGGGACGATCGACCTGACCGGATGGATGGCGCTCCCCGGGCTGGTCGACGCCCATGCCCATCTCACCGCCGGCACCATCGGCGAGCTCCTCGATCCCACCCGCAGCCGCACCGAGCATGTCGCCCGCCACGCCGCCGAGCAGCTCGCCGCCGGGGTCACCCTGATCGCCGACAAGGGAACGGACCACATCGAGACGGTGGCGGCGACCATGGCCCTCGATCCGGCCGATCGGCCCGAGGTCGAGCTGGCCGGGCTGCTGCTGGCCAACCCCGGCGGCTACTACGTGGGGGCGGCCACCGAGATCGACCCGTCCGAGATCGGCGCCGCCGTCGACGGGTACGGCACGGATGACGTGGGCTGGGTCAAGCTGATCGGCGACTGGCCCCGCAGGGGGCTGGGGGCGGTCCGCAACTTCACCGAGGAGGAGTTGACGGTGGCGGCGGATCACGCCCACCGGCGGGGGATGCGGGTCGCCATCCACACCGCCGCCCCCGACACCCCGGGCATGGCGGTGCGGGCCGGAATCGACTCCATCGAGCACGGGCTGTTCCTCACCGAGGACGATGTCGCCATGCTGGGCGAGCGGGGCGGGGCCTGGGTGCCCACCATCGCCGCCATGGAGGATCTGGCCGCCGCTCTGGGTCCCGACTCGTCGGGCGGCCGGCTGGTGGACGAGGGTCTGGCCAACGTACGCTCGCTGCTGGCGCCGGCGGTGGCGGCCGGGGTCCGGGTCATGGCCGGCACCGATCTGAGCCTTCCCCACGGCGCCGTGGTGGCCGAGGCGGAACGGCTGGTCGCCCACGGGCTCTCCGAGGCGGACGCCATCGAGGCGATGGTCGGGTCGGCTCGCCGGTTCCTCGGACGGCCCGGGCTCACCGTTGGTGAATCCGCCGATCTGCTGCTGGTCGACCCGCCCGCCGGGCTGGCCGAGCTGGGTCGACCCCGGCTGGTGCTCCGCGGCGGCAGGGTCGTGGTCGACACCCGCTGACCTTCGCACCCGGCGACCGCGGGAGCGGCGCCCGGGCGAGCCGGGATGAAGCCGATGGGATGACCGTGGCGCCGGCGGCGGGGGTCGGGGGCGGTTACCAGCGCTCCCGATGCACCGTGTCGCCGGCCTGGCGGCGACCACGGGCGAGGGAACCGGAGCGGCGGTCGGGTGCGGGGTGGCCGATGGTGACCACCCCGATCGCCCGCACGTCCGGCGGCAGACCGAGCTCGGCCTCCAGCTCGGGCATGGCGTGCGAGCCGAGGAACCCGGCGGCCAGACCCTCGTCGACGGCGGCGAGCAGAAGCAGCATCAGCGAGGCGCCGGCGTCGACCCACCAGTAGGGGACCGGCCAGTGCTGCTCGGTCCCGTCCGGGTTCTTGTCGGGCTGGTCGTACCGGTCTCGGTAGACCTGCTCGCTGACGCACACCACCACGTGGACCGGCGCCCGCGAGATCCAGGGGTCGAACCCGGAGGCGACGTACTCGGCTTCGTCGGCCAACTCGCCGATCCGCTGCCGTCGGGCCTCGTCCGTCACCACCACGAAGGACTGTCCCTGGCTGTAGCCGGCCGAGGGCGCGTGCAACGCCGCCTCGACGATGCGATCGACCGTCTCGCCATCGACCGGCTCGTCGGTGTAGTTGCGGACCATGCGGCGGCGGCGCACCACCTCGGCGAACTCCACGGCGCTCCCTTTCGGCCGACCGGCGTGCGGAAGCTACCAGCGCCTGCGGGCGCACCAGCCATGCCGCGCTCCCGGTGCCGCCGCCACGGCTGAACGGGCGAGGCGGGGCCGGGGGCCATACACTTTGGAGGGATGGACGATCGTGTCACGCTCGCCGAGGTGGCGGCTACCGCCCGCCGGGTCGCCGACGCCATCAACGCCGACCTGTCCCGTCACGACGAATGGCTGGCGATGGCGGCGGGGCTGACCTCGGCGGTCGAGTCGGTCGCCGAGCTCGATCCGCCCGAGGCGCTGCTCGACCTGCGTTCGGCGCTGGTGATGAGCCGCCCCGCCTGGACCGCCATCGACCCCGGGCTCGCCGCCGACGCCGCCCGGGTGCTGGCCGGGGCCAAGCGGCTCGCCATCGAGTTGTAGGTCATCGAGTTGTAGGCCGACCCGGCATCAGCGCGGCGTCGCCGACCAACCCACCATGCGCACGATATCGATCCTGATCACCGGACCGCGGGGCGGTCGTTCCCGGTACGGGGGATAGCGGGCGGCGAGCAGCATGCCCGCCGCCTCCACCACCGCCGGCTGGTCGCTGACCTTGCCCACCCCGTCCACCCGGACCCACCACAGCCGATCCCAGTCGTCCTCGTAATGCTCGACCAGCACCGAGCACCGTGGATCCCTCCTCAGGTTGGCCAGCCGGGCCAGGTTCGGTGTGGACTTCGGCTTGTGGTCGACGACACTGACCAGGGTGTTCCCGTCGACGGCGTACACGATCGGGACCAGGTGGGGCCGGGTCTCGCCGGTGGTGGCGAGGACGCCGTGGTCGGCGGCGGCGATGCGGAGGCGGCAAGTCCGGATACCCAGCGGAGGCATGTCCGATTCTCCCATCCAGGGAGGTTCGACGGTCGGGAAATAACTGCGGTGCTCAACTGTTGAACCTTCAAGTAACGTCAGGGAAGGAGCAGGACAATGCCCGCCGCCACCAGCACCGATCGCTCGCAGTACCCCGCCGCCGGGGTCTGGGAGCTTGATCCCGCCCACACCTCGGTCGAGTTCGTCGCCCGTCACATGATGGTGACCAAGGTCAGGGGCCGGTTCGCCGATCTCTCCGGCAAGATCGAGATCGGAGACGAGATCACCGAGTCGGTCATCGACGTCGACATCGACGTTGCCAGCCTCAGCACCGGCTCTGCCGACCGCGACGGGCACCTGATCTCGGCCGACTTCTTCGACGTTGATCGGCACCCGACCATCCACTTCACCAGCACCTCCATCGTCCCCGCCGGCGGCCGGTGGAAGGCGGCCGGTGACCTGACCATCCGCGGCGTCACCAAGCCGGTGACCCTCGACCTCGAATACCTCGGCCAGGTCCAGGACCCGTGGGGAAACACCAAGGCGCAGTTCTCCATGTCCACCGAGGTGGAGCGTGAGGACTGGGGCCTCACCTGGAACGTTCCGCTCGAGGGCGGTGGCTTCCTGGTGTCGAAGAAGGTCAGGATCGAGATCGAGACCCAGCTCAGGCAGGTCTGAGCCTCCCGGGAGCCCGAGCTTCCCCCAGACCGACACCCCGCCGATTCCCCCCGGCGGGGTGTCTCGCGTCATGGGCCGGCCGGTTTTCCGAGGATGGACTCGACCAGGGCGGTGAGCCCCTCCCGCATCGGCCGGCAGGACCAGCCCAGCTCGATCTGGGCCCGCCTCGGGTCACCGAGGTAGGTGGCGAGCGACGCCCGCAGCGTCTCGGCGGCGTACAGCGGTGGCAACGGGACGAGCCGCCCGATCGCACCCGCCGTCACCGCCAGCGCCCTGACCGCCCCGGTGGGGATGATGATCGGCCCCTTCGTGCCTGCGATCTCGGCGGCCATCTGCAGCCCTTCGGCCAGGG
>JBPCMS010000012.1:0-68172 GCA_051002015.1 Acidimicrobiia bacterium
CGGCCAAGGAGGCGTTCGCCACCGGGCGCAACGTCGGCGATGTCGTGGTGGAGAAGGGGTGGCTCAGCGCCGATCAGGTGGCCGAGCTGCTCGATCTGGAGCGCATGACGCAAGGCGGAATCATCGATTAGAGGGCTGGTTCCGGCGAACCTAAGGTTCCTACGTGTCGCGGTGACACGCGATCCGCTGATGTTGAACGAGCGGCGGTCGTTTGCGGCGAACCTAAGGTTCTGCGTACCCCTGGCGATGCCTAATCCGCTGAAGTTCGGCGAGAGGGTGACACGGCGCCCAGTGCGGCGAACCTAAGGTTGCTGGGTGTCGCCACGACACGTGATCCGCTGATGTTGAACCTGAGGTTGCTGGGTGTCGCCATGACACGTAATCCGCTGATGTTGAACGAGCGGCGGCCCTTTGCGGCGAACCTAAGGTTCTGCGTACCCCTGGCGATGCCTAATCCGCTGAAGTTCGGTGAGCGGGCCACCTAGGCTGCCCGCTCCCGGCGAGGAGAGGGAGCTCCGCGTGCTGCTCCAAGGCAAGCGACTGGTCATCACCGGTGTTCTTACGGACGACTCGATCGCCTGGCACACCGCCCGGATCGCCCTGGAGCAGGGGGCCTCGCTGGTGCTCACCGGGTTCGGCCGTGGGCTCCGGCTCACCGAGCGGGCGGCGCAGCGGCTCCCCGCCCCGGTCGACGTGCTCGAGCTCGACATCAACGACCCCGCCCACATGGAGGCGCTGGTCGCCGATCTGGAGGAGCGATGGGGAGCGGTGGACGGCGCCCTTCACGCCATCGCCTTCGCCCCCGACGACGCGCTGGGGGGCAACTTCCTGAGGACCCCGGCATCCTCGGCCAGCACCGCCTTCCTCACCTCGGCCTTCAGCTACAAGACGCTGGCGGTGGGGCTCCGCCCGCTGCTGGTGGCCGCAGGCGGCGGATCGCTGGTGACCCTCGACTTCGACAACACCCAGGCCTGGCCCGCGTACGACTGGATGGGGGTGGCCAAGGCGGCGCTGCAGGCGGTGACCCGATACCTGGCCCGCGACCTGGGGGCCGACCGTATCAGGGTCAACGCTGTCTCGGCGGGACCGTTGAGCACCATCGCCGCCAAGGGGATCCCGGGGTTCGGCCGGTTCGACGCGGTGTGGCAGGAGCGAGCCCCGCTCGGCTGGGACGCCGGGGACCCAACCCCGGTGGCGCAGATGGTGGCGGTGCTGCTCTCCGACTGGGCACCGGCGACCAGTGGCGAGGTGGTCCACGTCGACGGCGGCTTCCACGCCATCGCCGCCTCGGCCGGCGCCGGGGACGACACCACCGAAGCCTGACCCGCCCCCGGCTCCGGTGGATTCCGTCGTGCACCGGGACTCGATGACCGGTGTTCGACGGAGCCGGCGGTAACCTCGGGTCAATGGCCCGGGTGCTGCTGCTGTTCGGGGGACGCTCGGCCGAGCACGAGGTGTCGTGCGTGTCGGCCGCCGCCGTCCGTGACGCCCTCACTGAGGGCGGCCACGAGGTCATCGCCGTCGGCATCGATCGTTCCGGGCGCTGGTGGTACCCACCGGCGGGCGCCGCCGAGCCGACCGCCTCGGGCGAGCCGGTGTCGGTGCGGGTCCCGGACGGCACCCTCGACATCGGGGGCACCATGGTCGGCTTCGACGTGGTGTTCCCCGTCCTCCACGGGCCGTTCGGCGAGGACGGCACCGTCCAGGGGCTGTTCGAGATGTGCGGCGTCCCCTACGTCGGCTGCCGGGTGACGGCGTCGGCGCTGGCGATGGACAAGGACCTGGCCAAGCAGATCGCCGTCTCAGCCGGGATCCCGGTGACCAGGTGGCGGGTGGTGCGCAGCATCGACCTCGACGACCCGCAGCGGGTCGCGGACGACATCATCGGCGACCTGGGGCTCCCCGTCTTCGTCAAGCCGGCCGCCCTGGGATCCAGCGTCGGTGTCACCCGCTGCGAGTCCGACCTGGAGATCAAGGACGGGCTGCTCGCCGCCCTCGGCCACGGTGACAAGGTGGTCGTCGAGGAGCAGATCCAGGGGCGCGAGATCGAGGTGGCGGTGCTCGACGGCCCCCGGGCCTCGGTCCCCGGCGAGATCGTCCTCGAGCACGGCTGGTACGACTACGACGCCAAATACCGCGACGAGACCAGCCGCTTCGTCGCCCCCGCCCCCATGTCCGCGGGGCGGGCCGCCGAGGTGCGGGAGCTGGCGCGCCGGGCGTTCACGGCCCTGGAGTGCCGGGGCCTGGCCCGGGTCGACTTCTTCTTCGAGGAGGCGGGGCGCGGGTTCATCCTCAACGAGGTCAACACCATGCCCGGATTCACCCCGATCTCGGGGTTCCCGAAGATGTGGATGGCCAGCGGGATGACCTATCCCGAGCTGTGCGACGAGCTGGTCCAGGCCGCCCTGAGCTGAGCGGGGTGACGGGCTAGAGCCTGACCACCGGGCAGGTCAGCGTCCGGGTGATCCCTTCCACCGCCTGGATCTTGGCCACGACCAGCTTGCCCAACGAGTCGACGTCGTCGGCCTGGGCATGGACCACGGCGTCGTAAGGTCCGGTGACCGCCTCCGCCGAGGTCACGCCTTCGATCGCGGCGATGGCGGTGGCGACCGCTGCGGCCTTGCCGACCTCGGTATGGATGAGCACGTAGGCCTCGACCATGGAGATCCTCCAATGGGGGGTGACGGGGTGGCGATGCCCCGATCTTACCGACCGCCCCCGTTGGTCGGCTCAGAGCGAGCGCGGATAGGCGCTCGCTCTTGCGCCGTTGTTGATGGCTCTTCGGCTGACGCCTCATCGCGGTGCGGTTGGGGACCCCAGCCCCAACCGCCGAGTCTCCTTCTATCGGCGGAGCCTCTTAGTATCCGTCCGAGCCGAAGCGGAGGGTGGTGGCGACGCGGTCGCCGCCGCGCTCGGCCAGCTCGAACACCACCCGTTGACCCTGGCGCAGGGTGCGGAACAGCGAGCCGTCGAGCGAGCCGGGTCGGAGCACCACCTCGGACCGGTCGTCGCACACGATCACCCCGAAGCCGGTGACGGGGTCGTACACCTTGACGACACCCTGCATCGGCTCAGGCCTTCTCGACCTTGCCGGCCTTGATGCACGAGGTGCAGACCCGCATCCGCCTGGCGTTGGACCCGTGCTTGACCCGGATCTTCTGGATATTGGGCAGCCAGCGCTTGGACGACCGCTTGTGAGAGAAGCTCACCTGCTTGCCGACCCAAGGTTCCTTGGCGCACACTTCACATCGATACGACAAAGGGGAGACCTCCTGCGGCCGGATGGGAGTGTAACAGGAGGAGGTTCACCCTCCGATCCGGCACTGGGGGCGTCCCGGGTACGCTCCGCCGCCATGACGGGACGCTCGCTGGCCTATCTCACCTCGCACGCCACCGACGAGGTCAAGGGGATCGGCCCCACCCTGGCCAAACGCCTTGAGGGGGCCGGGGTCGACAGCGTCACCGACCTCTTGCTCCACGTGCCCAGACGCTATCTCGACCGTTCCCAGCTCTTCGACATCGCCGGGGTCCCACTGGGTGAGGAGGTGACCGTCGGCGGGGTGGTCGAGAAGATCACCACGAGGCGTCTCAGGGGCAACCGGACCATGACCGAGGCCACGGTCTCGGACGGGACCAGCCGGATCAGGGTGGTCTGGTTCAACCCCTATCTCAGGTTGGAGAAGGGGGCCGAGGTCGCCCTGTCGGGCAAGGTGGAGCTGTTCCGGGGGCGGCTGGAGATGAAGTCGCCGGACGTGGACCGGCTCGACCGCCCCGGCGAGTCGCTGGTGACCGGCCGGGTGGTCCCGGTGTACCCGGCGCTGGCCGGGATGAGCCCCACCCAGGTGCGGCGGGCGCTGGACAACGCCATGCGCCGGGCACGGCCCATCACCGAGGTCCTCCCCACCGAGATGCTCGGCCGGCTGGGGCTGGTGGGGAGGGACCGGGCGATGCTCGGGGTGCACTTCCCGGCCGAGCTGTCCGAGGTCGGCCCTGGCCGCCGCCGCCTCATCTTCGACGAGTTGTTCCGGCTCGAGGTGGCGCTGGCGATGCGCAAGCGTCGCCAGATCGAGGATGCCACCGGGGTGGCGCACACCGTCGACGGCTCGCTGGTGACGCCCTTCCTCGATGCGCTGCCCTTCCCGCTCACCGGCGCCCAGGAGCGGTCCATCGACGAGATCACCGCCGACCTGGCCTCGCCCCACCCGATGCACCGCCTGCTCCAGGGGGAGGTGGGGTCGGGGAAGACCGTTGTCGCCTTTGCTGCCCTGCTCACCGCCGTCCAGGGCGGCATGCAGGGGGCGGTGATGGCGCCCACCGAGGTGCTCGCCGCCCAGCACTACCTGGGGATGACCGACCTGATCGTCGAGGCGGGGATGGCCCCGCCCTCGGTCGACCCCGGTGTCGCCCCCGGCCAGGACGGGCTGTTCGCCGCACCGCCCGCCGACGGGCCGGCGGTGCGGATGGCCCTGCTCACCGGAAGGCAGGCGGCGGCCAACTTCGTTCCGGGGACGGTCCGCCCGGCGGCCGTCGCCGGTTGGATCGCAGACGGCACCGTCGACATCGTGGTCGGCACCCACGCCCTCATCCAGGAGGGCGTTGACTTCAGCGACCTCGGGGTCGCCGTGGTCGACGAGCAGCACCGGTTCGGGGTCCATCAGCGGGTGGAGCTGCGTGAGAAGTCGGCCACCCACGACCCCGACCTGCTGATCATGACCGCCACCCCCATCCCCCGCACCATGGCCATGACCCTGTACGGCGATCTCGACGTCTCCGTCCTCGACGAGATGCCACCGGGCCGCATCCCGGTGGAGACCAGGCTCGTCGCCAAATCGCCCGCTGCGCTCGAGGAGGTCTACCGGCTGGTCAGGGCCGAGGTCGAGGCG
Source organism: Acidimicrobiia bacterium (assembly GCA_051002015.1). Lineage (GTDB taxonomy): Bacteria > Actinomycetota > Acidimicrobiia > Spongiisociales > UBA5794 > JACDBE01. Next base: position 4,884 of record JBPCMS010000012.1, read on the forward strand.
GGGCGCCAGGCGTTCGTGGTGTGTCCGCTGGTCGAGGAGAGCGACAAGACCGAGGCCGCCTCCGCCGTCGCCGAGTTCGACCGGCTGCGCACCGTGTTTCCCGATCTCCGCCTCGGGCTGATCCACGGCCAGCTCCGCACCGACGAGAAGCAGGATGCCATGCACGCCATGAAGGAAGGCGCCATCGACGTTCTGGTGGCGACCACCGTGATCGAGGTGGGGATCGACATCCCCAACGCCACGGTGATGGTCATCGAGGATGCCGACCGGTTCGGGCTCAGCCAGCTCCACCAGCTCCGGGGCCGGGTGGGTCGGAGCCGGTACCGCTCCCGCTGCGTCCTGATCGCCGAGCCGACCACACCCGAGGGGGAGCAGCGGCTCGCCGCCATGGTCGCCACCACCGACGGGTTCGAGCTGGCCGAGGAGGACCTGCGCATCCGGGGTCAGGGCACCGTGTTCGGAGCCCGGCAAGCGGGGGTCAAGGACCTGCGGCTGGCCGACATCCTGCGCGACGCCGAGCTGCTGGTGACGGCGCGGGGCGAGGCCTTCGCCATGGTCGCCGCCGACCCCGAGCTGATGGACCACCCCGAGATCGCCGAAGAGGTGCGGGCCTTGCTCGGCGCAGACGTCGATTGGCTGTTCAGGAGCTGAGCGACGTAGCGTCAACCCGATGGGGACCGTCTGGTGAGGATCATCGCCGGGATCGCCCGCGGTCGGAGGGTGCGGGGGCCGGATGGCTGGACGACCCGACCGTTCCCCGACCGGGTCCGGGAGGCGGTGTTCTCGTCGCTGGGGGCGCTGGTCGAGGGCGCCGTCGTGCTCGACCTTTTCGCCGGCACCGGATCGCTGGGGCTGGAGGCGCTGAGCCGTGGCGCCGGGGAAACGACGTTCGTGGAGCGGGACCGCCCCGCCCTCGGGGTGCTGCACCGCAACGTCGAGGCGGTCGGGCTGGGAGGGACGATCGTCGCTGCCGACGTCGACCGGTTCGTCGCCGGTCCGCTCGGTCGCTACGACCTGGTATTCGTTGACCCTCCTTACGACCTGCCGCTAGCTTCTGTGGCGCGGATCCTCGAGGGACTGGAGCCGGCCGTGACTGACGGTGGGGTCGTCGTGGTACACCGGAGGCGCGGCGAGGAGCCGCCCCTCCTCGGGTCGCTCGTCTTGGCCGACCGCAGGCGCTACGGCCCTGCCGAGATCTGGCGCTTCACCATGGCCAGGGGAGCTGAGCCCTCGTGACCACGGCCCTCATCCCGGGGAGCTTCGATCCGCCCACCAAGGGACACCTCGACGTCATCGAGCGCTGCGTCGGCATCTTCGACAGGGTCAGGGTGGCGGTCATCGCCAACCCGGCCAAGACCCCGCTGTTCCCCGCCGACCGGCGCATCGCCCTGCTCACCGAATGCTGCCAGGAATGGCCCACGGTCGACATCGGATCGTTCGACGGGTTGCTGGTCGAGTACGCCGACACCGCCGGCATCAAGGTCATCGTCAAGGGGCTGCGGGCCATCACCGACTTCGACTACGAGCTGCAGATGGCCCAGATGAACCGCCACCTCTCCCCGCAGATCGTCACCCTGTTCGTCGCCACCAAGGCCGAATACGGGTACCTTTCCTCTTCTCTGGTGAAACAGGTCGCCCGTCTGGGCGGCTCGGTGGATGCCCTGGTGCCTGCGCCCGTGGCCGTCGCCTTGAAGGAGGCGTTTGCGACATGACCGACGATTCCCGGCCTGCGCCGCCTCCCGTCCCCGGCAAGATCATCGACCACATCGAGGAACTGATCGTCGCCGTCGAGGAGGCGCGGCCCGTGCCGCTCTCGCAGAGCGTGATGTTCAACCGCGACGAGTTCGTCGACCGTCTCCGCATCTTGCAGGAGGAGCTCCCCGACGAGCTGCGGGCGGCCCGCTGGATGGTCAGGCAGCGGGAGACGTACATCGCCCGCACCAACGAGAAGGCGCGCGAGGTGCTCGCCGCCGCCCAGGCACGTTCCGAGGAGCTGGTGAACGAGAGCTACATCGTCGCCGAGGCGGTCGAGGAGGCCAACCGGCTGGTGCGCAACGCCGAGAAGGAGGCGGAGCGGATCCGGCTCGAGGCCGAGGACTTCGCCGAGCAGCACCTCTCCGAGGCCGAGACCGTGCTCGGCGAGCTGCTCCGCTACGTGAGGGAGTCACGGGCCGAACTGCATCGCACCCTGCCCGCCCCGATCGAGCCGCCGCTCTCGGAGTAGTGTCGTGCCCCGATCGTCTCCGTTCGTGGTGCCCGTCGGCGAGATGCTCCGCCATCCGGGTCGGGCCAGGCCGGTGCGGATCGAGACGTCGGTCGACTGGGCGGTCGAGTTCTTCTCGGCTCGGTCCGACCCGCCGCTGCGGGCCGATCTCGGGCTGACCGCCATCCCCGGCGGGATCGTGATAAGGGGCCCGGTCGAGCTGACCATCGCCTCCACCTGTGTCCGCTGCCTGACCGAGACCGACCGCATCCACCGGGTGAAGGTCGACCAGCTCGCCGAGATCGTCGACGAGGGAGACGACGGGTACGTGCTCGCCGGGGACATGCTCGACCTGGAGCCGATCATCCGCGACGAGGTGCTGCTGGCGCTGCCGTTGCTGGCCCGCTGCGACCCGCCGTGCCGGGGACTTGGAGAGGATCCCGAAACCGGCTTGAATACCGCCGCTCCCGGGCGACGGTCCGAGTCGCCGTTTGCGATTCTCCGTGACATGCTCGACGCCGGGGATTAGTGGTTTCAGAGCGAGGAATGCTCCGCCATGGCGGTACCCAAGAAGAAGATGTCGCGCTCCAGGACCCGGCGGCGCAAGGCGACCTGGAAGGTGTCCGCCCCGGCGCTGGCCACCTGTCCCCGTTGCGGCGCTGCTCACCTCCCGCACCGGGTCTGCCCCCAGTGCGGCACCTACAACGGACGCCAGATCGTCCCCACGGCCTGATCCGTGGCGCGCATCGCTGTCGACGCCATGGGCGGGGACCGGGCGCCCGAGGAAGTCGTCCACGGGGCCGTCGCCGCCGCCCGATCGGGGATCGAGGTCATCCTGGTCGGTGACGAGCCACGTCTCGACGCCCTGCTCGCCGACGCCGAGGCGGCAGGGGAGCTCGAGGTTGTTCCCGCCAGCCAGGTGATCGGGATGGGGGAGGACCCGGCCTCGGCCATCCGCGACAAGAAGGACGCCTCGGTCACCGTGGCTGCCCAGCTGGTCGCCGCCGGGGACGCCGAGGGCATGGTTTCGGCAGGCTCCACCGGCGCCGCCATGGCCGCCGCCGTATTCGTCATCGGCAGGCTGGCCGGGGTCTCCCGGCCTGCGATCGCCACCTTGCTTCCCACTGGCAGGATCATCCTCGACGCCGGCGCCAACCTGTCCTGCCGGGCCGAGCACCTCGTCCAGTTCGCCGTGATGGGGGCTGCCCTCTCGTCCTCTCACTTCGACATCGCCGAGCCGACAGTCGGGCTGCTCAACATCGGCGAGGAGGAGGGCAAGGGCCGCGACCTCGAGAAGGAGGCATACCGGCTGATGGCGTCGGTCCCCGGGATCAACTTCGTCGGGAACGTTGAGGGCCGCGATCTGGCCACCGAGCGGGCGGACGTCATCGTCACCGACGGGTTCACCGGCAACGTCATGCTCAAGACCGCCGAGGGAGCCGCCCGGATGGCGCTCAGGCTGATGCTCGACGCGGTTTCCGACCCCCAGTACCAGGAGGCGGTTGCCACCCTGGCCCCGGCCCTGATGACGGTGCGGGGTAGGCTCGATCCCGAGAGCACCGGGGGCGCTCCGCTGCTCGGGGTCAAGGGCAACGTGGTCATCGCCCACGGGTCTTCGTCGCGGATCGCCATCCGCAACGCCATCGCCCTCGCCGCCGAGGGCGCCGACCACCATCTTCCCGCCAGGATCGAGAAGGGGCTGACGGCGACGTCGTCGGTGGTGTGACGTGCGGGATCCCGTCGCCACGGTCGAGGAGCGGCTCGGCTACACCTTCACCGACCGGGGGCTGCTCGCCGAGGCCCTGACCCATCGCTCATACGCCGGCGAGCACGCCGGGGTGGGCCACTACGAGCGGCTCGAGTTCCTCGGCGACGCCGTCCTCCAGCTTGCCGTCACCAGGTACCTGTTCGTGACGTTCCCCGATCTCCCCGAGGGGCAGATGGCCAAGGTGCGGGCCGCGGTGGTCAGCGAGCGGGGTCTGCTCGACGTCGCCATCCGCCTCGAGGTGGGGCCGGCGCTGCGGCTGGGCCGGGGCGAGGACATCACCGGTGGGCGCGACAAGCCGTCGCTGCTCAGCGACGTGGTCGAGGCGTTGATCGGGGCGGTGGTCGTCGAGGCGGGGTTCGAGCGGGCCGCCCAGATCGTGGTCCACCACTGGGAGGATGCCATCGCCTCGAGGGCGACGGCGCCGGGGCAGCGCGACTACAAGACCAGGCTGCAGGAGATCCTGGCAAGGACCGACTTCCGGCCCCGGTACCAGGTGGAGCAGTCCGGCCCCGAGCATGCCAAGCGGTTCCGGGCGACGGTGTCGGCGGGCGACCGGACGCTGGGACAGGGCACCGGGTCGTCGAAGAAGCGGGCCGAGCAGGCGGCGGCCGAGGCGGCGGTCGACATGCTGCGCAATGCCTGAGCTCCCCGAGGTCGAGACCACCAGGGCGTCGCTGGCACCGGTGCTGGTGGGGGCGGCCATCGTTCGGGTCGTCGTGCGGCGCGACCGGATGGTCCGCCACCAGGAGCAGCCCTCGGACTTCGCCGCCAGGATCATCGGGCGGACCATCCTCTCCGTGGGACGTACCGGCAAGTTCATCATCGCCGGCCTGTCCGACTCCGGTGGCCTGGCCGAGTCCGGTGGCCCGTCCGAGTCCGGTGGCCTGTCCGACTCCGGTGACCTGTCCGAGTCCGGTGGCCGACCGGGCTCCGGCGCCGGTGTCGGCGAGGCCACCATGCTGTGGGTGACCCACCTTGGGATGTCGGGTCGGGTCGCCCTGGCCGTCCCGGGCGAGCCCGAGGCCCCGCACACCAACGTGGTCGTCGCCATAGACGGGAATGCCGGACCGGTAGAGATGCGGCTGGTCGATCCCAGGACCTTCGGCTTCGTGTGGGCGCTCACCCCTGAGGAGCTGTCTGGCTCCACCCTTGCCCGTCTCGGGTGGGACGCCTACACCGCCCTGCCGAGGGCGCGGCGTCTCCTCGGCGCCTTGGCGGGCAGGACCGCCCCGATCAAGGCGCTGCTGCTCGACCAGCGGATCGTCTCCGGGCTGGGCAACATCTACGCAGACGAGGCGCTGTTCCGGGCCGGGATCGACCCGAGGCGGCCGGGTGGGTCGCTCGACGTGGTCGAGGTGGGGAGGTTGCGTAGAGCGATCAAGGTGACGCTCGACGCCGGGCTGCGTTGGGGAGGCACCACCCTCGACGACCTGGCCTACCTGCTCCCCGACGGGCGTGCCGGCGACTTCACCAGGCGGCTCAAGGTCTACGGGCGAACCGGGGAGCCATGCCGCCGCTGCGGTACGCCCATCACCCGGATCGAGCTGCGGGGGAGAGGCACGCACTTCTGCCCGTCGTGCCAGAGTTGAGGGATTCCAGTAACTTGAACCTGAGGTTCCAGGGTGTCGCCATGACACGTAATCCGCTGATGTTGAACCTGAGGTTGCTGGGTGTCGCCACGACACGTAATCCGCTGATGTTGGAGCGGGGAGCCGGATCTGCCAGGGCGCGGCCCTTGTGATCTGAATCCCAAGGATGTGATTCCACCCCGGGTATGCTCCCGCGGCTGTGCTGCTCAAGACATTGTCGCTCGCCGGGTTCAAGTCGTTCGCCACCCGGACCCGCCTCGAATTCGACCCGGGGGTGAACGTCGTGGTCGGGCCCAACGGGTCCGGTAAGTCGAACCTGCTCGACGCCCTCGCCTGGGTGATGGGCACCCAGGCCACCAGCGCGCTGCGCACGGGACGGATGGAGGACGTCATCTTCGCCGGCACCGCCACCCGTCCCGCCCTGGGACGGGCCGAGGTGACGCTGACCTTCGACAACCGGGACCGCTTCCTGCCCCTCGACATCGACGAGCTGTCGATGACGCGCCGCCTGTTCCGCGACGGCGCATCCGAGTACGAGCTGAACGGGACGCCCTGCCGGTTGCTCGACCTCCACGAGATCCTGTCCGACGGGGGCGTCGGTCGTCACCAGCACGTCCTCGTCAGCCAGGGGCAGATCGGCGAGATCCTCAGCGCCCGCCCCGACGAGCACCGCGCCGTCATCGAGGAGGCCGCGGGCATCACCAAGCACCGGGCGAGACGGGACCGCTCGGTGCGGCGGCTGGAGCAGACGGACATCGACGTCACCAGGCTCGGGGACATCCTCGGGGAGGAGCGCAGGCGGCTCCGCCCGCTGGAGCGCCAGGCCAAGGCGGCGCTCCGCCACGATTCGCTGCGGGCCGAGATCAGGGCGGTGCGGCTGTGGCTGGGGGGCGAGGAGCTGCGTCGGCTCGATTCCCGCCGGGACCGGGCGACGGCGCAGCGGCACGGATCCGAGGAGGTCATCACCGCATCCGAGACCGAGCTGGCCGAACTGACCGGCTCGCTCGACCGGCTCCGCCGGTCCGCCGGCGAGGTGGGACGGCTGCTCGAGGTGGACACGGCGGCGGCGGCGCGACTGGAGACCGCGGTCGAGCGGTTCGCGCGCATCGCCACCGTTGCCAGGGAACGACGCCGGGCGATGCAGAGCCGGATCGACGGCGCCGACGAGCGCCGGCGGGATGTCACCGACGAGCACCACAGCATGGTCGAGGACCTGGCCGAGCTGGAGCGGATCGACCCGGAGGCGAGGGCGGCCGCCGAGCGCGCCGAGACCGAGTTCCAGACGCTCGAGGACGAGGAGCGCACCTTGGCCGAGCAGGCACGGCTCCCCGCCGAGGGCGTTGTCGCCAACCTGCGTGGCGATCTGCGCTCGTTGGAGATCGCCGCCGACCGCGATCGTAAGGAGCACGAAGGCGTGGTGCGAAGGCGCCAGCTGGTGACCTCCCGCCTCGATCAGGAGCGGACGGAGTCGGACACGATCGTGTCCGAGATCCAGGAGATCGACGCCGCAGCCGGCGAAGCACGGGACGTGTTCGAGGCCGCCTCCGCCCGCCGCCAGCGTGACCAGGACGAGGCCGAGGCCGCCATGGAGCGCGCCGCCGAGGCGCGGCTCACCCTGTCCGAGGCGAGGGCGCGGGTCGAGGCATTCGAGACGGCCCTGCACGGGACCGGCGATTCCGAGGCGCGGCTGGTCGCCGAGGAAGCCGCCGGTGTGGTGGGGCCGCTGGTGGCGAGGCTGGATGTGCCCGTCGACATCGCCGCCGCCGTCGACGCCGCCCTGGCGCAGTGGTCGGTGGCGTTGGTGGCGACCGATCCCGGTGCCCTCCGCGACGTCACCGGTCACCTCAAGTCGTCCGGCCTGGGTGGGGTCAGCCTGGTGATCGGCCACCGCTACCCGGTCGAGGCTCCGGCCCGGCCGGTAGCCGCCGAATGGGGTGCGGACGCCCTGGTCGATCTGCTCGGGTCGAGGGCGGATCAGGCGCTGGCGACCCGGCTGCTCGGCGACGTGGTCGTGGTCGAGGGATGGGCGGCGGCATGGCAGCTGATCGAGAAGCACCCAGCCCTGCGGGCGGTTACGCCCGAGGGCGACGTGGTGTCGGTCCACGGGTTGCGGCTGGCCGAGGCGGACGGCGCCGGTCAGGCCAGGCTCGAGGCAGCCAGGGTGGACGTCGAGCGGGCCGACCGGGAGGCGGCACGGGCGGCCAGCCTGCGGACGAGCACCGGGCGGGCGCTGGAGGTCGCCCGCCAGGCCGAGGAAACGTCCCGGGCAACCCTGGAGCGGCTCGAGGCACGGCTCGGTGGCCTCAGCGAGACGATCGCTCTCAACGGGAGGGCCCGGGCGGAGCGTGAGGCGGAGGTCGCCCGGCTCGATGATCGGCGTCGGGCGCTGGCCGAGGCCGATGCCGCTCGGGCGGTCCGCATCGCCCAGACCAGGGACCGGCTCACCGAGTTCGACGGGGAGGAACGGCAGCGTCAGGAGGCGTGGGAGGCGATCAACGCCCGCCGCGCCGAGGTCGCCCGACTGCGCGATCGGGCCAGACGCAGCCGGGAGGATGCCGCCGCCACCGTCGCCGGCAACGAGGAGCGGCGCCGTCTGCTCACCGACCGACTCGGAGCGCTCGGCGCCGAGTTGGAGCGACTCGACCCCATTCCGGTCGATCCCGCCGCCATCGACCGGCTAACCCAGATCGAGGCATGGGCGGCGACGGCGGGGACCGAGAGCCGCCGGCACATCGAGGAGCTGCGCGGCCGCCAGCGCGATCTGCGGCTCCAATCCACCTCAGCCGACGAGGCACTCCAGGGTGCAAACCACCGCCAGCGTGAGGTGGAGCGGGGGCTGAGCGCCGCCAGGGAACGGGTCTCGGCGCGAGCGGTCGAGCTCGCCGAGATCAGGGTCACCCGCCAGGCGCGCATCGAGGCGCTGCGCCGCGAGGCCGATGCCGAGGAGGGTGAGGCGCTGGCCGCATCCCGGCCCGATGTCGACGGCGACGCCGACCTCGATACCGTGCTCGCCGGCCGGGAGGCGGAGCTGCGCCGGATGGGCTTGATCAACCCGCTCGCCGCCGCCGAGTACGAGGACCTGTCCGCTCACGTCAGACTGCTCGACGGCCAGCTCGCCGACCTCGAGGAGTCCCGCTCCGAGCTGCGCAAGGTCATTGCCGCTCTCGACGCCGAGATGGCGGTGCTGTTCGCCGGGGCGTTCGAGGAGATCTCCGAGCTGTTCACCGAGAACTTCGCCCTGGTGTTCCCCGGCGGCAAGGGCAGGATCCGGCTCACCGACCCGGAGCGGCCGCTGGAGACCGGGGTCGAGCTGGAGGCGCAACCGAGAGGCAAGAAGGTGGGCAGGTTGTCGCTGCTGTCCGGCGGAGAGCGCTCCCTGGCCGCCCTCGCCTTCCTCTTCGCCGTCTTTCGGGCCCGCCCCAGCCCCTTCTATGTCCTGGACGAGGTGGAGGCGGCGCTCGACGACCCCAACCTGCGTCGGTTCCTGAGGCTGGTCGACACCCTGCGCGAGTCTGCCCAGCTGGTCATCATCACCCACCAGCAGCAGACAATGGAGGCGGCCGACCTGCTCTACGGCGTCACCATGGAGCCGGGTGAGTCCTCCAAGGTGGTCAGCAAGCGCTTTTCTCACCAGTTCTGACGCATCTCCGGCGGGCGATGAGCGTTGGGGTGATGGAGCTACGATCGCCGCAATGGATGCGATCGTCATCGCTCTCGTCGCCGGGGTCGTGCTCCTCACCGTGGTCGGCGTTTTCGTGGTACGCCGCCGGTCGCCGGGACCGCCACCGCTGGGTCGACCGGACGTTACGACGACGGGGCCGGGCCGGGGCGCCACCAAGACCGCTCCGGCGGATTCGCTCCGCAACCGGTTGGGCCGGACAAGGCTTGGGCTGGCCGAGCGTCTGTCCGGCCTTCTCGGGAGCGGGCAGCTCGACGCCAACTTCTGGTCCGAGCTCGAGGACACCCTGGTCGCAGCCGACCTCGGGGTCGCCACCGCATCGGACCTGGTGCGGCGGGTCCGCGCCTCCCGGCCCGACGACGGGGCCGGAGCCCGCATCGAGCTTGAGCGGGCGCTGGTGGACGCCCTTGCCGGAAAGGACCGCCGGCTCCACCTCGACGGCAAGCCTGCGGTGGTGCTCGTGGTCGGGGTCAACGGCACCGGGAAAACCACGTCGATCGCCAAGCTCGCCTCCCATCTGGGTGCCAACGGGTCCACGGTCCTCCTCGGGGCGGCCGACACCTTCCGCGCCGCCGCCGTCGAGCAGCTCCGCACCTGGGGGGCTCGGGCCGGGGTCGAAGTGGTGTCGGCGGCGGAGGGCACCGACCCGGCCTCGGTGGCCTTCGACGCCTACCGGACGGCGAGGGCCGCCGGGGCCGACACGGTCATCGTCGACACCGCCGGGCGGCTGCACTCCAAGACCAACCTGATGGCCGAGCTGGGCAAGGTGGCCAAGGTGCTGCGGCGCGAGGCCGGTTCCATCGACGAGGTGCTACTGGTGATCGACGGAACCACCGGTCAGAACGCCGTCGAGCAGGCTCGTATCTTCACCGAGGCGGTGGGGGTCAGTGGGATCGTGGTCACCAAGCTCGACGGCACTTCTCGCGGCGGGATGGCGGTGGCGGTGGAGCGGGAGCTGGGGGTGCCGGTCAAGTTCATCGGGGTCGGCGAGGAGATGGGCGACCTCGTCCCGTTCGAGCCCGAGGCGTTCGTCGACGCCTTGCTGGGCGCATGAGCCGGACCCCGCCGCCCACCGAGGCCGAGGCGGGCGCGTTGCTCGACCACGCCCGCCGGGTGGCGGGCCAGGCCTACGCCCCCTACTCCCGGTTCCGGGTGGGCGCCGTCGCCGTGGTCGGCGAAGGGCTGTACGAGGGGGTCAACGTCGAGAACGCCGCATTCGGAAGCACGATCTGCGCCGAGGCCAATGCCCTCACCACGGCGGCGACCGCCGGGGTGCGTCGAGTGCCCGTCATCGCCGTTGGCTGTCTCGACGCCGACGAGTGCACCCCGTGCGGCAACTGCCGCCAGATAATGTGCGAGTTCTCCGTCGAGTGGATCGTCTTCCAGGGCCCGGGCGGCAGGGTCCGGCTCTCCCGACTCGACGACCTTCTCCCCGAATCGTTTGGTCCCGGGAGCCTGCCGGGTTAGCCGGCAAGCCGGCCCCTACCTGGGTGGGAGCACCTGGTCGACGGCACTGGCGAGGGTGTCGGGGAGGACGTTGCCTTCGATGGCGATCATGGCGTCGCCGACGATGCCCCAGGCGTGGAGGGGGGACATGATGCCGATCACCAGGTCGTGGCCGCCCGCGGTGGTGGCGAACACGGATACGGTGTCGGATTCGCTGGTCACGCCGCGGTGGAGCGGGTCTGTCCAGTCTGCGGCGGTGGCGACCGCCACCGTGCTCGGCTTCGTCGCCGGCTACCTGCTCTCGTAGCGGATCAGAACGATCGCGCCGCCGACCGTGGCCCGGCGATCCGCTTCAACATCAGCGGATCACGTGTCGTGGCGACACACAGGGACCTCAGGTTCGGCGGACTCAGCGGGCTTCGAGGGCTTCGATGAGGGCGGGGATCACCTTGTGGACGTCGCCGATGATGCCGAGATCGGCGACACCGAAGATGGGGGCGTCCTTGTCCTTGTTGACGGCGATGATGGTCGACGAGTCCTTCATCCCCACCAGGTGCTGCATGGCGCCCGATATGCCGCAGGCGATGTACACCGTGGGCTTGACCGTCTTGCCGGTCTGCCCCACCTGATGGCTGTAGGGCACCCATCCGGCGTCGACCACTGCCCTGGTCGCACCGGCGGCGCCGCCCAGCAGCCTGGCCAGCCGCTCCACCATCTCGAACCTGGCCGGGTCGCCCAGCCCGCGCCCGCCGGAGACGACCACCTTGGCCGACTCCAGGTCCGGTCCCTCGCTCGTCTCGGTGTGTCGCTCGGTGATGGTGACGCCGCCGGCACCCCCCACGTCCGGTGCGGCGACGGCGCTGACCGCTGGGCTGGTCTCGCCGCCCGGCTCGGCCGGGTAGGCCTTCGGACGGGAGATCACGATGGCGGGGGTGTCGGCGGTTGTCGTCACCCGCTGGGTGCCGCCCAGGATCTCGTTCACCACCGTCGGGGTCCCGCCGGCCAGCTCGACGTCGACGGCATTGGCCAGCACCGGCCTGCCCAGCCGTGCGGAGAGGCGCCCGGCCACGTCGCGGTCGACGTTCCCCATCCCGAACAACACCAGGGAAGCTCCGGTCGAGCCGACCAGCTCGGCCAGCGCCGCCGCCGCTTCCGCCGTGGGCAGGGCGTGGTCGGTGTCGAGGTGGTGGACCCTGGTGGCCCCGTGCCGCCCCAGCGCCTCGACGGTGGCATCGTCGAGCGGTCCGACGTGGAAGACGTCGACCTCGCCCCATTGGCGCGCCTTGGTCAGCGCCTCCAGCGTCGCCGAGGAGTGCTCGTCGCCGGTACCGTCGGAGAAGATCAGCACCGCCATCTCACACCACCTTCCGTTGCTCGAGTAGGGCGAGGATGCGCAGATGGGCCTCGCCGTCGTCCTCGATGATCTCTCCGGCCTGGCGGGCCGCCACCGGCTCCACCCCGGTGATGGTCTGGGCCGAGGAGACCCCGACACCCAGATCCGCCACGGTCAGGGTCTCCACCGGCCTGGACTTGGCCGCCATGATCCCCTTGAAGCTGGGGTAGCGGGGTTCCACCGACCCCGCGGTGACCGAGAGCAGCACCGGGGTCGCCGCCTCGACCACGTCGTATCCGGCGGCGGTCTGGCGCTCGATCCGGATCCCGTCGGCCGTTTTCTCCACCTTGCGGGCGAAGGTCAGCGCCGGGACCCCGAGCAGCTCGGCGATCTGCTGGGGCACCACCCCGCTGTAGCCGTCGGTCGACTCGGTGCCGGCCACCACCACGTCGAAGCCGCTGCGGGCGATGGCGGCGGCGAGGACCCGGGCGGTGAGCAGCGCCTCGGCCCCCCGCAGCGAGGGGTCGTCGACGACGACGGCGCCGTCTGCGCCCATCGACAGCGCCTGCCGGATGCCCTGCATCGAGCCGGACGGTCCCATGGAGAACACGATGACGGTGGCATCCTCACCGGCGGCGGCGGCGAGCTGCAGCCCGACCTCGATCCCGTAGCGGTCGGTGTCGTCGAGGACCTGGTCGTTGGGTCGCACCACGAAGTGGGTGGATGGATCCAGGGCGTATGGGGTCGCCGGATCGGGGATCTGTTTGACGCAAACGGCGATCTTCATCGGACTCCTGTTCGACCGGTTCGAGCGATGTTGCCAGACGTGGCCCGGCTATTCCAATCTGGACCTGGACGCCCCGACCGGTGAGCCGTGGCCCGTCCATAGCGTCGGTTTCCGGCTCATCGGTGCGGTGGCCTGCGACCGGTGAGCCGTGGAGCGTCTACAGCGTCGGTTTTCGGCTCATCGGTGCGGTTGATAGCGGCGCCCGCCGGGTTCCGGGAAACGGCAGCGCCTATCGTGCCCCGATGAGCGACACCACCAGCAACCGCCAATACCACATCGGCTTCGGGGCGGACGACCTGCCCTCGGGCACCTCGACCGCCCTGCTCTCCGGCGACCCGGCGCGCTCCGAGCTGATCGCCACCGAGCACCTCGGCGATCCCATGGTGCTTGCCCGCAACCGCGGCCTCGACGCTTTCGTCGCACGGCTCCCCGGGGGCTCGCCGGTGGTGTGCGCCACCAGCGGGATGGGGGCGCCGTCGCTGAGCATCGTGGTCAACGAGCTGGTGCAGACCGGGATCCGCACCGTGATCCGGGTGGGTACCGCCGGCTCGATCCAGGACCACGTACGCGTCGGCTCGGTGGTCGTCGCCCTAGGTGCCCTGACCAACCAGGGGGCGGCCGACGACATCGCCCCACCGCAGTTCCCCGCCGCCGCCGACCCCTTCCTCACCGTCGCCCTGGCGGCTGCGGCCACCGAGCTGGGCATCGACCACCACGTCGGGGTGATGGCGTCGACCGACACCTTCTTCGAGGGCCAGGAACGGTCGACGTCGTCGGCCAACACGCACCTCCTGCGCCGGTTGCGGGGGAGCATCGACGAGTACCAGGAGCTGGGCATCCTCAACTTCGAGATGGAAGCGGGGACCCTGTTCAAGATGGGCCTGGTCTACCGCTTTCACGCCGGATGCGTGTGCGGCATCATTGCCGAGCGCTCGGAAGACGAGCGGCCTCGCATCGAGGAGAAGGACGCCGCCGTCGATCGGGCGATCCGGGTCGCCGTCACCGCCGCGAACGCCTGGTCCACCTCGAACTGATGCCCGCACCCCCGGCGGGTCCCCGGTCGCCGATCTACCGCGACCCCGACCGGGTCACCCGTCCCTTCCCGATCCGCACCCCGTCGGCGCGGAGGAGCTCGGCCTGGAGCTGCTCCTCGCCGGGAACCAGGCGGCCGTCGACCGTCACCACCCGCCACCACGGCAGCCCGGGGACTGCCCCGAGCACGTTGCCTACGGCCCGGGCCGCACCGGGGAAGCCGGCCTCGGCGGCGACCTCGCCGTACGCCATCACCTCGCCGGGCGGGATCGACTCGATCACCTCGATCACCCGCTCGGTGAAGTCGCTCCCGGTTTCCTCGCTCATGGCCGCAAGCTACCGCATCTCGCCGCGGCCGAAGCCTCAGCGGATTCGTGTCGTGGCGACACCCTGGAACCTCAGGTTCAACATCAGCGGATTACGTGTCGTGGCGACACCCAGGAGCCTCAGGTTCAAGGTGGAAGCTCGTATCGGTCTCGAACTTCATGGATTGGTACTCGCCAGGGGTACGCAGAACCTCAGGTTCGGCGATCCGCCTCAACATCAGCGGATTACGTGTCGTGGCGACACCCTGGAACCTGAGGTTCAACATCAGCGGATCGCGTGTTGTGGCGACACCCAGGAGCCTTAGGTTCGGCGGTTCTCCCAACTTCAGGGGGACGGGACTTCCGCATGTTCCGGGCAGCGGACGGCACCGCCGCCTTCGCCGCCGCCCTCGACGGACCCCGCTTCCCGGACCCGTGATCGGCTGAGCACGGCCACCGGTCCCTGGAGAGACGACGGGCGGGCCCTCCTACACTTTGCCGGCGATGTTCGACAGCATCTCCAACAGGCTGGGCGAGGTCTTCACCCGCCTGCGGGCCAAGGGCAGGTTGACCGACGCCGACGTCGACGCCTCGCTGCGCGAGGTGCGGTTGGCTCTGCTCGAGGCAGACGTGAACGTCGCCGTTGCCAAGACGCTGCTGGAGCGGGTGCGGGCCCGGGCCGTTGGCACCGAGGTGATGGGGAGCCTGACCCCCGGCCAGCAGGTCATCAAGATCGTTCACGAGGAGCTGCTCGCCACCCTGGGCGATGAGGCCCCGCTGACCCGCCCCTCGGCGCCTCCCCTGGTCATCCTCATCGCCGGCCTCCAGGGCTCGGGCAAGACCACCACCGCCGCCAAGCTGGCCAAGCACCTCAAGTCGAAGGGGCGCCGCCCCCTGCTGGTCGCCGCCGACCTGCAGCGCCCCGCCGCCATCGACCAGCTGGAGACGCTGGGGCGCAGGATCGATGTGCCGGTCTTCGCCGACCGCAGGACCAGGCCCGCCCGTCTGGCCAAGGCGGCGGTGAAGTACGCCAGACAGGAAGGGCTCAACGTCGTCATCATCGACACCGCCGGCCGGCTCCAGATCGACGAGGAGTTGATGAAGGAGCTGGCCGCCGTCGAGAAGGTGGCCGAGCCGCACGAGGTGCTGCTGGTCGTCGATGCCATGACCGGTCAGGAGGCGGTGAACGTCGCCAAGGGGTTCGGGGCGAAGACCAGGCTGACCGGGCTGGTGCTGACCAAGCTCGACGGTGATGCCAGGGGAGGGGCGGCGATCTCGGCCCGCCAGGTCACCGGGAAGCCGATCAAGTTCGTCGGTCTCGGAGAAGGGCTCGACGACCTCGACGTCTTCTATCCGGAGCGGATGGCGTCGCGGATCCTGGGGATGGGTGACGTTCTCACCCTGATCGAGAAGGCGGAACAGGTGTACGACCAGGGCCAGGCGGCGGTGGCGGTGGAGAAGCTACGCACCGCCAGGTTCGACCTGAGCGACTTCCTCGAGCAGTTCCAGCAGATCCGGAAGATGGGGCCGCTGCAGCAGTTGGTTAGTATGCTGCCCGGCGCCGGGCAGATGCTGCGCAACGTCGAGGTCGACGAGCGCGATCTGAACCGGGTCGAGGCGATCATCCGCTCGATGACACCGGCGGAGCGGCGCGATCCCAGAACCATCAACGGGAGTCGCAAGCGCCGCATCGCCACCGGCTCGGGAACGCGGCCGCAGGACGTCAACGCCGTCCTGAAGCAGTTCTCGGAAGCACAGAAGATGATGAAGGCCATCGCCGGCGGACGCAGCCCGATACCAGGGCTGACCGCACCGGGGATGGGCCGCAGGAGGAAGAGGTGACGGTATGTCGGTGAGGATCCGCCTGACGCGGATGGGCAAGAAGAAGCAACCCACATACCGCGTCGTGGTGACGGACTCGCGCCGGCCGCGCGACGGGGCGTACATCGAGCAGATCGGTGTCTACGACCCGCGCCGGGCGCCGAGCCTCATCGAGATCGACAACGACCGGGCGCTGGACTGGCTGCGCAAGGGCGCCCAGCCGTCGGATCGGGCCCGCAAGCTGCTGGAGATCTCGGGGGCATGGACCCGGTTCCGCATCGCCAAGGGTGACATCCACACCATCGACGACCGTGCCCAGGCGCCGGCTCCGGCGGTCGTTCCGGCTCCGGAGGCCCCCGCTGACGCGGTCGACGAGACCGCCGCCGTGGCCACCGAGCCATTCGAAACGGTGGCCGAGACCGCCGATGACGCCGCCCGGGCCGCGATGGACCCCGGCGAGGTGGCTCCAACCGGTGCCACGGAGGCCGAGAGCCCGGCAGATGTTGCAGGCGATCCAGCCGTGGCCGAGACCGCCGATGACGCCGCCGCGGTGGGCCACGGAGAGGTGGCTGGGACCGCCGCCGATGACGCCGCAGGCGATCCGGCCGGGTCCGAGACCGCCGATGACGCCGCCGGGGCCGCGGCCGACCCCGACGACGTGACTGCGACTGGTGCCACGGTGGCCGAGAGCCCCGCCGATGACGCCGCCGGCGATCCGGCCGGGGCCGAGACCGCCGATGACGCCGCCGGCGAGGCTGCGATTGACGCCGGCGAGGTGGCTGCGACCGAGGCCGATGACGCCGCAGGCGAACCCGCAGACGATCCAGCCGCAGACGATCCAGCCGCCAGCGAGCCCGCCGATGAGGAGAAGCAGGAATGACCAAGCCCGAGATCGCCGAGCGGGTGCTCCGCTACGTCGTCGAGAACATCGTCGACGAGCCGACCGCCATCCAGATCGAGATGATCGAGGAGGGCGACGCCGCCGCCACCGCCGAGGTGAAGACCGCCAAGGGTGACATGGGACGCGTCATCGGCCGCAGGGGCAGGACCGCCCGCTCCATCCGCACCGTCACCTCCGCCGCCGGTGAGGAGGAGGGCTTCGACGTCAGGGTCGAGTTCCTCGACTGACCGCGCCATGACCGAGCCGCCAGTCACCGTTGGATTCGTCAAACGCGCCCACGGCATCCGCGGCGGTGTCCTGGTGTCGTCGACCTCCGATCATCCCGGCCGGTTCAGTCCGGGCAGCGTGCTCCGGGTCTCGGGATCGGCGGAGGACGTCGCCGTCGTCGGCTCCCAACCACACACCGAGGGCGTCATCCTCTACCTCGATGGGGTCACCGATCGCACCACCGCCGAAGCCCTGCGTCACCATTCCCTCACGATCGCTCCCTCCGCCCGCCGGCCGCTCTCCGACGACGAGTGGTGGCCGGAGGATCTGGTTGGCCTCCCCGCCGTCACCCCCGACGGCGCCCCGCTCGGCACCGTCACCGACGTGGTGCTCGGCGGCGCCCAGGACCGGCTGGTGGTGGCCACCCCGGATGGCGGCATCGTCGAGGTCCCTTTCGTCGCTGCCCTCGTCCCCGGTGTCACCGCCGAGGCGGTCACCATCGACCCGCCCGATGGCCTGTTCGAACCCGACTGAGCGGGGCTACTGCAGATCGAGCAGGATGCGGATGCGGCGGGGCTCGGCATCGGGCACGGCGCTCTCCACCACCAGCTCGACGGTCCCGATGGGGCCGGATGCCACGGTCGCCTCGAACTCCGCCCACGGGGTCCCGTTGCCCGCCAGCTCCGCCTCGATCGGTGCGGGGATACCGCCCTCGCTGATCCCGACGGTGACCGACGCCGCCGTGGTGTAGCCGTTGACCAGCAGCGGGTAGGCGGCCACCCCGCCCCGCGGGGTCAACACCACGGTGTCGAAGCTCCCCGCCGGTGGGCTGACCAGGGGACGATCGCCGACGGCGCGCACGTCAACGACCAGCCGGGCCGGGGCGCCAGCGAAGAAGCTCCGGGCCCGCACCCCCCTGGTGGCGTCCAGGTGGAGGTCGATGGCGAGCGAGCCCTCGATCAGACCGACGACGACCGCCCTGGTGATCACGGTGCCGTCGACGGTGGCCTCGGCCAGAGACGTGGCAACCACGGCGGTCGGCAACCGTACCCGCAGGATGCCGCGGCCGGGGAGCAGCTCGACCGTGGTCGGCCCCAGCGACGAGGCGGGGGAGCCGCCGGCTGTGGCGAACCCGACCACGAACCGGTCGCATCCCAGCTCGGTATCCCAACGCAGCTCGTTGACGGCGGCGGCGTCTGCGCTCCCGGTCCCCATGGTGGCGATCACACCGTCGTCGACGAAGTCGAGGTCGCCGGTGGCGCACTCCGGCCCGCCCGTGATGTCCGTGACCTGCGCCGCCGTCGTGGTCGGGGGAGGGAGCGTGGCCACGGTCGGATCGGTGTCCCCGGCGAGCACGCCACAGGCCGAGACGAGGAGGATCCCAGCGAGGACGGGGAGCGCCGGGCGATGGAGACGCCGCCGGGTGGGGGATAGGGGCACCGCGGCGAGGTTACCGGCGGGTCAGGGACGGGACCGGCCTGCGCCCGCTACCTTGCGCCGATGGAACCAGCGGCACCCCATCTCGGCACCTACGACCTCGTCGTGGTCGGGGGGACGCTGGCCGGTCTGTCCCTGGCGGTGCAGGCCAGGGAGGCGGGGGTGACCCGCCTGCTGATCATCGAGCCGGACGAGTCGGTGACCGCCCCCGAGGTGGTGGGTCAGCACGCCCTGACCGTCGAGTACCAGGCACCGCTCCTTTCCATCGCCACCACGGGCGACAGGGTGGAGGTGACCACCGATCGCTTCACCGCCACCGCCACCGCCGTAGTGTTGGCGGACCGGACCGAGCTACCTTCGCCACCGCCCGACTTCCCCATCCCGGACGCCATCGCCGACCGGGTCCATCTGGTTCCCCCCGATCTCGACCTGTCAGGCTCCGACGTGCTCGTGGTCGGCGTCGACGACGGCGCCGCCGAGGAGACGCTGCGCATCGCCGACATGGGCGGGGGCGTCGTGGTGTGCCTCGGCGGCGCCGATCTCGCCCATTTCTCCCGGCTCGCCTCGCGCAAGCTGCTCCGCCTCGAGGCGGAGCGACGGGCGACGATCCTGTGGAAGGCGCTGCCCGCAGCCATCGACGAGGTAGGCGACTTCCCCATGGTCGACTTCGGAGACAGGCAGATGCCGACCCTGCAGTTCGACCATGTCGTGTTCCGGATCCCGCCCACCCCGTTGGTCACCTCGGCGGTCGACGTGGCCGAGGATGCCGCCGTGTTCGCCATCGGCCCCGCCCCGATCGAGGGCGATGCGGTGCATCTGTCCCCCGGTGAGGCATGGGACGTCATCCGCACCCTCCGCTTCCCCGATCTCCCCGAACCGGCGACGACCCGTGTCGTCGGCGGTGCCGACGAGCGGGTCGAGTCGCTTCGGGCCGAGCACTACAACGCCACCATCACCCGCTTCGACCGCACCCACTCGGACCTGTGGCTGCTCAGGATCCGCCCCGACCGGGGCGACACCACCCGCCACCTCGCCGGGCAGTACGCCTCGTTCGGGCTGGGCTACTGGGAGCCGAGGGCGGACGCCGCCCGCGAGCCCAACCTGGACCGCGTGTGGGACAAGCTGATCCGCCGCTCGTACTCGATCTCGAGCCCGATCCTCGAGCCGACCGGGTATCTCACCGACGCCGACACCGACGAGCTGGAGTTCTACGTGGTGCTGGTACCCCCGGGCGACGACCGGATCCCGGCGTTGACCCCCCGGCTGGCGCTGAAGAGCCCAGGGGACCGGATCTACCTTGGGCCCAAGATTGCCGGCCGTTACACGCTCGGTCACGTCACCGACCCGAACACCCAGGTGATCTTCCTCGCCACCGGCACCGGCGAGGCCCCACACAACGCCATGCTGGCCGAACTGCTCCGCAAGGGCCACACCGGGGCCATCGTGTCGGTGGTGACCGTTCGTTACCGCCGCGACCTGGCCTACCACGACATCCACGGGCAGCTGGCCGAGCGCTTCGGCAACTACTGGTACCTCCCATTGGTGACCAGGGAGGAAGGCGTGCCCAGGCGCTACATCCAGGACCTGTTCCGCGACGGGACCATCGACCGGATGCTCCCCGCCGGGCTCGACCCGAGCGCCACCCACGTCTTCGCCTGCGGCAACCCGGCGATGATCGGTCTGCCCGAGCCGGGGGAGGACGGCGAGCTCGAGTTCCCCAGACCCGAGGGCATCGCTGAGATCCTGGACCGCATGGGGTTCACCCTCGACCGCCGCGGCGCCCCCGGCAACGTCCACTTCGAGGAGTACTGGTAGATGGACCCGCACGACAGCCGGGCCGAGGCGGCCTTCAGGGCCGAGGCGAGGGCGTTTCTCGCCGCCAATGCCCGGCCGCTCCCGGCGGCGGCGCTCGCCCTGTCATCGATCGTCGCCGAGTGGTCCCCGGACGAGGAAGCGTCCCGTCTCGAGCGGGCACGGCGCTGGCAGGCGGTGAAGCACGCCGCCGGCTGGGCCGGGATCACCTGGCCAACGGAGTACGGCGGCCGCCCCGGCACCCTGATCGAGAACCTCATCTTCCAGACCGAGGAGGCCGGGTTCGACGTGCCCCACGACGCCCTGCTGGTCGGGCTCGGCTGGTGCGGACCCGCCGTCCTCCAGCACGGGACCCGGGAGCAGCGCCACCGGCTGCTCCCCCCGCTGCTGCGCGGTGAGGAGGTGTGGTGCCAGCTGTTCTCCGAGCCGGGGGCGGGTTCAGATCTCGCCGGGCTGTCCACCACGGCGGTCGCCGACGGCGACGAATGGGTGATCGACGGGCAGAAGGTGTGGACCACCTTCGCGCACCGCTCGGACTGGGGGCTGTGCATCGCCCGCCACGACCCCGACGCCTCGCGCCACGCCGGGCTCACCGCCTTCATGGTGGACATGCACGCCCCCGGCGTCACCGCCCGTCCCATCCGCCAGATCACCAACTCGTCCAACTTCAACGAGGTGTTCCTCGACGGGGTCAGGGTGCCGGACACGATGCGGATCGGCGCCGTCGGCGACGGGTGGCGGGTGGTGATGTCCACCTTCATGTGGGAGCGGTTCAACGTGATCACCGGAGGGTCACGGATCATCCCCGGGCTCGGCGACCTGCTCCGCTCCACCGGCGCCGCCGGCGACCCGTTGATCCGGTGCCGCTACGCCGGGCTGTACGCCAGGGGGGAGTCGCTTCGCTACACGCTGCTCCGGCTGATGACCGCCCTGTCCCGGGGCCAACTCCCCGGCCCCGAGGGGTCGGTGATGAAGCTGGTGGCAACCGATCTGCTCACCGACATCTTCGATCTGGCCCTCGACGCCCTCGGCCCCGAGGGCATGGGCAGCGGGATGGGTGACGGGAAGGGCGACGTCTGGGAGGGCCAGTGGCACTCCGGGTTCGCCGGAGCTCCCGGGATGCGCATCGGCGGCGGCACCGACGACATCCAGCGCAACATCATCGCCGAACGGGTGCTCGGACTCCCCAGGGACCCGCCACCCGACCGTTCCTGACCCTCCCGCACTTACCCTGGCGGGGTGCGCATCGTGGTCGTCACCCTTTTCCCCGAGTTCTTCGGGTCGCCGCTCGACACCAGCCTGGTGGGGAAGGCCCGCGCCGCCGGGCAGCTCACCGTCGAGCTGGTCGATCTGCGCCGGTGGGGCAAGGGCGTCCATCGCCAGGTCGACGACGCCCCGTTCGGCGGCGGGCCCGGCATGGTGCTGATGGTCGAGCCCCTGGCCGGTGCCCTCGATCCTCTGGCGGACACCCACCGGGTGCTGCTTGGCGTCGCGGGGTACCGCCTCACCCAGGCAACGCTGGACCGGTGGAGCCGTCTTCCCGAGCTGACGCTGGTGTGCGGACGCTATGAGGGTGTCGACGAGCGGGTGGCGACTCACCTGGTCGACGAGGAGGTCTCGCTCGGCGACTACGTGCTGCTCGGCGGCGAGGTGGGGGCGCTGGCCATCATCGAGGGGGTCACCAGGCTGCTTCCGGGAGTGGTGGGCAACCCGGGCTCGATCGCCTCGGAGAGTTTCCGCCACGGGCTTCTCGAGGAGGCCCAGTACACCCGTCCCGCCGAGTTCCGCGGCTGGACCGTGCCCGACGTGCTGACCTCGGGCGACCATGCCCGGATCGAGGCATGGCGCGGCGAGCAGCGGCTGGCCCGCACCGGGGAACGGCGTCCCGACCTGCTCGACCCGGATTTCCCGTCCTCGCCGTCCGACGGGTAATATCCCCTTCCGCTTCTTCCCCGTTGTGTCGTGGAGATCCCCGTGAACACGCTCGATCAGATCGAGGCTGCCCAGCTTCGCCACGACCTGCCGGACTTCGGACCGGGTGACACCGTCAAGGTGCATGTGCGGGTGGTCGAGGGTGGCCGGGAACGGGTGCAGGCGTTCGAGGGCGTGGTCATCGCCCGCAGCGGCGGCGGGCTGCGCGAGACCTTCACCGTCCGCAAGATCAGCTTCGGTGTAGGGGTCGAGCGCATCTTCCCGGTGCACGCCCCGATCCTCCAGAAGATCGAGGTCACCAGGCGGGGCGACGTGCGCCGCGCCAAGCTCTACTACCTGCGGGATCGGGTCGGCAAGGCCGCCCGCATCAAGGAGAAGCGGACCTGACCGTCCCACGCACCTTCCCGGTGCGTGTCGACGAGCGGAACCTGATCGAGGCCTGCTCGCACCTCTCCGGATCGGATCCGGTGTTCGCAGAGCTGCTCGCCCGCAATGGGACGCCGCCCCTGTGGTCCCGGCCTCCCGGATTTCCCACCCTGGTCCGGCTCATCCTCGAACAGCAGGTGTCGCTCGCCTCGGGCCGGGCCGCCTTCGACCGCCTCGAGGCCAGGCTCGGTCGGGTCACCCCTTCCCGGTTCGTCACCCTCGACGACGGCGAGCTGCGGGCGATCGGGTTCAGCCGCCAAAAGGCCCGGTACGTCAGGCTCCTCTCCGACGCCGTGGACCGCGGCGTCTTCGAGTTCGACGAGGTCGGCAGGCTCGACGACGAGGATGCGGCGGAGGCGCTGGTCACCCTGACCGGGGTCGGGCCGTGGACCGCGGCCAACTACATGCTGTTCGCCGAGTCGAGAGCCGATGTGTGGCCCCGCGGCGACCGGGCGCTGGTGGTTTCCCTTGGCCGGGCGATGGGAGCGGCCCAGCCTCCCGGGTACGACGAGGCCGATGCCATGGCCGAGCGCTGGCGCCCGTGGCGGGCGGTGGCGGCTCGGATGTTGTGGCACGACTACCTGGGGGGCCGAGCCCACGATCCCGCCGGCTTGGCGTGAGCCGCCTGCCCGATCCGCTCGCCGCCCTTGACGTCCGGTTCCGGTAACGTGGCGCCGGTGACGAACCCTGAGCTTCCCGTCACCGCGCCACCGAAGCGGCTGTTGCGACCCCTCGAGGACACCCTCGAGCTGCCCTCGGCGTCCCGGCCGGCTGGCGCATCCAATGTCGCCGGTGCTGGCAACGCCGACCGTGATCGGGTGGGCGATGGGGTCCCGGTCGGCGATGAGGGCGAGCCCCGCCACCGGCGGTTCTGGATCGAGTTCCCCATCCTGGTGCTGTCGGCGCTGCTCATCGCCGTCTTCATCAAGACCTTCCTGTTCCAGGCGTTCTGGATTCCGTCCAGCTCGATGGAGAACACGCTCGAGGTCAACGACCGCGTTCTGGTCAACAAGCTGACGTACCGGTTCGGCGACATCCAGCGTGGCGATGTCGTGGTGTTCGATGATCCCAACGGCGAGCCGTCGGACGAGTCGGTGGTGGGGGCCATCCTCCGCAACCTGCGGGAGTCGGTCGGCCTCTCCACCCCGAAGTCCGAGTTCATCAAGCGGGTCGTCGGCATCTCGGGCGACACCGTCGAGATCAGCGGTGGGGTGCTGGTTGTGAATGGCGAGGCGATCAACGAGCCATACCTTCCCCCCCGCACCGATATGCCCGACTTCGGGCCGGAGACCGTCGGCGATGGCGAGCTGTTCGTGATGGGCGACAACCGCAACGCCAGCCAGGACAGCCGGATCTTCGGTACGGTCGACGCCGGCGGTGTCGTCGGTCAGGCGTTCGTGATCATCTGGCCCGTCGACCGGTGGGGCGGGCTCTGACTCGTTCCCGCCGGTTTTGTCTCACCTGCCTGGTACAACGGTTCGCATCGGCGCACATGGCGTAACATCACGCCGGGCCGTTCCCAAGGAGCCACCGTGGGCGAGGAAGACCTCGAACGATATGAGACCGACGTAGAGCTGCGGCTCTACAAGGAGTACCGCGACGTCCTGCCGATGTTCCGGTACGTCATCGAGACCGAGCGTCGGTTCTATCTCGCCAACGGTGTCGACCTGAAGACCTGCCACGAAGACGGCGCCGTGTGGTTCGAGTTGGAGCTCGAGGACGCATGGGTATGGGACATGTACCGACCGGCCCGGTTCGTCAAGAAAGTCAAGGTCATGACGTTCCGCGACGTGAACATCGAGGAGCTGGAGCCCACCTCGCCGATCTGAGCGGGGACCGGATCCGGCTCGGTGCCCTGGGCGAGGCGGTCGCCGCCCGCTTCCTGACCCGCCGGGGCGGTCTGATCGTGGCCCGCAACGTCGTGGTCGGTGGCGGTGAGATCGACCTCGTGGTGCGTTGGGCAGACGGCCACGCCGCCGTCGAGGTCCGTACCATCGGTCCGGACGCCATCCAGAGCGACCCGGTCGAACGCATCAGCGAACGCAAGCTGGCCCAGGTGCGCCGCCTCGCCAGCCTCCTCACCCCGCGGTACGGTCCGATGCGGGTCGACTTCGTGGGGGTGGTGGTCGACCGGTCCGGGGTGGTGGTCAGGTGGCTGGCCAATGTGGCGTAGGGGATCGCGGCCCGGTCAGCGGCGCGGTGGCTCGACCCGTGGGCCGCCACCCGACCCCACCCGGCGCTGCTCCTTCCACCAGCAACCCCGGTGCCAATGCCGGCGCAGATCCTGGGCCAGTTGGGGGGTCACCACCACATGGCCCACCCCAGGCTCGATCCACCCCGAGCAGCCGGGGCACTGGTAGCGCTTGCGAGCCTGGTAGGGCTGGACGGACGACACCACCTCTGCGCCGAAGGGCTGCTGGGGAGGCATGGTCAGCCGAGGAAACCCCACGCCACCAGGGCCAGCGTGAGGATGATGAACCCGGCCACCAGGATGATGTCGGTAACCGAGGTGCGCTGCCTGCGGAAGGGGTTGAGACCCATGATCGGATGGTAGGTCGGTCAGGTCCGGGCGCTGCGGCGCCCGGTAGGCTCACCGCCCATGCCACTGCTCGCCACCTCGGACCACGGTCCGGTCCGCACCCTGACCATCAGCAACCCCGGCCGCAAGAACGCCATCCCTCCGGACGGATGGGATCAGCTCGGCGCCGCCTTCGCCGCCTTCGCCGGCTCGGACCAGCGGGTGCTGGTGATCACCGGAGCAGACGGTGAGTTCTGCTCGGGTGCCGATCTCGCCGATGCCGACTTTGGGCCCGATTTCGGAGTGGCCAGGAACGCGGCGTGGATGCGGAGGCCGGGTGCGGCGGCGACGACGCTGCACCGGCTGCCCAAGCCCACCGTCGCCGCCGTCGACGGCGTCGCCGCCGGGGCCGGGATGAACCTCGCCCTCGGCTGCGACATCGTCATCGCCACCGAGCGGGCCCGGTTCAGCGAGATCTTCGTCAGGCGGGGGCTCACCCTTGACTTCGGGGGGACCTGGCTGTTGCCCAGGGTGGTGGGGAGGGCAAGGGCGCTCGATCTCGCCCTCACCGGCCGTCTCGTCGGCGCCGCCGAAGCCCTCGATATGGGGCTGGTGGCCAGGGTGGTGCCGGTGGACGAGCTGGCCGACACCGTGACCGAGACCGCCGAGGCGCTTGCCGCCGGCGCCCCGCTGGCGCAGCGGATCATCAAGACCGGGCTCGACCGGTCGGAGACGATGACGTTCGAGCAGGCCATCGCCTACGAGACCGAGGCCCAGGGCGTGCTGCTGTCGTCCCAGGACGTCACCGAGGCGCTGGCCGCCTTCCTCGGCAAGCGGCCGCCCCGGTTCCTGGGACGGTGAACACCACCTCGCCGTTCTTCTGGACCGTGTAGCCGAAGCCGGTCAGCTCCACCACGCTCAGTCGACGCAGAACTCGTTGCCCTCGGGATCCTGCATCACAATCCACCATCCGGTCGGCTCGTCGAACCGGTCGATCTCCACCGCCCCTGCCTCGACCAGCTCGGAGGCGGCGGCCCCGATCCTGCGCTGACGCTCCCCAGGATCGACGTCCTGACTCCCCCCGACATGGACGTCGAGATGGACCCGGTTCTTGGCAACCTTGCCCTCCGGCACCTTCTGGAAGAGGATCCGGGGCCCATCCCCGTCCGGGTCCACCAGAGCATCGAAGGCCTCCCATTGGTCCTCAGGGATTCCACGATCGGCGGCGAAGGCCTCCCAGGTGTCGTAGCCGGGGGGCGGTGGCTGCCGCACGTAGCCGAGGGCGACCGCCCAGAAGTCGGCGAGCCGTGTCGGGTTGCCGGCGTCGAAGACAATTTGTATGGGCCTGTTCATGGACCCACGCTACCGACACCGTGGAGGGGATGGCTCCGCTCCCGCCGTCGTCCTGTCTGACCCTCTGGTTCCTGTCACACCCGTCCCATACCTTGAGGGCATGTTTGCTTCCGTCACCTCCGTTGCCCTGATCGGCGTCGAGCCGCAGCCGGTCAGGGTCGAAGTCCACACCGCCGGTCCGAGTCAACGGTTCACGATCGTCGGGCTTCCCGACGCTGCGGTGCGCGAGGCTCGTGAGCGGGTCCGGGCAGCCCTCGCCTCCTGCGGGTTCCGGATCAGGAGCTCGGCGATCACCGTCAACCTGTCGCCGGCCGATCTCCCCAAGGCGGGGTCGGCCTACGACCTGCCCATCGCTCTGGGGCTGCTCGCCGCCAACGGGACGGTCGGTCTCGACGAGGTCGATGTGGTGGCCCTGGGCGAGCTCGCCCTCGACGGCCGTATCCGCCCGGTGGTCGGCGGGCTCGGTGCCGGGCTGGTGGCGGCCCGGGCGGGGAAGCGCTGCCTGCTGGCAGACGGGGCGACCGACGCCTGGGCATCGGGGGCGGACGTGCTCACCGTCTCCGATCTGGCCGAGGCGGTGGCCGCCCTGCGTGGCGAGCCGGTGGGGAGGCGGCCCGCCCGCCCGTCACCGAGGACCGGGCATTTGCCCGACCTGTCGGCGGTCAGGGGCCAGACCGAGGCGCGGCGCGCCCTGGAGGTCACCGCGGCCGGCGGCCATCACCTGCTGATGACCGGTGCCCCCGGGGCGGGGAAGACCATCCTGGCCCGGTGCCTCCCCGGCATCATGCCCCGGCTCGGCGACGGCGAGGCGCTCGAGGTCGCCCTGGCTTGGGGCGCCGCCGGTCTCGACCGGGGCTCCGATCCGACGCCGCCGTTCCGGTCGCCTCACCACACGGCGACCATTGCGGCGATCCTGGGCGGGGGGAGCGGCATCCCCGTCCCCGGTGAGATCACGCTCGCCCACCACGGGGTCCTTTTCATGGACGAGCTCGGTGAGTTCCCCACCCACCTCCTCGACGGTCTCCGCCAGCCAGCCGAGGAGGGCAGCATCGTGGTGGCCAGGAAGGGGAGCTCGGTCCGGTTCCCCAGCAGGTTCCAGCTCGTCGCCGCCACCAACCCGTGCCCCTGCGGGTACCGCGACGACTGGCTCATGGAGTGCTGCTGCACCGACAACGCCATCGACCGCTACCGGAGACGTTTCTCGGGGCCGCTGCTCGATCGGATCGATCTCCGGGTTCACATGCGGCGGCTCGACCCCGACGATCTGGTCGGTCCGCCGGGCGAGTCGAGCGCCGATGTCCTGGGCCGGGTGCATGCGGCGCGCAAACGTCAAGCGGTTCGTCGGATGCTCAACCGCGACCTCGACCGGCCCGCCCTCGACGCCCTCGCCTGGGAGCCGGCGGCGGAGCGTCGGCTGTCGACGGCGGTGGTCGACTACCGGATGACCGCTCGGGGTTGGGAACGGGCACGACGGGTGGCGGTGACCATCGCCGACCTGGCCGAATCCGAGGTCATCACCGCAGACCATGTCGGCGAGGCGCTGGCATTTCGGGGGGCGGAGTGACGGACGAGCGCCTGCGCCTGGCCTTCGCCGGCCTCCATCCCGAGCGGCTCGCCCGGCTGCTCGAACAGCACGGCCCGAGCCGCAGCCTGCGCATGGTCCTCGGCGCCACGGATGGCAGCTTCGCCTGGGCGGCCAAGGGGGCGTCGGTCGATGCCGCCGCCAGACGAGAGGAGTTGGCGGGGCTCGGGGTGGCGACGGTGTTCCGGGGCGCACCCGGTTACCCGCATCGGCTGGCGGCCATCCCCGAGCCACCCGACGTGCTGTTCGTCCGCGGCGACATCCCGGACGGGCAGGCCGTCGCCGTGGTGGGGACCAGAAGGTGCACGGCGTACGGTCGCTCGCTCGCCACCGAGTACGGGGCCGCCATCGCCGCCGCCGGGTGGGTCCTGGTCTCGGGTCTGGCCAGGGGCATCGACGGAGCGGCCCACACCGGCACCGTCGGGGCCGGCGGGCGCGGGGTGGCGGTGCTCGGCTGCGGGCCCGACATCCTGTACCCGCCCGAGCACCGCAGCCTGGCCGACCGGCTGGTCGACGCCGGGGGAGCCGTGATCACCGAGTACCCGCCCGGCACCGTCCCCGAGCCATGGAGGTTCCCGCCGCGCAACAGGATCATCACCGGGCTGGTGGGGGCGTTGGTGGTGGTCGAGGCGGCGGTGACCGGCGGCGCCCTGATCTCCGCCGGCTACGCCCTCATCCAGGGAATCCCGGTGCTCGCCGTGCCCGGTGATGTGCGCCGGGCCACCTCGACCGGATGCAACCTGCTGATCCGCGACGGCGCCCACCCGGTGCTCGACCCGGACGATCTGGTCGAGGAGCTGAGCCTCATCCTGGGCCCGCCACCCGCTGTCGCCGCCGCCGCGGCGGCGGTTGCCGGGACCGGCGACGGCCGGCGTGGGGAAGCCCCGTGATCGCCGGCCGACCTGCGCGGCGTGCCCCGCCGGAGCACGACGGCCTGGTCGTTGACGTCCGGGCGCAGACCGGTGACCATTCGGCGGTGATCCAGTCATCGCCTCCGAGCGCAGACACCGACGCCGGTGACCCGTCGGCCGCGCCGCCGACCGGGCCGACCGGCCCGCTGGGAGATGCCGTTGCCGGCTACCTGGAACGGTTGGCGGTCAGGCGCCGGCTCAGCGAGCACACCGTGGCCGCCTACCGTGGCGACCTCGCCCAGTTCATCGCGTTCTGTGCCGGGCGGGGTGTCTCCACGCCTGCCCAGATCGACCGGCGCACCGTCAGGGGGTTCGTGGCCCATCTGTCGGCCGAGGGATACGCCCCGCGGTCGATCGCCCGGAAGTCGTCTGCGGTGCGAGCCTTCCTCACCGACGAGGTGCGCAACGGAGGGCTCGATGCCAACCCGGCGGTGGGCCTGGCCCGGCCCAAGCGCCCGGCCACGCTGCCCAAGGCGCTACCGGCCAACGCCGTCGCTTCCGCTCTCGACCGGCTCGGCGACGGCGACGACCCGGCGGGCCTGCGCAACCGGGCGATCCTGGAGATGCTGTACGGAACCGGGATGCGGGTGTCCGAGCTGGCCGCCCTCACCATCGACGACGTCCCCAAGGGTGACTTCCTCAGGGTTCGGGGAAAGGGCGGCCAGCAACGCGAGGTCCCGCTGGCGGGTGCGGCCCGCCGCGCCCTCGACGCCTACGTGGCACGGGGACGGCTGCGCCTGGCCGGTCCGGCCGCGGGCAGGGCGCTTTGGATCGGGGTCCGGGGCGGGGCGCTCGACCAACGCGGCATCAGGCGGGTGGTCCGGGCGGCGATGGGGACGTTCCCGCACGCCCTGCGCCATTCCTTCGCCACCCACCTGCTCGAGAACGGAGCGGATCTGCGCACGGTGCAGGAGCTGCTCGGCCATCGGGAGCTGGCAACCACCCAGATCTACACTGCCGTCTCCCGTCGCCATCTCAGGGCCACCTATGACCGAAGCCACCCACGGGCGTGAGACCAGCTCGTCCCACGCCATCGATCAGCTGTGGCATCGCTTTCGGAGCGGGGGAGATCAGGCAACCCGTCACGGGCTGATCCTCCATTACGCCCCGCTGGTCAAGTATGTGGCCGGTCGGTTCGGCGCCGGGCTGCGCCGGGCCGTCGACACCGAGGACCTCATCTCGTTCGGGACCTTCGGGCTGATCGAGGCCGTCGACCGCTTTGAGCCGGAGCGGGGGCTTCGTTTCGAGACCTACGCCGCCAACCGGATCCGGGGCGCCATCCTCGACGAGCTACGGAGGCTCGACTGGGTGCCGCGCCGGGTGCGGGCCCGATGCCGGCAGGTGCAGGAGGGCTTGGCTGAGCTCGAGCACCGGCTGCAACGGACCTGCACCGAGGAGGAGCTTGCCGACCACCTCGAGCTCGACATCGAGACGCTGCGGGACACGCTGGCCGAGATGGCCTCGGGCGGGATGGTGGCCATCGAGGAGCTGACCCCCGGCGGGGTCCCGCTCGCCGAGCTCCTCGCCGATCCCGACGCGGTCGATCCCGGAGCCGCCGCCGAGAGCAGCGAGCTGCGCCGGTTGCTGCTCGACACCGTCGCCGGGCTACCCGACAGGGACCGGTCGGTCGTCGTCCTCTACTACTTCGAGTCGATGACCCTGCAGCAGATCGCCGGGATCCTGGGGGTCACCGAGTCCCGGGTGTCCCAGATCCACGCCAAGGCCGTCCTCAGCCTGCGCAACCGGCTGATGACGGCGACCAGGGACTGAGCCGCAGCCGCCCTCCGCTACACTCCGCCCCCAATTCGCACGCTCACCGCAATCCCCAGGGTCGGAACCGCAATTCCGTGGGGGCTGGAAGGGTGAGCGGAGGTAACCAACCCGTCAGGAGGACCACCGTGTCCGTCGTCAGCATGCGACAGCTACTGGAGGCCGGAGTCCACTTCGGCCACCAGACGCGTCGCTGGGATCCCAAGATGCGCCCGTTCATCTTTACCGAGCGCAACGGGATCCACATCATCGATCTCCGGCAGACGCTGCAGCGGGTCGAGCGGGCCCACGCCCTGGTCAAGGACGTCACCACCGCCGGCGGCTCGGTGCTCTTCGTCGGCACCAAGAAGCAGGCCCAGGCGCCGATCCGCGAGGCCGCTACCGCCTCCGGGATGCCGTACGTCAACCACCGTTGGCTGGGCGGGATGCTCACCAACTTCGCCACGATCCACAAGCGCATCCTCTACATGCTGGAGCTGGAGCGCATGGAGTCGTCCGGGGAGATGGACCTGCTCCCCAAGAAGGAACGCCTCCGCCTGCGGCGGGAGCTGGAAAAGCTGCAGACCGTGCTCGGCGGGGTCCGTGACCTGCACCGCGCCCCGGAGGCGGTGTTCATCATCGATGTGAAGACCGAGCACATCGCCGTCACCGAGGCCGCCCGCCTCAAGATCCCGGTGATCGCCGTGGTGGACACCAATTGCGACCCCGATCTCGTCGACCTGGTGATCCCGGGCAACGACGACGCCATCCGGGCGTCCGAGCTACTCGCCGGGATCATCGCCGACGCCGCCAGGACGGGCAGGGAGCTGTCCCAGGCGTCGCGCAAGGACACCTCCCAGGAGACCGTCGGATGATCACCGCCAAGGATGTCCAAGCCCTCCGTCAGAAGACGGGGGCGGGGATCATGGACGCCAAACGCGCCCTCCAGGACGCCGAGGGTGATGTCGGCAAGGCCACCGAGCTGCTTCGGGAGCGGGGGCTGGCCGCCGCCGCCAAGCGCACCGACCGGGCCCAGACCGAGGGTGCCATCGGCAGCTACCTGCACCAGCAGGCGGGTCGCGCGGTGATCGGCGTGCTGGTCGAGCTTGCCGCCGAGACCGACTTCGTGGCCAAGAGCGCCCCCTTCCAGAAGGCGGCGAACGATCTGGCGATGCACATCGCCGCCGCCCGCCCCACCTGGGTGCGACGGGAGGAGGTGCCCAAGGACGCCCTGGCCAAGGAGCGAGAGATCATCGCCGCCCAGGCCCGCAACGAGGGCAAGCCGGAGCAGATCATCGACACGATCGTCGCCGGCAGGGTCGGGTCGTTCTACCGGGACAACGTCCTGTACGACCAGGTGTTCGTGCGTTCCGACGAGTTCGAAGGCACCGTCGCCGAGTTGGTGCAGCAGCTCGGGATCCAGATGGGCGAGAACATATCGGTGGCGCGGTTCTCCCGCCTCCAGGTCGGCCAAGGCGCCGGCTGACAATGGCCCGCCGAGTCGTCCTCAAGCTGTCCGGTGAGGCCTTCGCCGATCCCGCCCTCAACTACGGCATCGACCCGGTGATGGTCGACCGGGTCGCCAAGGAGATCGTGGCGGTCCATGCCGAGGGCAACCAGATCGCCGTCGTGGTCGGCGGCGGCAACATCTTTCGAGGGCTCAGCTCGGCGGCACAGGGCATGGACCGGGCCAACGCCGACTACATGGGGATGCTGGCAACGGTGATCAACGCCCTGGCGCTGCGCGACGGGATCGAGCGGGCCGGGGCCGACTGCCGGGTGCAGACCGCCATCAGCATCCAGCAGGTCGCCGAGCCCTACATCAGGCTGCGGGCGATCCGCCACCTCGAGAAGGGAAGGATCGTGGTGCTGGCCGGGGGAACGGGGAACCCGTTCTTCACCACGGACACCACCGCCGCCCTGCGCGCCGCCGAGGTGGGCGCCGACGCCGTGCTCAAGGGGACCAGGGTCGATGGGGTCTATGACGCCGACCCACGGACCAACCCGGGCGCCAACCTGCTGCACGCCGTCACCTACCTCGAGGTGATCGCCGAGAGACTCGAGGTGATGGACTCCACCGCCATTACGATGTGCATGGACAACGACCTCCCCATTCGGGTGTTCAACATGACCGAACCCGGCAACATCGCCCGGGCCGTCCGTGGCGAACCGGTGGGGACGCTGGTCCACTGACGGGCAAGCGGACCGCGTTGCGGGGCGAACGGAGGTGGCGGTGCTCGAGGACGTCCTCGACGAGGCGATGACGAAGATGGACCAGGCGGTGACCCATACCGGTGGCGAGTTCGGTACGGTGCGGACCGGCCGGGCCAACCCCGGTCTGCTCCACCGCATCCACGTCGACTACTACGGCACCGCCACCCCGCTCCAGCAGCTCGCCGGCTTCAGCGTGCCCGAGGCCCGGATGCTCATCGTCTCCCCGTACGACAAGACGTCGATCACCGCCATCGAGCGCGCCATCAGGGAGGCCGACCTCGGGCTCAACCCCTCCAACGACGGCAACGTGATCCGGCTCGCATTCCCCTCCCTCACCGAGGAGCGGCGCAAGGAGCTGATCCGCGTGGTGCGCCACATCGCCGAGGAGGGCCGGGTGGCGGTGCGCAACATCCGCCGCCACACCAAGGACGATCTCGAATCCCTTGAGGGCGACGTCTCCGACGACGACATCCATCGCGCCGAGAAGGAGCTCCAGGAGATGACCGACATCCATATCAGACGCCTCGACGAGCTGCTCCTCCGCAAGGAGGAGGAGCTGATGGAAGTGTGAGGGCGCGCGTGCCCGACGACCGTCCCCGCAACGATCCCGGTGATCCGGACGATCTCGAGCCGGTCTCCGGCGACCCGCTCGACACGCTGTTCGAGGTCGAGCACGTGGGCGAGGACCACGGCGACGCCGTCGACGAGACGGGGGGCGACCCGGAAGGCGTCGGCGACGTCGACGACCCCGGCGACGCCCAGTACACGGTCGACCCGCAGCTGGGCGAGTCGCCACCCCCCGAGCTGACCGGGGGCGACACCGACGACGGTGACCAGCCGTGGCCGTGGGGTGCGCCCTCCGATCCACCGACCCCGGCTCCGGTAGCCGCAGACGACGCCCCGGTCGTCAACGCCGACGATCCCACAGGCGACCCCCCCGAGCCGGACGCCCCCGTCATCGACGCTCCGCCTGACCATCTCGGGCTCGACGCCGTCGACGTGACCGGGGCCCCCGACCGGCCCACCGCCCATCCCGATCCCTACGGTGACCCGTTGACCGAGTCGGCTTGGGATCCGCCGGCAACCACGGACCCCATGTTCGGCGCAGACGAGATCGACCCCCCGTCGACGAGCGACATCGCCCCGGATCCTGTCGCTGACGTCGACGCCGACCTCGAGCCCTGGGATGACGGGTTCGAACCGTTTCCGGGGGCCGCCGGGGAGGACGACCACGACGATGAGCAGCCCTTCCATCCCGCTCTCCCCGCCGACGCCCTTCCCGGGGCGCCGGAGCCGGCGGCGGAACCGGGTGCGGACGGCTTCGACCCGTGGAGCGCCCCCACCGCCGCCCCCGATGATCTGGTGCCGGGGGACGGTGACGAGCCGGAGTATGGGGATGAGCCGGCCGACTGGGCAACCTTCACCGACGAGCACTACATCCGCTCCTCGACCAGCGACTACAAGGGGCTGGCAGACGAGCTGGCGGCCCGTGCCGAGGCGGAGCCGGACGTGGCCCAGAGCGCCGTTGCCGCCGGCATCCCCGGCATCGACAGCGGGGTCGTCGGGCTCGAGGACGTCGGGGACGACCCGGCACCCGCCATCGTCTACGAGCGGGGGCCGAGCGCAACCGACCTCGGGCTCCGGGTCCTCACCGGGGTCGGACTGCTCGCCCTGTTCGCCGCCGCCCTGGTCTCCCGAACCGGGCTCACCATCGTCGCCACGGTGCTGTTCGGGCTGGCGGCCGGAGAGTTCTACGCGGTCCTGGTCCGGGTCGGTCAGCACCCGCTGTCGCTGTTCGGGCTGCTCGGGGCGGTGGGCGGCCTCATCGGCACCGCCCTGTGGGGTCTTGGGGCCATCCCGGTCGCCCTCGTCGCCACCCTGGTCGCCGTCGCCCTGTACTACGCCCTCTCCGCCTCCCGCCCCGACCCCCTGACCGACGGCGGCCTCACCGTGATGGTGGTGGCGTGGGCGCTGCTCGGCGCCTTCGTCTATCCCATCATCGATGCGCCCGACTACCGTTGGTGGGTCTTGGCGGTGGTGGCGCTGGTGGTCGCCATGGACATCGGGCAGTACTTCGTGGGCAGAACCATGGGATCGCGCCCGCTGGCCCCGGTGGTTTCCCCGAAGAAGACGGTCGAGGGGCTCATCGGCGGGGCCGTCGTCGCCGTCGTGGTCGCCTTCGCCCTCAGCTTCCTCGGTCCGCTCACCCTGCCCAGCATGCTCGTCCTGGCGGCGGCGACGATCGTGCTCGGGCCGCTCGGAGATCTCAGCGTTTCCCTGCTCAAGCGGATCATCGGGGTCAAGGACATGGGGACGATCCTCCCCGGCCACGGGGGGATCCTCGACCGGGTCGACAGCCTGATCTTCGTCCTCCCGGCGGCGTGGGTGATCTTCGAGACGATGGGGCTGCTCACCTGACCGGCGCCACCGAGCCCGTTGTGGTGCTCGGCGCCACGGGCTCGATCGGCACCCAGGCGCTGGAGGTGGCCGACCGGCTCGGTCTCGACGTCGCCGGGATCGCCGCCCGTCGCATCTCGCCGCAATTGGTCGATCTGGCCGAGCGCTACCCGCAAGCCGCCGTCGTCGCCGTCGACCATCCGGCCGGGCACGATCTTCCCACCTGGTTCGGCGTCCGTCTCGCCACCGGGGTCGAAGCCCTCGACGCGATGGCGGCCACCCCGGGCGCCGTGGTGGTCAACGGGGTCGTCGGCTGCGCCGGGCTCCGTCCATCGCTCGCCGCCCTCGCCGCCGGCAACCGCCTCGCCCTCGCCAACAAGGAGAGCCTGGTGGCCGGCGGGGGGTTGGTGTTGGAGGCGGCGCGGGCCGGCGGGGGAGCGATTGTCCCCGTCGACTCCGAGCACTCCGCCATCGAGCAGTGCCTGCTCGGCGAGCCGGGGGGGATCGCCCGGCTGATCCTCACCGCCTCGGGCGGCCCGCTCCGGGGCCGCTCCGCCGCCGAGATGGAGGCGGTGACGGTGGAGGAGGCGCTGGCCCATCCCACCTGGGACATGGGGCCCAGGATCACGGTCGACTCGGCCACGATGATGAACAAGGCACTCGAGGTGGTGGAGGCGCACCACCTGTTCGGGGTCGGCTACCACGCCATCGACGTCATCATCCATCCCCAGAGCGTTATCCACTCGATGGTGGAGTTCGTGGACGGCAGCGTCAAGGCCCAGATGGGCGAGCCCGACATGCGGGTGCCCATCCAGTACGCCATCACCGGGGCCCGGCGGCGACCGGGGACGACACCACCGCTCGATCTCGGCGGTCGGGCGCTCAGCTTCGAGACCCCGGACCGGGAGGCCTTCCCCTGCCTGGAGCTGGGGTATGAGGCGGGGCGGCGCGGGGGGATCGCCCCCGCCGTGCTCAACGCCGCAGACGAGGTGGCCGTCGCCGCCTTCCTCGAGGGGAGGATCGGGTTCGCCCGGATCGCCCGGCTGGTCGGGTCCGTGCTGGAGCAAACCCCCGACCGGGTCCCGGGCTCGGTGGCCGATGTGCTCGACGCCGACGGCGAGGCCCGCCGGCTCGCCGCCGAGCTGCTGCCTACGTAAACGCCCGACCGAGTACCGTTTCCCCGTCCCCGAGGAAAGCAGCCCATGGGCCCTGCCGTCATGATCATCGGCGTGCTGCTGATGGTCGTCATCCACGAAGCCGGCCATTTCGTGGCGGCCAAGTTCTTCAACATCAAGGCGACCGAGGCCTTCTTCGGCTTCGGGCCGCGCCTGTGGTCGACGAAGCGGGGGGAGACCGAGTACGGAGTCAAGGCGATCCCGCTGGGCGGCTACGTCCGGATCACCGGGATGAACCCGTTCGAAGAGGTGGCCCCCGAGGACGAGGGCCGCACCTACCGGGAGAAGCCGTTCTGGCAGAAGTCGGTGGTGGTGCTGGCCGGCATCGCCAGCCATTTCGTCGTCGCCTTCCTGCTGTTCTACGGCCTCTCCATGACCGTCGGCCGGACAGACCCCACCACCACCATCGCCGCCGTCAGCGATGTCCACGTGATCGGCGATCTGGGCGATGACGCCGTCCCGCTGGCGCTGCGTCCCGACGACGTCGTGATCTCGGTCGACGGGGTGCCCATCGACAGCATCGACCCGGCCACCGCGCTCCCGGGCAGCACGGTCGCCGTCGTGGTCGAGCGCGACGGGACCGAGCAGACGCTCACCACCACCGACGCGGTGGTTCCCGCCCCGGCGCGGCTCGTCGGGCTGCGGACCGGCGACCGCCTGGTGGCGATCGACGGGGTCACCATCGAGGACTGGAACCATTTCGTCGCCCTCATCCACGACCGTCCAGGCGATGCGGTCACGATCGGGGTCGACAGGGGCGGCGAGACGCTCGAGATGGCCGCCACCCTGGCGGTGTCGACGGACACCGGCATCGAGACCGGGTTCCTCGGGGTCGGCCCCGAGCCGGAGACGGTGCGGTCGGGTCCGATCGAGGCGTTGGGGGTGGCCGGATCGGACCTGGTCATCGCCACCAGGGAGAGCGTGAAGGGGCTCGGCGGCCTGGTCACCAACTTCGGATCGATCCTCGGCGCCACCGTCGGGGACAACCCCGAGGTCCTCGACCAGGTGCGCCCCATCAGCCCGATCGGGCTGACCAGGGTGGCCAGCTCGGTGGAGATCGCCCTGTTGCTGCTCGCCTGGGTCAACGTGTTCGTCGGGGTGCTCAACGTGGTGCCGCTGTACCCGCTCGACGGCGGGCATTTCGCCGTGGCCCTCTACGAGAAGGTCAGGGGCCGTCCCGCCGACGTCCGCAAGCTGCTCCCGGTGGCGGCGGCGGTGTTCGCCTTCATCGTGCTGCTCGGCATCCTCGGCTTCTACTTCGACATCGTCAGCCCGATCGAGCTCCCCGGGTGATCGGCGGCGCACGCCGGATCCGTACCATGGCTCGCTGATGACCATCACCCGCCGGGAATCCCGGCAGCTCCATGTCGGCGACGTTCCCGTTGGTGGGGGCGCTCCGGTCTCGGTGCAGTCGATGACCATCACTAAGACCGCAGACGTCGACGGCACGCTCGCTCAGGTGTATGCCCTGAAGGGGGCGGGTGCCGACATCGTGCGGATCACCTGCAACGACGTCGAGGCCGCCCAGGGTCTGGCCGAGATCGTCCCCAGGTCTCCGGTGCCGATCATCGCCGACATCCACTTCCAGTACCGGCTGGCGCTGGCCGCCCTGGAGGCGGGGGTGGCAGGGCTTCGGCTCAACCCGGGCAACATCCGCAAGCCGGACCACATCAAGGCGGTGGCGGTGGCGGCCAGGGAGGCCGGGGTGCCGATCAGGGTCGGGGTCAACGCCGGGTCGCTCGACAAGGACCTGCTCGCCAAGTACGGCGCTCCGGTCCCGCAGGCGCTGGTCGATTCCGCCCTACACGAGATCAGGCTGCTCGAGGAGGTGGACTTCCACGACATCAAGATCTCGGTCAAGCACAGCAACGTCCCTTCGATGGTCGCCGCCTACCGACTGCTCGCCGAGGCCGTTGA
The DNA here is from genome assembly GCA_051002015.1 of Acidimicrobiia bacterium. Lineage (GTDB taxonomy): Bacteria > Actinomycetota > Acidimicrobiia > Spongiisociales > UBA5794 > JACDBE01. The sequence continues at coordinate 43,378 of JBPCMS010000012.1, forward strand.
CTACCCGCTCCATCTCGGGGTCACCGAGGCGGGGCCCCTGCCCGGTGGGCTGATCAAATCGGTGGCGGGCATCTCGACCCTGCTGCTCGAGGGGATCGGCGACACGATTCGCTTCTCGCTCACCGCCGACCCGGTGGAGGAGGCCAAGGCGGGGCGCCAGCTCCTCGAGTACCTGGGGTTGCGGGAGCGCATGGGGCTCGACCTCATCGCCTGCCCCTCGTGTGGCCGGGCCGAGGTGGACGTGATCGCGGTCGCCGCCGCCGCCCAGGTAGCCCTCGAGGCGGAGAAGCTTCCCATCCAGGTGGCGGTGATGGGCTGCGTCGTCAACGGGCCCGGTGAGGCCCGCGAGGCCGATCTGGGCATCGCCGCCGGCAAGGGGAAGGGCCACCTGTTCATCAAGGGCCAGGTGGTGCGGGTGGTCCCCGAGGCCGAGATGGTCGACGCCCTGGTCGACGAGGCCCGCAAGCTGGCCGAGCAGGGGGTGGAGGCCCGTCTCGCCGCCGCCGACGCCTCGGCGGCCGCCACCGCCGAGGAGACCGCCCTCGAGCTGCGCTCGCTGCGCGGCGACGTCAATCACACCGCCGAGCGCCGTGCCGCCGTGGCCCATGTCGCCTCCGGCGACGAGGGTTAGGGGCGCCTCCGGCGACGAGGGTCAGGTCGTCTCGGGCACGAAGGGTGCTCTCGGCTCAGCCGGTGTCGAGGTCGAGCCCCACGGGGACCGTGGCGGGGGCGAGGATGCGGTCCACCAGACCGTACGCAACCGCCTGCTCGGCGGTCATCCACCGGTCACGCTCCGTGTCCCGACGGATCCGCTCGATGTCGTGGCCGGTGTGGCGGGCGAGCACTTCGCTGGCCACCTCGCGCTGGCGGAGGATCTCGGTGGCGTGTATCTCGATGTCGGTTGCCTGCCCCCCGATCCCAGTGACGTGGGGTTGGTGGATCAGCACCCGCCCGTGGGGGAGGATGGTGCGGCCCCCGGCGGCGCCGCCTGCCAGGATCACCGCCGCCGCCGAGGCGGCCATCCCGATGCAGGTGGTGTGCACCGGGGGACGTACGTGCTGCATGGCGTCGTAGACGGCGAACATGGCGTCGCCCGAGCCACCGGGCGAGTTGATGTAGAGGGCGATCGGCTTGTCCGAGTCCTCGGACTCGAGATGGAGCAGCTGGGCGATGATCAGGTTGCCGATCTCGTCGTCCACCGGCCTCCCCAGGAACACCACTCGGTGCCCGAGCAGCCGGGAGTAGATGTCGGAGGCTCGCTCGCCTCGGGTGGTCTGCTCGACCACGGTCGGGATCAGCATGCGTCCCCTCCTCACCTTGTGCAACTGAACAGTTGCACAATATCAGCATTCGCAACTGCTAGGTTGCAGGTCATGCAACAGGACCAAGCCCCGCAGGTCGAGCGCAACATCGAGGTCGAAGCCGCACCCGGAGAGGTGTGGGAGCGGATCGTCGACGGGCGGCTTGCCGAGGAGTGGCTCGGGGTCGTTGTCGAGCCGCGCCGCGGCGGGACGGTCGCCGTACCGGGCGGCAACATGATCGGGGTGGTCGAGGATGTCGACCCCGGCCGGTCGATCACCTGGACCTGGCGCCAACCCGACGGTGATCCATCCCAGGTGGTCATCGACGTCGAGGCGCGGCCCGACGGCGGGTCCCGGGTGACCGTCACCGAGCGGCTGCTCGAATACGAGATCACCACCTACGCCCCGATCGTCCTTTCCAGGGCGGCGTGACCGGCCCCGATCTGCTGTTCGCCGCCCTGGCCGACGCGACCAGGCGCAGCCTGTTCGAGCGTCTGGCCTTGGAGGGTCCCGCCTCCGCCACCGCCCTGGCCGCCCGGCTCCCGGTCTCCCGGCAGGCGGTGACCAGGCACCTCGGCGCCCTGGCCGAGGCTGGGCTGGTCACCCGGTCGACCGCGGGGCGCGAGGTCCGCTACACCGCGGTGAGCGGACCGCTGGCCGGGGTCACCGACTGGGTGGCCCGGGTCGACGCCGACTGGGAGGCGAGGCTGGAACGGCTCCGCAGGTCGCTGGGGTGAGCGGTCGGCTCGCCGGCGCCCGATCCCTCGGCGCCCGGCCCCGGTATCCTCCGCCACCCCATCCGTCCAGGAGCCTCCCCAGGTGCGTTGGTCCACGGCATACATCCCGACCCTGCGCCATGATCCGGCAGACGCCGAGGCCGCCAACCACCGTCTGCTGGTCAGGGCCGGGTTCATCCGCCAGCTCATGGCGGGCTCGTACTCGTTGCTCCCGCTGGGGATGAAGGTCGTCACCAAGATCGAGGCCATCATCCGCCAGGAGATGAACCGCATTGGCGGCCAGGAGTTCCTACTCCCCGTGGTCCATCCATCCGAGCCTTGGAAGCGCACCGGCCGCTACGACGACGTCGAGGGCATCCTGATCAAGTTCCGCGACCGTCGCGGCGCCGATCTGCTGCTGGCGATGACCCACGAGGAGATCTTCACCGTGCTCGCCGCCGAGATGCGCTCGTACCGCGACCTACCCCAGCTCTGGTACCACCTGCAGACGAAGTTCCGCGACGAGCCCAGACCCAAGGCCGGGCTGCTCCGGGTACGCGAGTTCACCATGAAGGACTCGTACTCGTTCGACATCGACCAGGCGGGGCTCGACCGCCAGTTCGACAACCATTTCGGGGCGTACAGCCGCATCTTCTCCCGATTCGGGCTCCCGGTGATCCCGGTCGAGGCCAGCTCGGGGTCGATGGGCGGGTCGGACTCGATCGAGTTCACCGTTCCATCGCCGGCGGGGGAGGACGACGTGGTGGTGTGCCCGACGGGGGATTACGCCGCCAACGTGGAGCGGGCCGTCTCCCGCCTCGACCCGATCGCCGACCAGGACGGTCTCGATGCCGTCGCGGACTTCCCCACCCCAGGCATACGCACCATCGCCGCCCTGGCCGAGGCGTTCGACTTCGCCGCGGGTCCTCACCAGATCAAGACGCTGGTCTACCTGGTGGACGGCGACCCGACCCTGGTGCTGCTGCGCGGTGATCACGAGCTGATGGTGCAGAAGCTGATGGACGGGCTGGGGACCGCCAAGCTCCGCCCGGCCGAGGAGGCCGAGATCCGGTCCCTGCTCGGCGCCGGCCCCGGCAGCCTGGGAGCGGTCGGTGTCGACGGGATCCCGGTGGTCGCCGATCCGGCGCTGGAGGGCCGCACCGGGATGGTGACCGGAGCCAACCGGGACGACCACCACCTCCGCGGTGTCGACATGGTCCGCGACATCGCCGTCGACCGCTGGCTCGACCTGCGCACCGTGCAGGCGGGCGAGCCGTGCCCCCGGTGTGGGACGTCGCTCGAGGTGGTGCGGGTGATCGAGGTCGGCCACATCTTCAAGCTGGGGGCGTTCTACAGCGAGCCGCTCGAAGCGACGGTGCTCGACGAGGCCGGGGTGGAGCGGGCGATCCTGATGGGGTCGTACGGGATCGGGGTGGGCCGGAGCATGGCCGCCGTGGTCGAGAGCCACCACGACGACAAGGGCATCGCCTGGCCGGTGGCGGTTGCCCCGTACGAGGTGGTGGTGAGCATGGTCAAGATCGACGACGAGCCGTCCGCGGCCGCCGCCGATGACCTCTACCGGGAGCTGACCGCGGCCGGGATCGACGTCATCCTCGACGACCGCGACCTGCGGCCGGGGGTGAAGTTCACCGACGCAGAGCTCGTCGGGTTTCCGTTCCGGCTCACGGTCGGGCCCCGTGGGGTGGCCGCTGGCGAGGTGGAGCTGACCGAGCGGGCCACGGGCGAGACCGTCACCCTGGCCATCGACGGTGCCGCCGGTGCCGTGGCCGAGCGGGTCGAGAGCCTTCGGTGACCCGTTCCGGGCCGACCATCGAGCCGGGGTTGGCTGGTATACTGGCCGCCAACTGAGATCGCCGTATCGAGGTGGGCCCGGGGCCCGCCTCGTTTGTTGATGCGGGCATGTAGGGGTTTTGCGGAACGCACCGAAGGACGGGAGTTGATGACGATGAGCGCCGAGCCGGCCCAGCGCCTGTGGGGCGTCATCGAGCCGTATCTCGCCGCCGAGGGTGTCGAGCTGGACGACCTCGAGGTCGTCGGTCGAGGGGGTGCCTCGCTGGTGCGGGTCACCGTCGATGCCGATGGTCCGGTGGACGTCGACACCATCGCCCGTCTAGCCCGGGGGGTCTCCCGGCTGCTCGACGAGGAAGACCCGGTGCCGGGCACCTACACCCTGGAGGTGTCCTCGCCGGGTCTGGAGCGCACCCTGCGCCGCCCTCGCCATTTCGAGAAGGCGGTGGGCCGGCAGGTGCGGTTGAGGATGACGCAGCCCGACGACGGGGTGCAGCACATCAACGGGGTGCTGGTGGAGACGAGCCCCACCGGGTTCACGGTGGAGACCGAGGCCGGCCCGGTCACGGTCGCATACGACGAAGTGGCGTCGGCCCGTACGGTGTTCGTGTGGGAAACGGCTCCCAAGCCCGGGGCACGGCGGTAGAGAGGAACGAGATGGACTACAACCTGCTGGATGCCCTGGAGCTGCTGGAGCGCGAGAAGGGCGTGCCCGCCGACACCATCCTCGACGCCCTGGCCAACGCCCTGGTTTCGGCATACAAGCGCACTCCCGGTGCCGCCGAGGAGGCGCGGGTGACCATCGACGCCGACACCGCCGAGATCATCGTCTACGGACAGGACCTCGACGAGGACGGCAACGTCGTCCGCGAGTGGGAGGACACGCCCGCGGACTTCGGCCGCATCGCCGCCCAGACCGCCAAGCAGGTGATCCTGCAGCGGCTGCGCGACGCCAAACGGGAGCAGGTGTACGAACTCTACGAGGGACGCGAGGGCGACCTGGTCACCGGCATCGTCCAGCAGTCGGATCACCGCTACGCCATCCTCGACCTCGGCAACGCCGAGGCGATCATGCCCTCCTCCGAGCGCATCCCCTACGAGAAGCTGGAGCGGGGCAACCGGGTCAAGGCCTATATCCTCGAGGTGCGGGGCGAGGGCAAGGGGCCCCAGATCGTGGTCAGCCGCAGCCATCCCGAGTTCATCCGCTCGCTGTTCGAGCTCGAGGTGCCCGAGCTGGTCGACGGCGACGTCGAGATCAAGGCGATCGCCCGCGAGGCCGGTCATCGCACCAAGATCGCCGTGGTGTCCAACGATCCCAACGTCGATCCGGTCGGCGCCTGCGTTGGCGCCAGGGGATCGAGGGTCCGCCAGGTGGTCAACGAGCTACGCGGCGAGAAGGTCGACATCGTCGAATGGCGCCCCGAGGCGGCTGCATTCCTGGCCGAGGCGCTGTCGCCTGCCCGGGTCAAGGAGGTACGGCTCGACGACGAGCTGCGGGTGGCGACGGTGATCGTGCCCGACCACCAACTCTCGCTCGCCATCGGCAAGGAGGGCCAGAACGCCAGGCTCGCCGCCAGGCTCACCGGGTACAAGGTCGACATCCGCTCCGAGAGTCAGGATCTCGGTCTCGACCTGGCGGACGACGAGCCCGAGGAGCGACCCACGGTGGCTCCGGCGGTGGTGCCCCCCGATGCGGTGACCATCGATGCGGTGAGCGATGCGGCGGCCGAGTCCCCTGAGGCGCCGGTGTCGGAGGCTCCCGAGGCTCCGGTCTTGGAGGCGGTGGAGGAGGGAGCCGCCGTGGGTGGCGCGGTTTCGGTACCGACCGACGTCTCATCCGAGGAGATAGCTGCTGGGGACGGGGAGAGCGAGGCGCCGCCGGCGGCGGTCGGCGAGGACGCCGACGAGGACGACCCGTCGGAATCCGATGGTGACTCCGACGACCCCGAGGTCGGCCCCGACGACGCGGATCACGCGGATGACTCGGACGACCCCGAGGACGGCGTCGCCGACAACGACGAGGATGAACCCGTCGGGACCTGACGGTCCGGATGGCACAATGCCCCGAAGAGGGCCCTACCGGAGGTGACGGTTGGCGAAGCTACGGGTATACGAGCTGGCACGAGAGCTTGGACAGGATTCCAAGGATGTGCTGGCGCGCGTCCACGAGCTGGGCATCGTGGCGAAGACCGCATCGTCGGGGCTCGACGATGACGCCATCACCCTTGTCAAGATGTCATACAACGACACCGCACCGGCGCCGGTGAGCGAGCCGGCCGCGAGCACGGTCCCGGCAGCCCCCGTCGCCGACCTCGGTGACGAGGACACGGCGGCACCCGAGGTCGTCACCACCGACGCCGAGCCGGAGACCGAACCGGCACCCGCTCCCGCTCCAACCCCGGAGGCGGAGCCCGAGGAAGAGAAGATCATCGCCGTCGCCGAGGGTGTGACCGCAGCCGAGTTCGCCCGCCAGATCGGCGAGCGCACCGGCGAGGTGGTCAAGGCGCTGATGGTGATGGGGGAGATGGTCCCCGGTGGCGGCGCCATCCCCCTCTCCGCCCTGGAGCCGCTGGCTGCCCGCTTCGGCTACCAGGTGCTGGTCGACGAGGCGGAGCCGGTCGAGGAGGAGGAGGCGCGGGGTCCGCACACCGTCGACTACGTGGACGACCCCGCCAGCCTCAGGCCCCGCCCCCCTGTGGTCACCGTGATGGGCCACGTCGACCACGGCAAGACCAAGCTGCTCGACACCATCCGCAGCGCCAATGTCGTCGCCGGCGAGGCCGGTGGCATCACCCAGCACATCGGTGCCTACCAGGTCACCGCCACAGACGGTGAGACGATCACCTTCATCGACACTCCGGGCCACGAGGCGTTCACCGCGCTGCGTGCCAGGGGAGCCAACGTCACCGACATCGTCATCCTGGTCGTCGCCGCCGACGACGGGGTCATGCCACAGACGATCGAGGCCATCAACCACGCCAAGGCGGCCGAGGTGCCGATCGTGGTGGCCATCAACAAGATCGACCTCCCCGCAGCCGACCCGCACGGGGTGCGTGCCGGGCTCACCCAGCATGGGATCGTGGTGGAGGACCTGGGCGGCGACGTGGTCTCCGCCGAGGTGTCCGCCCTGGACGGGCTCGGGGTCGACGAGCTGCTGGAGATGGTTTCGCTGGTGGCCGAGGTGGCCGAGCTCAAGGCAAACCCGTCGGCTCCCGCCGTCGGCACCGTCATCGAGAGCCGGCTTGAGGTCGGTCGCGGGCCGGTGGCCACCGTCATCGTGCAGCGGGGCACCCTCAAGCCCGGCGACGCCATCGTCGCCGGCACCGTCCCCGGCAGGGTCCGCGCCCTGTTCGACGAGAACGGCGCCAAGCTGGCCAAGGCCGGTCCCAGCGCCCCGGCGGTGGTGATGGGGTGGGACGACGTCCCATCCGCCGGCGACATGTTCGAGGTGGTCAGGAACGAACGCACCGCCCGCAAGTTGGCCGAGGACCGGGTGTACGAGCTGCGGACCCATGATCTGGTCGTCCCCACCGCCACCGAGCGGTTGGGTCAGCTGCTGGAGCAGCTCCGCACCCAGGACGACGCCGAGCTGCGCATCGTGGTAAAGGCGGATGCTCACGGCTCGCTCGAAGCGATCAGGGACGCAGTCGCCAAGATCAAGCGGGCGGACGCCTCGGTTCACATCATCCATGGCGGGGTGGGCGGCATCACCGAGAACGACGTCTCCCTGGCCGAGGCTTCCGAGGCGGTCATCTACGGGTTCAACACCCGCCCCGACGCCGGGGCCCGCAATGCCGCCAAGGAGCGGGGCATCGACATCCGCACCTTCCCCATCATCTACGAGCTGCTCGAGGACGTCGAGTCGCTGCTGGTGGGTGAGCTCGCCCCCGAGGAGGTCGAGACCTTCCTGGGGTCGGCCGAGGTCAGGGCGACGTTCCGGTCCCCGCGCTTTGGCACCATCGCCGGCTCGTACGTCACCGACGGCACGATCAACCGCAACGCCAGCGCCCGCCTGGTGCGCGACGGCGTGGTGGTGTACGACGGGCGCATCACCTCGCTGCGCCGGTTCAAGGACGACGTGGCCACGGTCAACACCGGCTTCGAATGCGGCATCGGTCTCGAGAACTTCCGCGACATCAAGGAAGGTGACTTCGTCGAGTCGTACGAGGTCAGGCAAGTGGCCCGTACCTGAGCCCGGTGGGACGATGCACGCCATCGCGCTCCGTGTCGAGCTCCGCATCAGGGGGGCACGGTCGCTCAAGGAGAAACGGCACACCGTGAAGTCGGTCACCTCCCAGCTCGCCACGACCTTCGGCGTCGCCGTGGCCGAGGTCGACGACCAGGACAAATGGCAGAAGGCGACGTTGGGGATCGCCGCCGTCTCCGGTGAGGCGGGACACCTCACCCGGGTGGTGCACTCGGTGGAGCGGTGGCTCGACCTGCGCGACGACATCGAGGTGCTGGCCATCGACCGCACCCCGGTGGAGAGGGTCACGTGAAGCAGCCCCGCTCATCACGGATGCGCAAGGTCGACGAGCTGCTGCGCGAGGTCATCGCCGAGGAGGTGGCCAGGCTCAAGGACCCCAGGATCGGGTTCGTCACCGTCACCGGGGTCGACACCTCGCCGGATCTGCGCCGGGCCACCGTGTACTACACGGTGATGGGGACCGAGGATGAGCAGCGGGAGACGGCCGAGGCGCTGGATCACGCCGCCCCCCATCTCCAGGGCCAGGTGGGCGGTCAGGTCCGTATGAAGTACACCCCGATCCTCACGTTCACCCCGGACGAGGCGGTGGAGCGGGGCCTGCGAATGTCGCAGCTCCTGCACCAGCTCGAGCAGGAGCCTCCCGTGGTGATCGACCAACCGATCGAGGAGCCGTCGTGAGCCAGGGGATCGAGGCGGTCGCCGAGGCACTGGCCGGGGCCAGGACGATCGTCACCGTCGGCCACGTCGGGCCGGATGGCGACGCCCTCGGCTCGATGATCGGCATCGCCCGTAGCGCCACGCTCTCCGGCAGGCAGGCATGGTCCACGTTCGGGGAGCCGTTCGTCATGCCCCACACCCTTCGCTTCCTCGACACCGAGGGGCTGGTCCCCGTCAGCCAGGTGCCGGAGACGTTCGATCTGCTGGTGGTTCTGGACTGCGCCGAGCGGAGCCGGCTGGGGAGCGCCGCTCCCATCGCCGAGCGGGCGGGGGCGGTCGCCGTCATCGACCACCATGTCACCCACGAGGCGTTCGGCGACGTCTCCTGGATCGATCCCCATGCCGGGGCAACGGCCGAGCTGGTGGCCAGGGTGCTGGCCCACCTCGGCTGGCCGATCGACCGCGGGGTCGCCGAGGCGCTCTACGCCGGGATCGTCACCGACACCGGCCGGTTCCAGTACTCATCGACCAGCCCCGGGGTGCACCGGATTGCCGCCTACCTGCTCGAGGCCGGGGTGGCTCCCGATCGCATCGGCCAGCACCTGTTCGCCGAGGTTCCCTTCGGCTACCTCGGGCTTGCCGCCGCCGTGCTGGGGAGGGCGGTCCTCGAGCCGGAGCGATCGCTGGTTTGGTCGAGCCTCACCGCCGCCGACCTAGCCGCCGCCGAGATCTCCTACGAGCAGGCGGATGGGCTGATCGACCTGATCAGGATCGCCGAGGAGGCCGGGGTGGCCCTGCTCCTGCGCCAGCTCGACGGGGCCAGCACCAAGGGCAGCCTGCGCTCGCGGGGCGCGGTCGACGTGGCGGCGGTGGCGAGCAGGCTGGGCGGCGGTGGCCATCACAACGCCTCGGGCTTCACCGTGGCCGGGAGCATCGAGCAGGCCATCGAGCTGGTGCGCGAGGCGATGCGATGAGCCGCATCGACGGGTTTCTGCTGGTCGACAAGCCGAAGACGTGGACGTCGCACGATGTCGTCGCCAAGGTGCGGGGCATCGCCGGTCAGAAGAAGGTGGGGCACGCCGGGACGCTCGACCCGATGGCAACCGGTCTGCTGGTGCTGGCCCTGGGGCGCGCCACCCGCCTGCTCCGCTTCGTACAGGAGGCGCCCAAGGAGTACGTTGCCACCGCCCGGTTCGGGGTGGCCACCGACACCCTCGACGCAGACGGGGCCGTCCTCTCCCGGGAGCCGATGGCGGTGACCGAGGACGACGTGGACGCCGTGCTCGGCCGCTTCACCGGTCGCATCCTCCAGGTGCCGCCGATGGTGTCGGCACGCCGCGTGGGCGGACGCAGGCTCTACGCAATGGCGCGCCAGGGCGTCGAGGTGGAGCGAGAGGCGCGTCCGGTGACCATCCACGACATCGAGGTGATCGACTTCGCCCCCTGCGACTACCCGGAGGTCACCCTCCGGGTCCGCTGTTCCACCGGAACCTACATCCGTACCCTGGCCGACGATCTGGCCGGGGCGCTTGGCGGGCGGGCCTACCTCACCTCCCTGCGGCGCACCGCCAACGGCGGCCATCGGGTCGGCTCGGCGCACACCGTCGACGCCCTCAGCCTGGCCGCCGACGAGGAGCGGCTGACCGATCTGGTCCTGTCCCCCGCAGACGGCCTCCCCGATCTCCCCGCGGTCATCGTCGATCCGGACACCGCGGAGGGGGTGAGGCATGGCGTCCCCTTCGCCAGCCGCGCCCTCGGCGACGGTGCCCCCGGCGACGGTGTCGTCCGTCTCACCGACGGCGCCGGCGGGCTGCTCGCCGTCTACACCATCGACGGGGTGAGGGCCATGCCCGAGGTGGTGCTGTCGTGAAGGTGCTGGAGGGCCCCTACCGGTCGTGGCCGGCGCCGGAGCGGCGGGCGGCGGCGACGGTCGGGGTCTACGACGGGGTCCACCGTGGCCACCGGGCGGTGATCGTCTCCCTCGGCGAGCTCGCCGCGAGGATGGGCCTCGCCCTCACCGTGGTCACCTTCCGGAACCATCCGGCCACCCTGCTGGCTCCCGACCGGATCCCGGCCCGGCTCACCACGCTCGACCAGCAGCTCGACCAGTTCGAGGAGCTGGCGGTGGATCAGGTGGCGGTGCTCGACTTCGACGACGAGTTGCGCCATCTCTCCGCCGCAGCCTTCGTCACCGAGGTGCTGGTCGACGCCCTCGACTGCGCCGTGGTGTCGGTCGGGGAGGACTTCCGCTTCGGGGTGGGCCAGGAGGGCGATGTCGACCTGCTCACCCGGCTGGGCGCCGCCCACGGGTTCACCGTGACCCCGGTGGCGCTGGTGGGCGGTACCGAGGGGGCGTTCCGAGCCTCGGACGTCCGAGCCGCCCTGGCGGAAGGCGACCTGGGAACCGCCGGGCACATCCTGGGGAGGCGGTTCATGGTAAGGGGCACGGTGGTGCGCGGCGACGGTCGGGGCCGGTCGATCGGCTATCCCACCGCCAACCTGGTGCTGGCCCCCGGCCAGGCGGTCCCCCAGCGGGGCGTGTATGCGGTGTGGGTCGGGCTCGGCGACGGCACCGTGGCAGGGGTGGCCAACATCGGGGTCCGGCCGACGTTCGGCGCAACCGCCGAGGTGCTCGAGGTCCACCTGCTCGACGCCGACATCGACCTGTACGACCGGGTGGTGGAGGTGGCGTTCGTCTCCCGCATCCGGGAGGAGCGACGGTTCGACGGGATCGACGCGCTGGTGGCCCAGATCGGTCGCGACGCCGAGGAGGCGGCCCGGCTTCTGGCGGCCGAGGCGGGATCGCTTCCGTGACCCGCTCCCGGGTCGCCTCCGGCTCGCCGTACGAGACCCGGTACGGGTTCAGCCGGGCGGTCCGAGTGGGCGACCGGGTGTTGGTGGCCGGCACCGGCCCGGTTCCGGCGCCGGGTGGGGAGGTGGCGGCAACCGCCTACGACCAGATGCTCCGCTGCGGCGAGATCGTCGTCGCCGCCATGGCCGGGCTGGGCGCCCGCCCCGAGGACGTGGTGCGTACCAGGATGTTCATCGTGGATGCCGCCGACGCCGACGGGGTGGGTCGGGCCCACGCCGAGCTGTTCGGCGCCGCCTCCCCTGCCGCCACCATGGTCGTGGTGGCCGGTCTGCTCGATCCCACCTGGCTGGTCGAGGTCGAGATCGAGGCCCTGATCGACGGCTGATACCGACCGCCGGAGGGCCGGCTGGACCATGGGACTCGAACCAACCTCCCTGGCCCGTGTCCGCCGGCGGGCCCTTGGTGTGAGCGCGATGGTGGCCGAACTTCAGCGGATTGGTACTCGCCAGGGGTACGCAGAACCTTAGGTTCGGCAGAAGCCGCCAGAAGCGGCCGTCGCTGGCCGAACTTCAGCGGATTACGTGTCGTGGCGACACGCAGGAACCTTAGGTTTGCCGCCAATGGCCGCCGTTCACCGCCGCTCGCCGCCAACTGCCGCCGTTCGCCAGCCGCCTAGATGTCGACCGCGGTGCCGATCTCGACGACCCGCTCGGTGGGTAGCTTGAAGTAGGCGGCGGCGCTGCGGGCGTTGCGGTGCATGAACTGGAACACACGCTCGGAGACCGTGCTCAGCCCGAACCCTGGGCGGCTCACCGTCGACTCCGTTCCCAGGAAGTAGGTGGTGTGGAGCGGGTCGAACCCCACCTCGGCGATGAGATGCCCCAGCTCCATCGGGACGTTCGGCTCCTCCATGAACCCGTACCTCAGGGTCACCTGGTAGAACCGGCTCCCCAGATGCACGACCTCCTCGCGCCGGGCGCGGGGGACCCGTGGGGTGGTCTCGATGCGGACGGCGAGGAAGACCACCGACTCGTGGATCGCCTCGTTGTGGCGCAGGTTGGCCAGGAAGGCCGGCGGAACCCGACCCTTGATGGGGAACAGGTAGACGCCGGTGCCGTTGATCCGCCGCAGGTCGGTCTTGCGGGACAGGCTGGAGATCACGGCTGGAAGGGGCTGCTCGCCACGGCGGAGCATCCTGGCCACATGCGCCCTTCCCACCCTCCAGGTGCGCATCAGGGCGTAGAGCAGGGCGGCCAGCACCAGCGGGAACCAGCCGCCGGCCGGGATCTTGACCAGGTTGGCGGAGAGGAAAGTCAGGTCGACGAGGAGGAACCCGCCGATGATGACCCCCACCTTGGCCCGGCTCCAACCCCAGTGCTCCCTGGCGTACACCCCGATGAGGATGCTGGTGATCAGCATGGTTGCGGTGACAGCCACGCCGTAGGCGGCCGCCAGGTTGGCCGAGGTGCGGAACCCGAGGACCAGCCCGACGCAGGCGAGGAGCAGACCCCAGTTCACCGTGGGGACGTAGACCTGGCCGTGGGCCTCCTCGGAGGTGTGTCGGACATCCATGCGGGGGATGAAGTCGAGCTGGACCGCCTGGTGGGTGAGCGAGAACACCCCCGAGATCAACGCCTGGCTGGCGATGACGGTCGCCCCCGTCGCCAGCCCGATCAGCGGGTACAACGCCCACCCAGGGGCGAGCAGGAAGAACGGGCTCCGCACCGCCTCGGGGTCGTTGAGCAGGAGGGCCGCCTGCCCGGCGTAGTTGAGCAGCAACGCCGGCATCACCACGGCGAACCAGCCCCGCTTGATCGGCCGGGCCCCGAAGTGCCCCATGTCGGCGTACAGCGCCTCACCGCCGGTCACCACCAAGAAGACCGAGCCGAGGGCGATGAAGGCTCTGGTGGTGTGATCGGCGATGAATTCGTAGGCGTACCACGGGTTGACCGCGGCGAGCACGCCCGGCTCGTCGAGAACCCGCATCAACCCGAGGACGGCGATCACCGCGAACCAGACCAGCATCACCGGGCCGAAGAGCCTGCCGACCACGTGGGTCCCGCGATGCTGGATCGAGAACAGCGCCACCAGGATGACCAGGGCAGCCGGCACCACGTACCTGGCCAGCGACGGCGCCGCCAACTCGACCCCCTCGACGGCGGAGAGCACGGAGATGGCCGGGGTGATCGCCCCTTCCCCGGAGAGCATGGCGGCGCCGAACAGCCCGAGCATCACCAGCCTCGCCCGACGCACCCGGTCCGGCGCCGTGGGGGCGACCAGGGCGGTGAGCGAGAGGATGCCCCCCTCGCCGTCGTTGTCGGCCCGCATCACCACCGAGACGTACTTGATGGCGATGATGAGTACCAGCGCCCAGAAGATCAGGGACAGCACCCCGAGCACACTGGCGTCTTGCACCGGGATGTTGTGCTCCTCGGTGAAGACCTCCCGGAAGGCGTACAGCGGGCTGGTGCCGATGTCGCCGTACACCACCCCGATGGCGCCGATGGTGAGCGGGAGCATGGCCCCCCGGGGGCCGTGGGTGGTTGGGGGAGGTACGGCTGCAGGGGGCGCTGCTGGCATGCGAAGTCGGAACCCTACTCGCTCCTCGGAGGGATGCATCGTCGGGGCGAGGTTGGCGGAACGGCCCTCTCCGGCTACACTTGCGGCTCGGACGTTCGTCCGCCGCACCTCCGCGTGATGGGTCTCACCGCCGCAGCGCGATGCTCAGCCCCATCGGTCGGAATGCCCCCTGTCGTGAAGGACACGCAGTTGAAAGAGAAGCAGACCATCATCGAATCGTTCGGTTCCCACCAGGCCGACACCGGATCCCCTGAGGTCCAGGTGGCCCTGTTGACCGAGCGCATCAACCACCTCACCGAGCATCTGCGGTCGAACCAGAAGGATCACCACAGCCGGCGAGGACTGCTGACGATGGTCGGCAAGCGGCGCCGTCTGCTCGGCTACCTGCGCAATCAGGACGTCGAGCGCTACCGCTCCCTCATCGCCAGGCTGGGCCTGCGCCGCTGAGGGTGTCGAGGGTCGGACGGCTCGCCCGTCCCACCCGCACGGAGCCGCAGCGACTCGGTCGGCGGCCCGAAGCAGAAGCAGGGGACACCCACCAGTTGTCAGTGGCGGGCGCTCTCGGATCCCCCGACCGGGAGCTCCCACCACTGCCAATTGGTCAGTGTCTCCTCCAACAACAGAGGAGAACACGCGTGGCAGAGACCACCGTTCGTGGCCGGATAGGCGACAAGGAAGTCGTCTTCTCGGCGGGCAAGCTCGCCCAACTCGCCGATGGGGCCGTCGTGGCCACCGTCGGCAACACCGAAGTCATCGTCACCGCAACGGCCAGCAGGTCGGTGCGCGAGGGACAGGACTTCTTCCCGCTCACCGTCGACGTCGAGGAGCGGATGTACTCCGTGGGTCGGATCCCCGGCTCGTTCTTCCGACGTGAGGGACGCGCCACCGAGAAGGCGACGCTCACCGCCCGCCTGATCGACCGACCGCTCCGCCCGGCGTTCGCCGACGGTTACCGGTGCGAGACCCATGTCGTCGCCACCATCCTGGCGGCCGACCTGGTCAACCCCTACGACGTTCCGGCACTCAACGCGGCGTCTGCGGCCCTGACCGTCAGCGCCATCCCGTTCCTGGGTCCCATCGGCGCCGTCCGACTGGCGCTGCGTGACGGCGACTGGATCGCCTTCCCCACCTTCGAGGAGATGGACGAGTCCGTCTTCGAGATCGTGGTTGCCGGGAGGCGCAACGAGGCCGGCGGTGTCGACATCGCCATGGTCGAGGCCGGTGCCACCGAGAACGGGTACCGGATGGTCCAGGACGGCGCCCCCGCCAGCGACGAGGAGACCGTGGCCCGAGGTCTCGAGGCGGCCAAGGACCACATCGCCGCCATCGTCGACCTCCAGCTCGAGCTGCGCCGCCAGCTGGGCGAACCGGAGCCGGTGGAATGGCCCGTGGTCGAGGACTATTCGGCCGAGGTGTACGACCGGGTCGCCACCATCGCCCGCCCCAGGCTGGAGGCGATGGGGATCATCGCCGACAAGACCGAGCGGCTGCTCACCGAGAAGCGGGTCGCCGACGAGGTGATGGCCGAGCTGGCAATCCCCGAGGACGACGCCGCCTTGGCGGCCGCATCGAAGAGAGCCTTCCGGTCGGTGCAGAAAACCATGATGCGGGACCGGGTGGTCCGTGACGGCATCAGGCTCGACGGCCGGGGCCTCACCGACGTCCGGCCGCTCACCATCGAGGTGGGGGTGCTCCCCGAGGTCCACGGGTCGGGTCTGTTCCAGCGGGGCGAGACCCAGGTGCTCAACGTCACCACGCTGGGCATGACCAAGATGGAGCAGATGCTCGACACCATCTCGGTCGAGGAAACCAAGCGCTACATGCACCACTACAACATGGCGCCGTTCGCCACCGGCGAGACCGGCTTCATGCGCGGTCCCAAGCGGCGCGAGATCGGGCACGGAGCCCTCGCCGAGCGAGCCCTGTTCCCGGTGATCCCACCGGTGGAGGACTTCCCATACGCCTTCCGTCTCGTGTCAGAGGTGCTGATGTCGAACGGGTCGTCCTCGATGGCATCGGTGTGCGGCTCGTCGCTGTCGTTGATGGACGCAGGCGTGCCCATCGCCGCTCCGGTGGCGGGCATCGCCATGGGGCTGATCGCCCACGACGGCCGGTTCATCACGCTGACCGACATCCTCGGCGCCGAGGACGCCCTCGGCGACATGGACTTCAAGGTGGCGGGGACCCGTGACATGATCACCGCGCTCCAACTCGACACCAAGATCGAGTCGCTGCCCGCCGACGTGCTCATCAAGGCGATGCACCAGGCCCGTGACGCCCGGCTGTTCATCCTCGATGCGATGACCGCGGTCATCGCCGAGCCTCGGGCCGAGCTCGCCCCCAACGCCCCCAAGATCGAGTCGATCGTGATCCCGAGGGACCGCATCGGCGAGGTCATCGGGCCCAAGGGCAAGGTCATCCGTGAGCTCGAGGAGGAGACCGGGGCCACCATCGAGATCGACGACGACGGCACGGTCCGGGTCGGCGCCGCCGACACCGCCTCGATGCAGCTCGCCAAGGAGCGCATCCTCGCCATCGGCTTCCCGCCGGAGGCGAACGTGGGCGAGATCTACCAGGGCGAGGTGGTGAACATCACCAAGTTCGGTGCGTTCGTCAACATCCTCCCGGGGCGTGACGGTTTGCTCCACATCTCCAAGATGGGTGGCGGCCGCCGCATCGCCGTGGTCGAGGATGTCCTCTCCCTCGGTGACAAGGTCCAGGTCGTGGTCCGCGAGATCGACGACAGGGGCAAGGTCAGCCTCGACCTCGCCGACGGGATCGAGCTCGAGATGAAGCCCGGCGCCAAGCCCCTCGAGGCCTCGGAAAACGGAGGCGGCTACGACGATCGCAGGCGCGACAGCGGTGGCCGTCGCGACGGTGGACGCGACCGCGGAGGTCGCGACAGCGGCCGGCGGGACCGTGACAGCAGGGGTGGTCAGGGCCGTGGATCCGACAGCCGCTCGGACAGCCGCGCCGACGGCCGCTCGGACAGCAGGAGCGGTGAGAGCCGTTCCGGCAGCCCGACCTCGTCCGGGTCGCGCACCGTGGTCTCCTTCGAGGACGACTTCGAGAGCGGTTTCTAGGACCCGGACCCGAACCTAAACGCGACTGGGCCCTCCCCATCGGGGAGGGCCCTTCGCTGTCTTGGTGGGGAGAACCCGCGGTCAGTCATCGAGGATGAACGTCAGCTTCATGTCGACCCGGAAGTGCTTGATGGTGCCGTCGTCGGCCAGCTCGACCTTGTGCTCGGAGATCCACGCTCCCTTGATGCCGTCCACCGTCTTCTGCGCCTTGGCCAGACCCTTGCGGATGGCGTCCTCGAAGGATCCGGGGGAGGTCGATGTGATCTCGATCACCTTGGCAACAGACACGAAGCAGCTCCTTTCGGTGGGCTCTGTCAGGGCAGGCTACTCCGGGGGCCGGCCCCATGAGCAAGAGGCTCCGCCGTTGGGTGGAGCTCGGCGGTTGGGGCTGGGGTCCCCAACCGCACCGCGATGAGGCGTCAGCCGAAGAGCCATGTGTACAGCAAATCTCCTCTTGTGAATCGAACATATGTTCGATAGGGTGTGAGGCCCGGAGGAACAGGTGGAGAGAGGTGCCAGCAACCAGGATGTTGACCATGGCACCGGACAGGGTGCCCGAACATGTCACCACCACCGACCTCACCCGATCGGATCGGGACGACACCGTCGCCATGCTCCGCCGCCATCTGCCCGCCCCGCCGCCCCGGGAGACCGTCCCGCTGGTTCCCGTCCCCGGTCAGGTGGTCGGGCTGCACGGCCCCGCCGGAATGGGGCTGACCAGGTTGGGGCTGTCGATGGCGGCGGGGGCAGCCATCGAGGGCTCCGTGGCCTGCGTCGACGTGCGCGGCTGGCTGTGCCCCTCGGCCGCCTGGGAGGTGGGGATCGACCCGGACCGCCTGGTGGTGGTGCGCTGCGACGACCCGGTGACCTGGGCCCGGGTGGTGGCAGGGCTGCTCGACGGGATGGGCGCCGTATACGCCGAGGTTCCCCGCCAGGTGAAGGAGGCCCCGCTGCGCACCCTGGCCTCTGCGGTGCGGAGCAAGGGGACCCCGCTGGTGCTCAACCCGCTGTCGGGGATGTTGCCGGGCGGGTTGGCCCAGCTCCGGCTGGAGGGACGCCGGATCAGCTGGGAGGGGACCGGGGCCGGGCACGGACGGCTGCTGCGCCGGCGGCTGGTGCTGGAGGCGTCGGGGAAGGCGGTCAAGGGGATGACCCGGATCATCGAGGTGGAGGACCATGGAGCGGACGCTCTGCGTGTGGTATCCCGACTGGGCACTGCGCCGGCCCGATACGCCGCCGGGTGAGCCGGCCCAAGCGATCGGAGCCGACCATCGGGTGGTTGCGGTCAACCCCGAGGCCGCCGCCGCCGGGGTGACCGTGGGGATGCGCCGCCGCCAGGCCGAGGCCATCTGCCCTGCGATCCGCTCCCTGGCGAGCGACCCGACCGCCGAGGCGGTCGGCTTCGAGCCGGTGGTGCGCGCCGTCGAGGGGTTGATCCCCCGGGTCGAGGTGGTGCAGCCGGGGATGCTGCTGGCTCCGGTCACCGGCGCCGTCCGCTACTTCGGTGACGAGTGGGTCCTGGTGGGGCGGGTGGTCGAGGCGATCGAAGGGGTCGCCGGGCCCGGCCACCGGATCGGGCTCGCCGCCGGGCCGTTCTCCGCCCGCTGCGCCGCCGAGATGGCGATGGGGGAGCCGCTGGTGGTCGAGGACGACCGCAGTTTCCTCCGCTCGCTCGACGTGGCCTCGCTTGGCCGGGAGGAGCTTGCCGCCACCTTTCGTTGGCTGGGGATCACCACCCTGGGACAGCTTGCCGATCTGCCCCGCCAGGCGATGGTCACCCGCTTCGGCGCCGATGGGTTGGATGCGCATCGGTTGGCCAGAGGTGAGGACCGCAGACCGCAACCCAGGGAGATCCCGGTCGATCTGGCGGTGGAGGAGCGGTTCGACCCGCCGCTCGACAACCTGGAGCAGGCCGCCTTCGTGGGGAGGGCTCTGGCCCACCGGCTTCTCACCGAGACCGGTCGCTGGGGATCGACCCCTTTCCGGGTGGTGGTCGAGGCGGAGTCTGCTGGCGGCGCCACCCGATCCCGCACCTGGCGCAACACCGATCCCTTCGACGAGTCGACGCTGAGCGACCGGATCCGCTGGCAGCTCGCCGCCTGGCTCGACGAGGCCCGGCTGCGCCGCGGGCCGGGGATCGGTGGTGGGGTGGTGCGGCTGCGACTGGCTCCCGCCGACCTCTCCGACCGGGGCAGGCAGCTCGCCCTCCACGAGGACGCCAGGAGGGCGGCCGAGACCCATCGCACCCTGGTCCAGACCCAGGCGCTGGTCGGCCCCGACCGGGTGCTGGTCGCCCTTCCCCGGGGGGGACGCGACCCGGGGGACCGGATCCATTGGAGCCGGTGGGACGATCCTCCCCCCGCCCCCGCCGGCGACCCGTCAGCGCCATGGCCCGGGGCGGTCCCGACGCCGTCCCCCGCCCTGGTCCCGGACGGGGCGGTTCCCTTCGAGGTGGAGTGGGACGGGGGGATGCCGGAACGGGTCCGGCTGGGAAGCCGGTGGGAGTCGGTGCTGTCGTGGGCGGGGCCGTGGCGTCGGCTGGGGCGGTGGTGGGACGGGGAGCCGCATGCCGACCGCTACCAGATCGTCACCTCGGCCGGGGCCTTCCTGTGCGAGGTCAGGGAAGGCGCCACCTGGCTGACCGGCATCTACGACTGACCGACGCTCCCGCTGCACGGCCTGCCCGGCTCCTCGACTCACCGTGGTCGATGGGCCTGTGCTCTGTGGTCGATCCGGACCACCTCGACCGTGCTCTGCCCGTCGTTCATCCGGTAGACGATTCGGTACGGGCCCCGACGCGCCGTGAGATAGCCCCGCAGCTCCCGGTGACAGCTGCTTTCCGACGCGATGAGGGTTCTCTAGCAGCGGGCCGAGCATGAACTCCACCACGGCGGTGGCGACCCGCTCCGGTAGGCGGGCAAGGTCTCGTTCGGCCGAAGGGGCGACGATCAGGCGCCAGTCGGTCACCTATCGAGGTACTTGGCGCGCAGCTCTTCGCCGGTGACAACGTCACCGGCATCGATTGCCTCCTGGGCCCGCCTGATCTCCTCGAGGGCGCCCGGCTCGGAGAGGATGTCGAGGGTCTCCTCCAGGGCCTCAAGGTCATCAGGGCTGACCAGCACTGCGGCCGGTCGGCCGCGGCGGGACACCACGACCCGTTAATGGTGGTACTCGACCCGGTCGACGAACTCCGAAAGCCGCTTCTTCACCTCGGAGAGAGGCAGCGTCGTGTCAGACATGACTAGAAATATATAGTCACGGCCGAGCGCCGATCCGGCCGAACCCGACGGGTCTCGGCTCAACCGATGGCGTCTTCGGGCAACGCCGAGGCGACCGCATCCCGGACCCGGTTCTTGAGAGCGTTGATGTCGAGCACGGTGAGGTCGCGGGTGGGGATGGGCTGGTGGACGACGGCCTTGGCGAGGCTCGGGTAGATCAGCCTCGATCCGGGGGGCCAGGCCTGCCAGGTGCCGTGGATGGTGACCGGCACCACGGGGAGCTGGTTGGTGATGGCGATGCGGAAGGCGCCCTTCTTGAACGGGGCCAGGTTCCCGTCGTCGCTCCTGGTGCCCTCGGGGAAGATGATCAGCGAATGGCCCCGGCGCTTGGCGGCGGCCACCCCCTCGTTGATCTCGGCGTGGGCGGCTGATTGGCTCTGCCGGTCGGTCTTGATGATCCCGATCCGGGTCATCGCCTGGGCAAGGACCGGGATCTGGTAGAGCTCCTTCTTGGCCAGGAACCGGATCGGCACCGGGGCGGTGAGCAGCATCACCGGGATGTCGAAGTTGGAGAGGTGGTTGGCGACGAACACGTACTGCCGGCTGGGATCGATGTGCTCCTGCCCTTCGATCTCGAGACGGAGTGGGGCGGTGCGGAGAAAGAGCCGGCTCCAGAAGCGGATGATCCGGTCGATCTGCGGGGCGTCCTTCTTGATGTACGAGATCACCAGCACGACCAGGGCGAACAAGAGGGTGGAGATCAGGAAGGGCCCCAGGAGCAGCACGGTGCGGAGGCTGGGGAGGATGCGACGGAGCATCAGACTAAGTTAGCCATACCGACCAGGGGGACCCGATGCGATCGCTCACCGTGGCTCAGGCGCGGAATTTCGCTCTTGCCGCCCAGGGTTTCGGCGTGCGGCGACCGGCCGGCCGGGTCGACGTTCGCCATTTCCGCCGGCTGTTCGACCGGATCGGGCTGCTCCAGCTCGACTCGGTCAACGTGCTTGCCAGGGCCCATTACCTGCCGGTGTTCGCCCGGCTGGGGCCGTACGACCGCGACGCCCTCGACCAGTTCACCACCGCCTCCGGCGAGGTCTTCGAGTACTGGGCGCACATGGCCTCGCTGCTCCCCATCGACACCTATCCCCTGTACCGGCATGCGATGGCCAACGAGCCGGCGTGGGGGGTGGTGCAGCGGCTCGAGACACAGCATCCCGGCTACGTCGAGTCGGTGTACCGCCAGGTCGTCGACCGCGGCCCGCTGACGGTCTCCGATCTGGCCAACCCAGGCACCCGCACCGCCTCGTGGTGGGGGTGGGGCCCGGGCAAGATCGCCCTCGACCGGTTGTACATCACCGGCCGCATCGCCACCTACCGCGGCCCCAATTTCATCAAGTTGTTCGATCTGCCGGCGCGGGTGATCCCACCGGCGCAGCTCGACGGGGAGATGGTCCCTGGCCATGAGGCCTACCGACGCCAGCTGCTGCGGGCGGCACGGCACCACGGCATCGGCACCGTGGCCGACCTGGCCGACTACTACCGGATCAAGGTCCCGGTCGCCCGTCCCCTGCTCGCCCGGCTCGCCGCCTCCGGGGAGTTGGAGCAGGTCGAAGTCGCCGGCTGGAAGGGCCCGGTGTATCTGCACCCCGAGGCGGTGCCGCTCCGCCGGACGCGGGGGACGGCGCTGCTCAGCCCGTTCGACCCGCTGGTGTGGCACCGTGATCGGACCGAGCGGTTGTTCGACTTCTTCTACCGGATCGAGATCTACGTGCCGGAGCCGAAGCGGGTCCACGGCTACTACGTGCTCCCCTTCCTGCTCGACGGCGACCTGGTGGCCAGGGTCGACCTGAAGGCGGATCGCCAGGGCTCGCGGCTTCTGGTGCGCGGGGCATACGCCGAGCCCGGCGTCGACCGGATGCACGTGGCACGCCAGCTGCGCTCCGAGCTGGAGACGATGGCCGGCTGGCTCGGGCTCGGCGAGGTCGAGATCGCCGATCGGGGCGACCTGGCGGAGCCCCTGCGGTTTTCTTAGGAGCGAAACGCGTCATGCATGACGCGCTTCGCTCCTAAGAACGTGGGGTGGCGCCCCGACCTGGCCGACCTCGCTACCCGGCGAGGGCTCGCTGTTCAGATGTCGAAGACGAAGACCCGGCCCAGGGTGAACGGGATCCGCACCGACGATCCCCTGATCCAGTCGAGGAGCAGGAGATGCCCGGCCTCCTCGTTCTGGGTGATGAGGTAGACGCCGTCCCGGCTGAAGCCGATGACCCGGTCGGCGTCGACGAAGGTGCGGATGGTGCTGTTGGAATGCAGGTGGGAGGTGGTCACCACCATCCGGCCGTCCTGGTGCGCCACCATGGCCACGGCCGCCCCGTCGGGGGTGAAGACGAAGCCGACGGCGCCGGAGGCCATGGTCCGCTGGTCGAGGAGGAACCGGGCGCTGGTCGCGATCTGGTCGGGCCCGACCACCACCGCCGTGGTCAGGCCGAGGTCCCGCTCACCGATCAGCATCACCTCGCCGACGAAGCCGAGCTCCTCGTCGGTGTGACCGGCTGCGATGGCCGCCCGGTAGGAGGCGATCCGAGGCTGGATCACCATCTCCCCGTTGGGGCCGACCGCGGCCGGCAACCCCGGGAACGATCGGTGGGGCCGCCCATCGGCATCGAGCAGGATGGCGATGTGCAGTAGCTCGCTGGTGGTGGCACCCTCATCATCCTCCAGGTCGGGCACCTCCCACAGCCGCAGCGACGGCTCCACCAGACGTGACAGCAGGAACCCCCAGTCCCCCCAGGCGACCAGCTCGGCGCGGCCGGGCGACCGTCCCAGGTCGACAAGATCGGTGATACCGCCGGTGGAGCGACCCTGCGCGGTGTACAGGTGGTAGGCGTCCGAGCCCGGCGCCCTGCCCACGAAGGCGAGCCGGCCTGGGTCGGTGGGATGCCAGGCCGCACCCCCGATGTCGATGAAGGCCGGCGCCACCACCGGCGCCGACCCCACCCACAGCGTGCTGGCGCCCTCGTTGGTCACCGCCATCACCAGGGAGCGGGCCGCGTCGAGGGCGGCGACGACGCTGTTGGCCCCCCAGGTGATGCTGGTGCGCGGCTCGGAGGAGCGCAGATACCACGAGGCGACCGCGGTCCTGTCGCCGTCTGGCCGGAAGAGCACGGTGGGGCTGTGGTCGAGCCCGGGGATGAGGGCGGCCAGCGACGGTGCGTCCGGGGCGGAGGTGGTGGTGGGCGAGGCGTCGCCTGCCAGGCTGGGTGCGGTCTGGCTGGTGCGCTCCTGCTGCGCCTCCTGCTGGGGCGGGGCGGACTCGAAGATGCCGATGGCGGTGAAGACGGCGATGGCGGCGGCGACGGCGGCGAGCGGGATCCACCGCCGGTCCGGCGGGGCCGACGATCGGTGGCCGCCACCCGCTGCCTCGGGTGTGATGGGCGGCAGCGTCCGGATCGGGCCCGACGCCTCGTTCCCTTTCATGGGGCGATGGTACCGGGGTGAATCGGGTACGCCCCCGGCTATCGTGCCGCACTCGTTGAGAGGAGCTCCCGGTCCATGGTGGACTTCACCGATCGCGTCGCCATCGTCACCGGCGCCGGAGGCGGGCTGGGCCGGGAACACGCCCTGCTGCTCGCCTCGCTGGGCGCTGCCGTCGTCGTCAACGACCTGGGCGGTGACGTCCACGGCACCGGGTCGGGCACCAGCGCCGCCGCCGCCGTGGTCGACGAGATCAGGGCCGCAGGCGGGGTCGCCGTCGCCGATCATGCCTCCGTCTCCGATCCCGAGGCGGCCGCATCGATCGTGGAACGGGCCCTCACCGAGTTCGGCCGGATCGATGTGGTGATCAACAACGCCGGGATCTTGCGCGACAAGACCTTCGCCAAGCTGGTGTGGCCCGACCTCGACGCGGTGCTCGACGTCCACCTGAAGGGCGCCTTCCACGTGACCAGGCCCGCCTTCGTCCACATGAAGGAGCAGGGCTACGGCCGAATCGTGGTGACCTCGAGCGCATCGGGGATCCTCGGCAACTTCGGCCAGACCAACTACGGCGCCGCCAAGCTGGGTCTGGTCGGGCTGATGAACGTCCTCAAGCTGGAGGGCGAGCGGTACGGGATCAACGTCAACGCGGTGGCGCCGATCGCCAGGACCAGGATGACGATGGAGTTGCTCGGCACCAGCGCCGATCTGTTCGACCCGGCCCAGGTGTCGCCCGCAGTCGCCTATCTCGCCTCCGAGGCGTGCACCCTCAGCGGCGAGATCTGGTCGGTGGGTGGCGGTTCGGTCAGCCGGTTCTTCATCGGCCTCACCCCCGGCTGGTTGCAACCCCCGGGCGACGGTCCGATGACGGTCGACGACGTCGCCGCCAACGTCGCCGCCATCCGGGACGAGGACGGGTACACCGTCCCGCATTCCTC